>JAQTYQ010000046.1 GCA_028688225.1 Opitutaceae bacterium | reverse complement strand
GCGCTGGGCTTCGCGCATGCGCCGGGCCACGATTTCAACCCAGCCGGTGACGCGCTGGCGCAGACCCTCGATGCGGGAGGCGAGGAATTCCCCGAGCAGGCTCGGGGTGTGGCAATTGCGGAAGGCGACATCCTGCGCCGAGCATTCGTCATTGCGGTGGCCGATGGCGCAGAGGACCGGCTTGGGGCAGTCGCAGATGCTGCGGGCGATCTCGTAGGTGTTGAAGGCGTCCAGGTCCATGGCCGAGCCGCCCCCGCGGAACAGGCAGATCACCCCGACCCGCGGATGCCGGGCGAGCTCGGTGATGGCGCGGGGGATGTCGCGGACGGCCTCCGGCCCCTGCACGGCGCAGCGGATCCAGACATAATCGAAGCGAAAGGCGGCGGCCGCGAGGGCGCGGCGCAGGTCCTCGAAGACGACCCCCCGCTCGCTGGTCACGATGCCGAGGCCGCGCGGCAGGAGGGGGAAGGCGAGCTGGCGCTGGCGTTCAAACACGCCTTCCTTGGCCAGCCGTTCGTTGGTCTCGTCACGACGGCTTTTGAGGATTGATCGCGTGTACTGGGGAACGACCCCGGTGATGATGAAGCGGACCTGCGCCCGGGCGTTGGACAGGGTGGCGTAGCCGCGGAGCATGACCGGCAGGCCGTCCTGCACCGGGAAGCCGGCTTCGGCGAGCGGGGTCAGGACCTCCTCGCGTCCGTAGTAGCTGGCGGAGACGGAAAGGCGCTGGTCCTTTTCGTCCTGCAGGTCGAAATACCCGGAGTTCCGGAATCCGGTGACCACGCCATGCAGCACCAGATCGGCGCCGAGGCTGGACTTGAGGACGGCCCGGATGCGCTCGATCAGGCCGCGCACGGATTCACCGGCGGGCATTGCGGGAGGTTCGGGTAGGCGGCGGTCCATGCGTGGGGGGAGTGATCCGGCTTGGGATCTTACTTGATGCCGGTATGGCCATAGCCACCCGCGCCGCGTTTGCTCTCGCTCAAGTCCTCGACTTCCTGGGCCTCGCAAAGTTCGACGGGGTAGACCCCCATCTGGGCGATCCGGTCGCCGGCCGAAAAAGCAAAGGGTTCCTGGCCGTGGTTGATCAGGATGACTCCGACCTCACCCCGGTAATCGCTGTCGACGGTGGCCGGCGTATTGACGATGGAAACACCCTGCTTCAAGGCCAGGCCGCTCCGCGGCCTCAACTGCACTTCGAAGCCCGGAGGGACCTCGACGGCGATTCCGGTCTTGACCAGCATGCGCTGCCCGGGTTGGAGCATTCCTGGCTGATCAGCCCGCAGGTCGAAACAACTGGCTTGGAGACTGCCCCGCGCGGGCAGGCATGCCGTCGGGGTGAGGCGCTTGATGAGAAGTTTCATGCGGAGGTAAGTTATTGGGCTTGAGGCGGGTTTAACCAGTGGCGGGAGCATCCGGATGGTCCTGCCATCCCCGGGGCGCCGAAGGCGTGCCGGGAGTTTCGCGCGTCCTGTTCCTCCGGGGACGACTCCCGGTCGTGGCGGGAGGAGTTGAGGAAGACGGCTTCCGCATCGGCCATTTCGAGGGCGGTGGCCCGCAGGTAGATGTTGGTGTCAAGGATGACGGCGCTCATGGTCAGCTGGAGGTTTCGGCGGCATCGGCGATGACCATGGCTCGCACGAGCATATCGGCGGGGTTTTCCGGATCGAAGGGCGTCTCCCCCTGGTGGTTTTGACATCCTCCCGGGCCTTCAGGCCCGGGATTCCCTTTGCTCCCGCCTCGCGGCGTGAGCAAAGGGTTGGTTCGCGGGTGGGAGCCCCTGTGGGCTCTGGCGGCTTTCGCCGCCGGCGCGCAGTCACGGCCATGTCCGGCCGCCAAGACGGTCTCGGGGAGTTCCGCCAGAGATTGGAGAGATTGGAGTTGGGCCCGACGCAGGACGTTGCGGGCGCCGGCGAAGTCGGCGTCGTCCGCGTGCCCGCAGCAGACGCACCTGAAGTGGTCGCGGTCGGGCCGGTTGTCGGCGTGGATGTGGCCGCATTCCGGGCAGGTCTGCGAGGTGTGGGCCGGGTTCACCTGGATGAACGCGTGGCCCCGCGTCGCTTGCTTGTATGCGATCTGCTGCCGGATGATCCCGAAGCCGGGCTCGAGGAGAGCCCGGTTGAGCCCGGCCTTCCGGGCCGCGTTGGTGCCGGGGGCTTCGACCGTGCCCCGGGCGGATGCCGTCATGTTCTGGAGCGCCAGGGCCTCCACCGCGATCAGTCCGTGGTTCTTGGACAGCGTGGTGGTGGTCTTGTGGCGCCAATCGTGAATGCGACGGCTGATGCGTGAACGAAAGCGATTAAGGCGCCGCTGCGCCAGGGCGCGCCGGTTGGAGTCGGCGGCGCAGCGGACGACCCGCCGTTCCAGAAAGAGTATGCGATACTCCTCGGCGTCCGTCATCAGCGGGGCCTGCAGGACGACCCGCGAGGAGAGCGCCAGCGTGTTTTTCACGCCGTAGTCGATGCCGAGGGCGGCGAGGGGCGCGGCCGCCGCCGCCGGCTTGGCCTGCTGCAGGAGGAGCGAGACAAACCAGTGCCCGTCCTCAAACTTGACCGTGGCCGATCGCAGTTCGCCGGAGGGGACGCCTCGGCCCCCGTTGAAGGAGTTGCGGTATTTGATCCACCCGAGTTTCGGCAGAAAGACGGCGTCCTGGTTGAGGCGCGCGTGCTGGGGGAAGCGCATCGTGGGGATGGCGTCGCGGGCCTTCTGGAAGCGCGGCGGGCGCGGGACCGCGCCGGTCAGGAACGCTCTCCGCGCCTTGATGAAATCATGGAGCGACTGTTGGAGGAGCTGCTTGGGCGCCCGCTTCAGCCAGGGGTTTTCGGCCGCCCATTGGTCCAGCAGCCGGCTCAGGCAGGCCAGGGAAAACGCGCTTTCCGGAGCCCGGCGCGCGCCGGCGCTTCTTGTCGCGAGCTCGGCCTCGGCCGCCCACGCCACGCAGGCGTTCCACACCCAGCGGCGCCCGTCGGCAAAGCCGAAGAGGTTCCGGTTGGTGTCCGCCCGGGGCTCAAGCCGGCAGCGACAGGCCCGGAGCAGGACCGCGAACGCTCCGGCGGAAGCCGGGTCGGTGGATGCGCATGACTTTGGGCCCGGTATGGTTAATGGGTAACGATACATTTGGACTATGTAATCTAAAGATAACATTCTTAGAGGCAGGAGCGTGGTTTACGCTCTCAGCGCGAAATGGCGCTCCAGCGGCAGCCTTCATCTCGGCCCTGAACGGCCGGGCTTTCGGGCTGTCTCCGGAGGTAAAAGAGTCCGGCCGCAGTGGGTAAACCCGGGTGACGGCGGCGAAGACTGCCTCGGGCTCATCGTCCGGGGCTCCCGCGGCGATGCATTCTTCGTGGATGGCCGCGGCCAGGGCCGGTGAAAGGTGGATGGCGGACTTAGGTGATTCACTCATGGCGCATGAGGTTCTACTCCATGATAGCGGCCCGCCGGGCCGCCCATGTTCAGGCGGCTTTGCGTCCGCGATGGAGGCCCGTAAACGCAACCGCGACGAGGAAGGCAGACTGGAGGTGCCGTCGGCGCGAGGGATGGAGCCTGAGCGCCAGATAACCCCGGTGCCGCTTCTCCGCCACCATGGCTTCGATGCCTTCGCCCCCGCTACTTCGGTGCGGATGATGGGAGTAGGACTGGAGATTTTTGAATTGGATCGGGTCCGTGCGTTTCAGTCGCCAGAAGGTGTAGGTCCCTCCATCGAAACAGCCGTAGCCCCAGAGGTGGATATGGCCATCTTCCGCCCGCCTTCTTCCCATCCATTGGATCGTGAACATGGCGCTCATCCGGCGAAGATACCGCCGGCGAAGAACCGCCTGGGAGGAGACGGTTCAGTGCGGATGGAGGCTGGTCTGGACCACGGCCGCGAGGTCCATGCTCGCATAAGGCTTGCGGACGAAACCGTAGCCGCAGCGGGTCAGCTCGGATTCGGCCCGCGGGTCGCTGTCGTAACCGGAAGTGATGATGACGGGCAGGGCCGGCCGGGATTCACGCAGCCGGGCCGCCAGCTGCCATCCGCTCATGCCCCCGGGCATGATGACGTCGGAGATCAGCAGGTCGAAGGCGCCGTTTCTTTCCGCCCAGCGCTGGAGGGCCTCGGCCCCGCAGTCGGCCGCCGTCACGCGGTAGCCGAGGCGGGAGAGCAGTTGGGCGGCGGGGATCCGGACATGGGGATCATCCTCCACGAGCAGGATCGCGTCGCCTCGTCCCGGAATCTGCGTCTCCAAAGTGAACCCCGGCCGGCTCGGGTCCGGTTCCACGGTGAGCGGCAGGAAGATGCTGAACTGGGTGCCCTGGCCGGGGGCGCTTTCGACGGCGATGGCCCCCTGGTGCTGCTGAACGATGCCGAAGACGGTCGCGAGCCCCAATCCGGTTCCCTTCCCGACCTCCTTGGTCGTGAAAAACGGTTCAAAGATGTGCGCCTTGACCTGGTCGCTCATGCCGGTGCCGGTGTCGGCGACCCGCAGGACGGCATAGGCTCCGGGATGGGCCTGCCCCATCGGGGATGTCAGCTCGGTCGCCTCCGTGGAGATCATCAGGCGGCCCCCGTCGGGCATCGCATCCCGGGCGTTGACGCAAAGGTTCATCACCACTTGCTCGATCATGCCCTGGTCCGCGACGATCCAGCAGGGCCGGTCCGACCGCTTGAATTCGATGGCGATATTTTCCCCCAGGAGCCGCCGCAGCATCTTCAGGAGGGTGTCGATCAGCTGGTTGAGCTCGTGCGGCGCCTGGCGGACCGGCTGCTTCCGGCTGAACATGAGCAACTGCCGGGTCAGGTCTCCGGCGCGGTTGGAGATCAGCGCGAGTTGCTCCAGCTGGTCGGTCATCTTCGGGGTGACCCCCGGTTCGAGCTTGAGCAGATCGAGCGACATCTGGAAGGCCGTGAGGATGTTGTTGAAATCGTGGGCCACGCCGCCGGCCAGCTGGCCGAACGCGTCCATTTTCTGGGACTGCCGCAATTGGCGGGCCAGCTGCTCCTGCTCGGTGATGTCCTCGAGGTAAAGCAGCAGCAGTTTTTCGCCATGGAGGGTGAGTGGCGCCGTCGAGGCGAGGACGGTTTTTTCCTGCGCGAGCTTGCCGGCGATCAGGGCCGGGGAGGCCTTGACCCGCCGATGGATGGCTCCGTGCTGCAGGGTGTCGAGGATGATGGTCCGCAGGGGGCAGGTCGGGCAACTGGGCCCATGGCCGCAGCCTTCCGGATGATGCAGGGCTTCGATGCAGCCCAAGATGCGCCCGGGCGAGAGATTCCCGGCGTCGGCTTCCGTGATTTCGGCGAATTCCATCGCGGCGAGATTCATGCGGCGCACCCGCATCTCCTGATCCAGCAGGACCATCATGGTGGGGGAAAAATCATGAATGGCCGATAGTTCCGCCGCGCGCCGGTCATCAGCCGTCTCCGAAAACGCCAGGCTCGCTGGTTTGAGCGTCGCCAGATAGTGCGGGCCGCCCTCCGGTCCGTCCAGTCGGTGCAAAGCTACGCGCCAGGGAGCGATGCCGGCGGGCGGTAGAAAATCGAACGCCTGAGATCGTCCCGACCGGCGGACCCGGTTGAAAACTTCGTCCCAAAGGCTCCGTGCGTCCGGCGGCAGGCAATTCCGGCCCAATCCATCCCGGGTTGGTTCCGACCAGCCGGGCGGAATGCCGGCTGGTCCTGGATTTGACCACCGCAGCAGTCGCCCTTCTCCATCGCAGGTCAGCAGGATGGGATGGATGGTCGCCGGGGGCGCCATCGCCGGTAACGGAGTGGAAGGGATAGTCATACCGCTCGCGGGGCGTCCTGAGGAAACCTACTCATGGTTGTCGAAATAGAAAGTCACCGGAGGCATTTCGCGTGTGACAGCTGCCATGATAGCGGCCGGGCGGGCGGGGGGAGGCGCGAAATTGTCATAAGCATGTGAAAACGCTCCGGCTCTTATCGAAACGTTTCCGTCCTTCATCGGGGACAAAAGGGTTAAGGCGTTCAGAACTATCCGCCGTCCTCGCATGACCTTCATGCCTTATCATAACTTTCCTCACCAACACCAACCTGACTCTTGAAAACTGAAGTGGGTGCAGGGGCTGGATTTGAACCAGCGGTCTCTAGCGAATGGGGCTAGCGAGGACTCCGGACTCCTCCACCCTGCAATGAAAAGATTAGTGCGCATCGGAAAGTTGCTGCGTCGGGATCAACTCGTAGTGGTGGGTGATGTGCCACGGCTCAGATCCCCGGTTGCGGACCGAGCCGACGGACTTGAGCCAGATGAGTATGGGAATCCATTGCGCCGGCGCCGTGGCGGTGCACAGCACCCAGCCGGCGCGCTGCGCGATCCAATGCGTGTGACGGTAGGCGGTAAAGGGTGGCATGCCGGGATTGAGCCAGGGGCCCGCCCACTGCAGGCGGTTCAGACCGTCGCACAGGGCTTTGGTCTGCAGGTGGCTTGTCCGGCGAAACGCAACCCCGAGAACCGTGAGGGAATTCTCAACCTGCGTGGGCGACATCCAACCCTTGTAATCGGCAAGGGTATCGCGAACCTCATCGAGCGAAACGCCCGTGGCCGCGGCAATGGCATGGGGTCCGCAGGTGGCCTTCCAATCGCGGCTGGCCCGAACCGATTCCTCGGGCGTGTAAGGCAGGGGCCAGGGTGCGGAATCGCAATCGATGGTTGGTAATCGGGCGGCTAACCCGGCCACGTCATCGTCCAAGGCAATCGACATCTGGAGCGGTTTCATGCCAGTGCCGCGCGGCCGGGGGAGAAGAGCGTGAGGGCTTCCTGCAGGGTGCCTCGCCAATGGTCGCCATCCTGCGTGGACACCAGGCGGAGTTCGTTGGCTTCCTGGTCCGACGCAGAAAGAGCGAACGGCCGGCCCGTGGCCTTGTGGGTCCATTTCCCTCCGATCACTGGTTCCGGTTCCCTGGGGCCTGTCGGAGTCGGGCGCTTGGCTGCGGGCATGTTTGGCATGGATGATTCCATGATAGCCGCCGGTTGCAGGGGCGGTGCTTAATCGACGGCCGGTCCCCTGCCCTTCGCGTCTTGGGCCAGGGTATGCTCGACGTCCGCGAGCCTTTGCGCGGCGGAAGGCGCCGGTTCATTCATCGGGGTTCCGGCGGCACCGCGCTTGTGCTCCGGTCTGCGTAGTTTCTTCGGCAGGGCGGCCTTCGGGAAGTAATCGAGCGGTGTCCGTCCGTCGTGATCGCGGATGGAGAGCGCCTCTTTCGTCAGCAAACTGGAAGGCAGGAGGGCCAGCTCATGCATTGCTGCGGCCAGATGCAGGGGTGTCCGGCCTTCGCGATCCGGGGTGAGGATGTTCTCCGGCGTGAGGATGGCCGCCGGGGTGTGATGCAAAAAACCGTTCGCGGCCGCGGTGTGGAGGATGGTCCAGCCGTAGCGATCGCGCCGGCCGACGGCCTCGGCGTTGAGCAAGGTGGTCGGGACGCTGGCGAGACGACCGCGCGCGGCGGCGACGTCCAGGGGCGTCCAGCCCTGGCAATTGCGCATGGACATGGCCGTGGTGGTCAGCAATCGCGCCGGCACCTGATCGAGATTGCCGGCCCAGGCGGCATCATGGAGGGGGTTGCCGCCATATCGATTGGGCTGGCACATGGCTTCAGCGGTCAGCAGGTGGTCCGGGATCTGGTCGAGATGACCCACGAGCGCCGCGAGATGGAATACCGTCCGTCCGGTGTAATCGGTCCGTCGCAGGGATTCGCCGGTCAGGCCGGCGGCGGGCACCTGGTTGAGCCGCTTGGCGTAGGCGGCGCAATGGACGGGAGTCCGGCCCTTGGCGTCCGTCATCGCCAGGAAATCCGGCGTCAGCAGCGACAGTGGTATCTGGTCGAGATGCCCTTCGCGGGCCGCCTCATGGAGCGGGGTCGAGGCATTGCCATCCCGCAGGTGCTGCAGCAGGTCGGCGGTCAAGAGCCGCCGGGGCAGATCGGCGAGCTGCCCCTGACGGGCAATCTCATGCAAGGGTGGCGTGCCGGTGCTGGCCTCGGCGATCAGGACCTCCCGCCGGAAATACCCGGGGTGGGTGCGCCGGAGATCGCCGAGACAGTGCTGGCGGGCGGCGGCGCGGATGGCCTCGACCATGCGGGAGATGTCTGCTGGCGCCGGATTCTCGCGCCGGCGGCCGAGGAGTTTGACTCCCAGTTCAACGGCGGCGCTGAGCAGGCTTTCGATGACCATGGCACCATGATAGCCGCCCGCCGGACAGGCTGGCTGGTGGGATCACGGGGATACACCGGATTGGGAATAACGCTGCGGGTCAGTTCGACAACCACTGGTCCGATACCGACGCAAATGTGAATAATCCCCCAAGTAATGTAGCTATCGCTACTTGCCCTGGCTTAACCGCGAGCGAAATTATACGATTTGAAACCGTGGCCCTGGCGCCGTATTCCTATGGGCGGGAAACACACAGGTTGTTCGCGTTGCCTCGGCAGGGGGCGCGCTCAATCTGCCCAGCGGGTTACCGCTGGGTTTGGTCCAAGTCCTTGATCAAGGTCCGCAGGTGCATCCAGTAATCAAGGTCCTCGATCAATTCGTGGTCAGGGGCGGCCCCGCGACAGGACTGGAAGGCAGCCTCGTCCTGCGCATAGTTGGCGTCGCTTTCCCCAAGGTATTCAATGATCCAGGCCGGATGCCGGGCCAGGATCTGTTCGCAGCGCGCATTGTCCCGCGAAAGCACCGCGGTTCGCAGCGCAATGTAGGCCCAGCGGGGTGATCGGATACCCTGCTCCAAGCCCTCCCAGACGATCGGTTCCGCCTGGCGATCCCGCAGCAGGCGGATGGCGTGATAGGTATACTCCTCGTCCAGCAGAAGGATGGCGGTGAGCGCCGGGTCGAGCGGATGATCAAGGGGCACCTGTGCGCGCCCGAGCCAGGCCATAGCCCAGGCGGGGGATTCGAGTCGTCGCTGGCTGGCCTGGGCGAGAATATCCCGTTCGAGCTTGGCGAACGCGGCCTTGTCATCCGCGAGCGCCCGGCGATGGCGCAGGGGGTCGTTGGCCAGCAGTTTCGGCCCGAGGTCAGGGGCGTCAAATTCGTCGGGCCGGGCGCGCGCAAGTTTCACGAGTTGCTCAGTCGCGGCCAAGCTGGCCGTAATCCGCCCCCAAAAGACGGGCAAAAGTTCGGGACGGGCCTCCACGATATTGAGGGCCAGGACGGGATCAGCCACGGCCGCCTCCGCCTGGGACTGCAGGTCGCCGAGGATGTCGTAGAATGAGGCGAAGAGGCCGGGCCGCCAGGCCAGGCGACGAAAGAGCTTGGGATTGGCCGCCGTTGGCTGTTCCAATGCGGTGGTGATCTCTGCCGAAATTCGCTCATCGCCGGTTTCCTCAAACAGGTGAACCGGAGTGTCGGGCAGGTCGCGGGGCAGAAGCTGATTCATGTTGGGGCGAAGTTAGTGCAAGCCGGATCGGAAAGACAGGCTCAGATTTCGGGTGAGCGGTCAGCCTTTCGGGCGGGGCCTGATGACGATTGGATCCGGGACATGGTGCCGGCGACATTCCACAGCAGATCGCCGAACATGATTTTGGCTGGGTCCCATCGGGCTTGTTCGATCAGTTTGGCCATCCAGGGGCCGGATCCGCGCTGGATTCTCAGCTCAAAGCAAAAAAGCCCGGCCAGTCGCTGGAGTTCTTCCGACAGGGCCGCGCCGGCGAGGCGTTCGTTCAACGGCTGACGGGTGCGTTGGGTGAGGAAGGCGTAGTCGGAGCGCGTGGCCTCGAGGGCGGGGATCTGACCGGCTCCGCTCATGAGATCAGTCAATGCTATCTGGGCAGTGACAACCGCGCGGTGGGCCGCGGCGGTGGCCGGTGCCGCCGGGGTATCGGGTCTGGAAGCTTGCAGGACGTTCTGATCGAAGAACCGGGCGACGGCGAACTTCGCCTTGCCGGGGCGCCGGGCGGTGCGCTCGATCCCGCGCAGCTGATGGCGACACTTCCAGGAAGCCTCGACAATTTCCGGGAAGGCGGCGGTGAAAGGCGGGATACCCGGCCAGCGTTGCATGCGCTCGATGAGGTTGGGCTCGTCCTTGGGGTCATTGATGTGCCGCGGCGGGGCAAAATCCGGCAGATAAAAGCGCAGGCGCTCGACCAGCCGTCGTGCGGCCGCGTACTGCCACGAAACCTTGCGCCCCTCGCCGTAGCTCGTCACCCGGAAGATCGGGTCGAAAAGGCGCAGGGGCCAGTCTCCGGGATGCTCTTGGCGGGTTAGTTTGCATTCCTCTTCGAACCGCTCGGCGGGGGAACGGCGATCGGCCCGGTGGGGGTTTCGGCTTGGGACCGGCGTGGCGGCGCGGAGTTCCCGTCGCTCCTGCTCGCGACTGGTTTCAATCGCCAGGTCGTCGTCCAGACTCGGCGGCCTGCGCGATTCTCCCCGGCCGACCTGGACCAGCCGGCCTTCCTCGTTCAGTTCCATCCTCCAGACCCGGCCCACGCCTCCTTCCTCGTCAAAATGGAGGTAGCCCTCGCGCAGCCGGTCCAGCGAGAGATGATAATTCCGGCCGGCCAGGGTGTCATAATACTCCTGGAGGACATGACCGGTGCGTGCGCGCAAGTAGGTGATGACGCCAAGCTTTTCCGGCAACCAGGCCTTGATCGGTTCCTTGGTCGACGTACCCATGGCGCGGTACTCCCTGTTTACCACCTGGCTGGGATCAAGCGGCTTGCCGTCGCCCATCTCCCAGAGATGCGAGGCAATGTAATCAAGGGCCTCGCGCCGATAGGGGTCGCCTTCGTCGTTCCGTCGGCCGGTCTTGACCTCCGGATCGTCGAAGCGTCGCGCGGGTCGTTCGCTCACGCCTCCCTCGGTGCGCAGGCATCGGACGAACCGCTCAATCTGCCCGCGACTGGTGGGGCTGGAGTACAGGGCCTTTTTCAAGAGCCGGTAGGGCCGGTCGCGGAAAGAGCGCACCAACAAGTCTCGCAGCTGATCGCGGGCCTCGGCGGTCGTCCGCTGGGGCCGGATATCCTGATCGCCGAGCACATCCCGGAAGAAGCCCCAACAAGGCCGGCTCGGATCATTCGGGTGGAGCCAATTTCGATGCTGCGCTGCGGATGAGGCCGGCATTGCTACCATGATAGCGGCCCGCCCCGAAGGCCGGTTGGCGGGCTTTCTCGCGGGCCGATCCATTCGCCAAGGATTCCAAATTACAGACGGCTCAAGCGCGGAATTCAGTCGGCGCCGGCTTTTCGTGATGCAGGTGCCTCCGCATGCCCGTGAGCAGGCCTCGGCCCAGCCTTGCGAACAGCCGCCACATCGATTCGGGTCCGTCATGCAACAACTGGTTGAGACGGCGGACGAGCGCTGGATAACGCCGGGCAAAATCCGGGATTCCACCGCTCAAGTCTTCCCCGTAGCGCTCTCTGACGTAGGCGACCAGTTCCTCCGTCTCCGATCTGAAACGGTCGTAGAGTCGGAGCCACAGGTAGAATTGGACGGCGAGCAGAAGCAGGAGGATGGCGCCGGTGAGGGTATTCATGTTACCGGATAAGTTAGCCGAGGCCTCCCCTCGCCGCCTCCCTGGTATCAATCGAGCACGAGGCGCGAAAACCAGTCGTACCGGGTTCCGGCCGCCACCAGCCGGTGTTGCGAGTCCGCGGGTCTCATCGACCCGATTTCGTAACCGGCGACACCCACGAACCCGCTTTCATGGATCACGGCCGATAGCATGAACACCCGGTTGGTCTCGGCAGCCCGGACGCGGCGCGGGCCATTCCTCAGATCGTCCAGTGTGACCATCCGGCCCGGTTCACGGTGAGCCGGCAATAGCCGCCGGTGACCAGTACGGCGCATTCGGGGACGGCAAGGCTGGCAAGCGAGCAGGCACTGCTTCATGGCGCGGGGGAAAGATAGGATGCGCTGGCAAAGCCTGGTTGCCCGTGGGGAGGTTTAGACGGATGGACGCCCGGAGTTCCCGGCCTCCACGATCGCCGGAAGCAAATTCGCGGGCACCCAGAACCGATGGCGCGGGATCCCCGCCTTCACCAGGGCGAGGCAACGATGCCAGCCGTCGATGGGGGTCAGGTCCGAGCCGAGTACCGGCGGCGGCATCGGTACTCCTTGTTTGCAGCGTCGGGCATACTCGCCGACTTTGACTTCATCGATCTCCACCGTCGGATCATCGAGGCCGGTGATGTTTCGCACAGGCAGATCCACCTCGGCGTACACCAATCCTGCGACGGAGACATCGGCCGGGAGCGAACTTTCCTCCCGACCGAGGGTATCCCAGGATGGGAAGTGCAGGTTCAGGCAGTAGTCGGAGATTTCCTCGGCCGATCGGGTGGTCACATCCGGTGAGATAGCAGCCGGCGTCGATCACTCACCCGCGGCCAGAAAAGAAGTCACGGCAGCAAGGTCCAGGTGTCGATCACGACATAGCCCGGATTCTGGACGGCGCTGGCGGTGCCGTTATACTCGGAATCAGCCGTGTAGCGTCCGGTATTGCCGAAAACATTCGTGCCGCCGGTCGCGTAACCGGATCCCCCGCCGCCGCCGGCGCCATTGCCCCCGCCGCCGCCGCCGCCATAGTAGCCGCCGCCACCGCCGCCGGGGGCTTGGCCGACCACGAACGACCAGTCGCCGCCGTTGTTGGCGGTTCCGGCGCCAGCCGGGTCGGTGTAATTGATGCCCCAGTTCTTGCCGGAATAACCGCCGGCCGTGGTGGTGCCGCCGCCACCGCCTTGTCCATTGGTGGTGGACCCACCATTGGTGCCGTTTTGATTGGCCCCGCCGCCATTGCCGCCGGTCGAGGATCCGCCCGATCCATTGGCGTCGCCGGATCCGCCGCCGCCGCCGGCGACGATGCGCCAGCCGGTGCCGGATACCTCCGAACGGCCTCCGCCGTTACCCTGGCCGTTGTAGCCATGGCCGGCACCGCCGCCATAGGTGTTCGTGCCCATGTACGAGCCGCCTTGGCCGACCATGATGGTGATCGTCTGCCCCGGGCTGACCGCGACATCCATTTTGGAGAAGCCGCCGGTGCCGGCGGTGGAGATGAATCCGTTGCCGCCGCCGGCACCCCAGACCTTGACGGTGATTTTCGTGACTCCGGCCGGGACGGTCCACGTCTGATTGGCCCCGGTATAGGTGAACGGATACGAGGTTCCCTGAACATAGACCGTGCCTTTGGCGGCGAAAATCTGGCTGAGATCCTGGCCGCTCGCGGCGATCATGCCGATATTCGCCCGGGCCGATCCCCCGTTCACGAGTGGGTAGTATCGGGTATTGATGTCGGTGCCGGCGGCCTTGAAACCCGTGAGCGCCGGTGTCGTCGTCCCGCCGACGTTGAACGTGTAGAGCGTATCCAGATCGGCTCCGGCCGCATTGAGATTGCTCGCCGCGTAGGCCACCCGGCCCGAGGCCAAGGCCAAACAGACGCTCCATGCGATGACGCGCGGTAAGTTCATGGGTCAATGAGTGCAGCATGCCGGTCAATCGGGCTAAGGGGTGGCGGGAGTGACTGTAATCTTCACGCGCGCCGGCGGACTCGGGGCGAATCCGGTATCCGGATGCCAGCTCCCGAGATATTGGTCGGTGAGAAGAAATGGTTTCCCGTCCTTGTCGGCCGTAATCCATGTGTACGAAAGGAAGATGGACCAGCCGCCGTTTTGATCGGGCGAAGTGACCCAATGCCATCCGGCCTCCATGGTTTGCGCCGGGGCGCCTTCCACTCCGGGGAGAGGGCGGGACTCGGTGATATGCCTGCCCACTTCCTGTTTGGCCGTGAGGGGGAAGGCAACGTCGATCGAGGTCTCGGTACCATCGGGTGCGAGCCGGATGGCATGGACCTGATGGTCCGTGGCGTAAGCCGCGGCAACCAGGAGCGTGAGCGAAAGCAAGGTCAGGAGGGAGCGCATGGTTGTGATGGATGGCCGGGGTTACGAAGGGCATGAATCGTGGTCATGATGTGCGCCGGCGCCGGCAGGCACTGGCGAAGGTAAACGCAAGCCCGGCCGCCAGGGCGATCAGCCCGGCCACGGTAACGGCCTGCTCGGTCTCCAGCGCATCCAGGCGCTTTTGCAATGTTTGCATCTTGTCGGCCGGAACCGTATCGACCTTTCTCGCGACCGCCCCGCCCGGGTTGGAAACAATCATCCGGGAGGCGTCCGTCGCAGATGTCCGGGGTTGACCAAGGGTGATCGCGACTGCATGGCTCACGACCATGACCTTTCCGATCGATACCGGACCGGACACCCCCTGGATGGCCACCGACACGTCCGCCTGATCAATACCCGGCCAGGCACGGGCTCCCTTGCCGGTGAATTCCTTGCGGATCACGTCTTTGGCTGGCACGGTTAGTGGGCCTGCGAATGAATCGGGCCCAACAAACAATTGCTCGATGATGACTGGATGGTCGCCGGTGTTCTTGAAAACAAGGGCCGCTGAGGTCTGGTCGCTGCCCAAGGTCAGCACGCCGGAGGCACTCATGGATCGCATCATATCAGTCGGCGTTTCGGCGTGGGCGGAAACCGCCAGCAATAGACCGAGGGCGAGAGGGAAAAAGCGGATGGTTTTCATGGTGGGGCGGGAGCGTAGATACTAGAGGGTGCGGGATTGCTTCGAAAATAGGACCCGGGCGCGGATATAAAAAGCGACTCCGCTGGCGAATGCCCCGCCCCCGAGCAGCATCGCGATCGCGGCCAGCCAAATTCCTGGCGGCCGACTGCGTTCGCGTTTCAACTCGGCGATCTCCCGTTCCTGCCGTTGGGTGATGGCGGTGAGTTCCTTGACGGCGCCGATGGCGATCGTGGAGAGTCGTCCGTAGTCGAGACCGTTGATTTCGCCATGGGCATCCCGGCCCACGACCTCGGGAACGACCGTAGAAACGTCCTCGGCGATGAAGCCGAAGTCGTGTCCGCCCTTGCCGAAACCTTCCTTCCACTCGTAGGAAACCGGTTCGAGGCGATTGGCGATCTCGATCGCCCAGGAGTTGGGCAGCGTCTGGATATGTTCCTTCCAGCGGCGGGAAGAGGTGGCGTTGAACGAGGGCGCCGTCACGCTGCCGGCAACCGTTTCGTTACCCGAGTTGCAGTCGAGTTGCCAGCGATTAGCCGGGGCCGACCATCCGCCGATCCGCATAACGTTGTCGGGATCGAGTCCGAAATTGACCGCATAATATCCGCCGCGGTGAAATGACATGGCCGCGGCTCCGCTGTCACTGGAATAAGCCATCAGGGCGTAATTAATCTGTCCGGCAACATACGTGCCACTGCCCTTATTGGAGCGGAAATAATTGAGCCCGTCCCAGGTGCCGGCGAGGGCAGTGACATTGGAAACCACGAAGTTGGATGGATTCCAGACGTACATATTGGCGCCATCGTTGCTTCCCCATAGGTACGAGGGCTGGCCTCCCTGGGCCGACCAATTCCAAGTGCCGCTGATGCCCGGGCGCCCAGACACACTTGACCATGGCACCGTGCCGTTAACTAACGAGCCCGTCCCGTCGAAAGTCCAAAGCCAGGTGTTGTTATTCCGGTAAATCCCGGAGTATCCATCAGAATTCCGGACCATGAAGGTCGAACTTGCGTCGGCGAAATCGATGCCGGCCCAGCCATTGCTCGACCCGGATACCGAGATGGACCCGTAGCTGCCGCGATTGATGCCGTCGGTGCGGACGTTGGAGAACGTGCGCTGAGAGGTGGTGCCGGAGTTGCCGGTGATGCTGATGCCCCAGGTCCCATACGCGCCAGATCCACTCAACGTAGGAACGTAGTTGTTGTAGATTTGATCGGTGAGAACGCGGTTCCAGGTCTGCCAACTTCCCCCGTTGCCCCATCCACCGCGGAACCACAGGTCGTTCCCGGCATGAGAGACATAAAATTGCGCCTGCCCTAAACCGCCCGCGGGATTGAAACTCAAGATCGTGCCGTACTGATAAGTTACACTAGGAGGGCGGTTGGGCGAACTAGCCATGTACATGGATAGGACATTGCTCGAATTATTGCCGATGGTGTTGAAGTCGCTGTTATTAGCGGCCGTGGTATTGTACACATACCGGTAATCCGAGCTTTGCCCCCCAACCAGGAGGGTGCCGTCGACCTGCAGGTTGCCGGTGGCCTCAGTGGTGCCGCTCGTCCCGCCAGCCAACACCAGATTGGCGCCCGAGTCGTTATGAATGCCGCCGCGCGCCTGCATCTGGGCGGCGAAATACACCGTCCCCGAATTGAAATACGCGCCTCCCGGAGCGATAAAATAAGATGACGCGTTGATATAGGGGTTGGCTTTGATGAAGCTTAGGTCTGCCCCATCAATCGTGAGCCCGCCGCTGTTGAAATACCCTCTTCTGGCTCCGCCATCGGTAAAGAATGAGACATCGGTGTTGTTCGCGTTGACGGCGCCAGACGCGAGAATAGCCCAGTTGCCTGAGCCGCTGAGGATGCCAATGCCGCCATTATCGGCGTAATAATACCCCCAAAGATTACCATCGTTGCGGATCAAGCGGAATGCACCCGCGCCGTTACCCGAGCTATAATTGTCGAGGAAGGTGCCGCTGCCGTAAAGACGCGTACCGTTAAAATTCAAATACCCTTGCAGGTAGATCGAATTCGTTCCGGGCCATGGCGAAGTCGAATACTTCCCGACGATCAAGCCATTCGCGGCCCCGCCGTAGTAGATGCCACCAGTGGCATCGCTCGTCTGATTGAAAAACACACTTCCCCCGACCACCTGTAAGCGGGCCTCGGAACTGTTGGCGCCGATGACCGTGTTGCCCGCGATGATCGCCCCACCGCTGGCAGGAGTGACCCCACCGTAGCCGATGGTTAATCCTCCATCGCTGCCCAGGACGCCGGGGCCGGTCCAGATCGACTTGTTGGCGAGTGTCCTCATCCAGGTGGCATCGGACATGTACCATCCGCCGCCGTAGGTTGGGAAATTCAGGGAATTGGTGCCGGATATACCCAGAGCCCCCGTCATGGTGTCGCCGGCCTTGAGCACGTACCGGGAATCCGTGCTTTGGCCGCCGACATTGACGGAATTCGCCGTGATGTTGCCGGAGCCGTCGATCAGCACCTTGCTGCTCCACGTATAGGCCCCGTCGGTGCTGTAATAGCCGATGTCGAGGAGCTTGTTGCCGCTGCCATCGCCGGCAATGCGCACCCCCGCTGACGCCGCATCCATGCCGATGCCGGTGAAGACATTGCCGGAGGTATAGGTCCCGATGATTTTTTTCGAGTTGGCCACGGTGGTCCCAAAATCGACTGCCGCTGTCGGGGACGTCACACCCCTGAGGCCGATGTTGAAACTGCTGGGAGAGATCGTGATCGCGCGGGTCCAGCCGGTTCCGGGGCTGGCCGGATTGTAGGAATTATTCACCCAGATGTTTGCGCCCGAGGAGTCGGTGGAAAACGTCGATGCCTGTCCACCCGCGGCCGCAGAATTTCTGGAGGCGATCTCGCCCAACACCTCGAAAGCCTTGCCTGTCGTCGGGATGTTAATGCCGACGTTCTGCAGGAATTGGAACGTCGAGACGCCGGGGGCATAGGCGAAGACGCCTTTCCCAGCCCCGTTGGCGTACAGGTTGAAGGAGTCGTCGGGGTTGCGGTATATCTGGTACTTGATGTTGCCGCTGCCGTCGCGCAACTCGTAGGTGGCGGTGGATGAATCGACGATCACCTTAGAATTGGAGACGGTGAGACTGCCCGTCATGGTGTCGCCGGTCTTGAGCACGTAACGGGCATCGGTATCCTGTCCCCTCACCGACAGAGTCCCGGGGATCGTGACGCTGCCATTGTAGTCGATGGTGAGAGCCTGATTGGTAATTCCACTGCCATAGTTATTACTTGTCCCGATGCTCAAATAACTCCCACTGGAAGTCTTCCACGCAGCGATCCGTGCGTATAGTAGCGGATTCTGATCCGCAAAGCTGATCATGTTGAGGTCGTTGTAGGTGCCGCTGCCCCGCAGGAGCAGTCCTCCTTTCGAGGCCCCGAGGAATGCGGTGACAGAAGTCGTATCGCTCACGTCCACCTTCGACGCCGGCGAAACCCCTACCCCGATGTTGCCCCCGGCTGCGACGATTTGATTCGTCCCGACCACGAGCCCGTTCGCCGGAAGATTCAGAGCCCCCGTCATGGTGTCGCCGGCTTTGAGCACGTAGTTCCCCGCGATATTCGCCGGATCAAGGGCTGTCCGCGTGAAATTCCCGCTCGCATCGGCCGCGAGTACCCGCGTCCCGGTGCCGGCCAGGCCGTCGACCGCGACGCTGGTGAAGCGGGCGGTCGAGGGATTCGTCGGGCCGATTGACATGGAATTCATCGTGCCGCCGGTGATGATCGGGCTGACGAGGCTGGGCGTGGTGAAGGTCACCCCGGAAATGCTCCCGCCGGTGACGGCGATGCTGTTCGCATTTTGGGTCGCGAGGGTGCCGAGTCCGGTCACGGCGCTGTTGGGGATGGCGATGGGTACTTCCTGCGCCCCGAGTATCCGGCCCTGGGCATCGACGGTGAATTGCGCCACCCGGGCCGCGGTGCCGTAGGTATTCGGGGTGACTCCGGTGGCGGGGGCGGTGGCAAAGACCGCGGTGAGGATGGTGTTCGCGTTTACGGTCAGCTGGTAGGCGTTCGCCGACGAGACCACGTTGTTCCCGGCGTCGATCCAGTTGACGAACGCGTACCCCGGGTAGGCCGTGGCGGTGACGGTAGTGGCCGTGCCGGCTGGCAGGGTGCCGCCGCCGGCCACCGATCCGTAGGCGGCGTTGTTGGCGGCGATCGAGAGGGTGACGGTGGTGCGGACGAAATTCGCCTGGATCGTCCGGTCCTGGTTCATGGTGACGTTGATCGAGGCCGAACCTGCGTTCGCTCCGCCGATGTCACCGCTCCAGCTGTCAAAAGCCCAGCTGGGATTGGGATTGGCCGTCAGGGTGACGACAGAACCGTTGGCGTAACCACCGCTGCCGGGCGAGGCGGTCCCGGCGAGGGTGTTGTTGCGCAGCAGCGTCAGGTTATAGACACCGGCGGCGGAGACATCGAAGTTCGCCGTCAGAGCCCGGGCGACGGTCGCAGCGAAGGTGAACGAAGCGTCGGTGGACACGACCGTGGCACCGTCGGTCCATTGGACAAAGCGGTAACCGACGAAGGGCTGCGCCTGGACCGTGACCTGTTCGTTGGCTTGGTAGGTGCCGCCGCCCAGAACTGCGCCCATCGTCGAGTTGTTCGCTGAAACGGAGATCAGGTAGGCCATGCCGCCGCCACTGCTTGGGTAGATCACCGCGCTCGTGCTGAGCTTGGTGACGGAGCACGGATCATTTAGCCCATTGAGGGCGATGCGATAACCCTGAGGGGTGTAGGAAGCGGTGTCGGTGCCGGCACCGAGATTGTCGGGCGGATTGACGAGGTAGGACTTGAGCAGCGCATAACGGCCCTGATCATCGGTGGCGGCCGCCCAGGCGGTCAGAGCCGCGGAGCCCTGTTCGGTCAGGTAACGGGATTTCTGGACGTCGAGCATGGAGGCGCGGTTCGACGCGTCTTCATCATGCTTCTTGTTCAGGTAACTGAGGGTGGCGGGTACGCTGATGCCGGCCAAAGCGGCGATGAGTCCGATCACGACCACCATTTCGATGATGGTGAAGCCCGTGGAAAAACGATGCTTAAGCATGGCTCCATGATAGCGGCGTGCATCCGGGCCATCGCGGGTAACAGCCATAGCGACGATCCAACCGCCAAGCCATTCCAACTGCTGCAATCAATCCGCCAAAGTGGATGTCGGTGGCGAGAAGCCGGGCCACCGTAGACTTTCCGCAACCGCTGGGCCCGGCGATCAGGATCAGGGGGCCGAGGGACCGCATCGTTGGCAGCGCCATTGGAGGGAGGCCCGGGAGAAGCCCTCGCACTGCTGAAATCCGCCGCAAAGAGGACATTTCTTTTGCACGTGGCTCAGGTTCCAGCACCAGACGCGCAGGCGCAGCATTGGCCCGGCGAGGCCCTGCCGGAGGTTGTGGGGTGCCCGTGAAATCTGTTTCAAGACGACTTGCATGATAGCCGCCGGTCTCTCACCCTGCCCAGCTCCGTGGACGGGGGATTGATGCCGGAATATCTGACAAGGATGAATCGTCGCGCACAAGATCAAGTTAACGCGGGCCGCAGGCGTTCTCTTCACAAGTAATCGGGCACGAGCTCGAACCGGTGTACGCGGCTGGGGCTGATGACGCCCTCGGCAATCACGGTTTCGCCCTCCGTCCGGACGGTCCAGGTATAGAACTCGTCTTCGGTCAGGATCCGGGCCAGCTCCGGCCCACCCACACCTTCAAGGAGGCCATCATCGCCGATCGGACCATTGAGGCTGACCAACGAGGCCGCGGACACCTTGGCGTACTGGCCGTTATGCGCGGCACGGATGAGAAGGTCCTTCGTCCAGGTTGCGGGCCGACCGTCGAGCGGGGCCAGCCGGGCGAAGGGAGACCAGACGGTGTCGCCTCTTCGCACCCGCTTGATCAGCAGGATGCCATCCGGCGTCCGGTAGGCGTCATACGTCTCGTCCACGGCGTTGTGGATCCAATTCTGGCCGGCGAGGGAGTTATTCAGATCAACGACCCGGGGGAAGCGGCCCAGCAGCTTCTCGAAGGCTTCGTCGGTCTTCTCAGCCGGAGTTTCGGCGAAATCGATGATGTATTTCGCCACCGTGTAGCTGGGTTCGAAGGCGTGATCCACTTTGAGGAGGTGGACCCGGAAGAAGCCTGGATTAAAGCGCAAGCAGCGCAAAGCCATCCGGGTGTCGGCGAAGTAATGCATATCCCCCTCTTCCTTCAGCAGGGCGGCGGGATCCATTCTGTCGATGTTGTGCACGCGAATGCGCATGCATGATCAAACGCCTGATTGAAGGCCGTTTTTCAGCGAAATCGTCTGAACCCTTGTCTGGCTTATCGCACCTCTTTGATGGAGAGACGGTTCGGCTGTTTATTTCCCGCCGGATGTTCGTGCCATCACCCAATCGGGGCCATGGGATTGGCAGTTCAGCCACGTAAAGCTACAGGCTCAGCCAAGCGCTTTCTGACGGGCGGCTATCATGGCAGGCATGGAAACACCCGCCTCTTTATCCCGCACTCCTGCCCAATTCGTGGTCCTTAACCTGGGGCCGCGTCAGCATGCCCTGTTTACACGGGCGATGCACGATTGCACCTGGGCGGCGAAAACCATCCGCGAACGCTACGGGGTCATCGATCGCCCGGAAACAGAGCATCACTCCGACGGGGTCCCAATGTTCGGCGGAAAGCTCAGTCCGGCCTATTATGAAAAGGTGTTTGAATTGCAGGAACGAATGGGGGTGGAAGTGACCCCGGAGAATTATCTGCGGGTGATTGAGGAAGTGAAGAAGATCACGGAATTTCTGACGCAAAACCCGCGGATCGAAGACCATCGCATCACTCCCGAGGAGGACGCGAAGCGCACGGCCCTGATTGCCGGCCGGGACCGGAAGGAGCAGGAACGTGTCGAACGGATGGAACGCATGAAGCAGCAGGTCGCCGCTTTGACTCCGAAGTGGGCGCAGGCCTACATCATTGCCGAACTGGACAAGGACACCTCGGACGCCATGGCGGACTATTTTGGCCATCGGGCCGAGCGCAAGGTCCTGATTGGTTTTCGTTCAGGGAAGCGGGAGGACTTCAAACAACTGCGCCAGGCCGCTGCCCTTTCCCCTGAGACGAAGCACCTTGGGCCGGATTGCGGTATTTACTTCATCCGCGGGCTGAGACCGGATGGCACCTCAGCTCACGTGACGGCGGAGGGCCGGGCCGCGCGTCACCTGGATCGGCGGATCGAGTTTCTGACCCAGGCCGAGGCGGACGCATGGCTTGCATCGCACCCGCTCGACGCTGCGGAGTATCCGCAAGGAGCGAAGGTCGAGTCTGAGGACATCGAACACCGGGAGACCTGGAGCATGGGCTCGGGACTATTTCTGAAGCGTGGCTATGACCATTCCAATGGCTGGCGGGTTCATTCGTGTCCGGTTGGCAATATGGGTTATGTGCTCGCCGACCTGGAGATCGCTCCGCATCTGCTCTCACCCGCCAAAGAAACTTCCGCGGCGACTCCGGACGAACCCTCGGTGACGCCCGGTGCGCCTTGTCAGGCTGAGGTCAAATTCAACGACGAGCACAACGGAGTGGAACTCCATTTTGCCGCCAAGCCGGCGAGGGAAGCCCTGGCTGCGCTCAAGGGCGCCGGCTTTCGCTGGAGTCCGTACAACCACTGCTGGTACGCGAAACGCACTCCGGAGAATATCGCTCAGGCTTACATCCTCTGCGGGCAGACACCACCGTCCGCGACGGTCGAAGGTGACGGCGAACCGGAACCGGATCCACGCGGCGATGAAGCCGGCAATATCTCCGAGGACGAAGACCGTTATCACGACGACGGATCGCCCAAGGTCCCGGGGTCGTTTCCAGGCGCGTGGCGCCTCGATCGTTTGGAACAGTCACTGGGGGCGCCCGCGCCGTCACCGGATCTGACGCATCCAATCTAGTCCCGGTGTTGGTCAGTTCCGTCCGGAGTCGGTAGCTAATGGCGCCTGGAGCGATGAGCGCGATCAGTCCACACCCTTCTCCTTGCGCTGATGATCAATCCAGTCGCTAAACCTTGCGAACTCCTCCGGCGAGTGCCCGCCCCATTCCGGCCGTGATTTTTCCCAGACCGCCCGGCAGGATTCAGGCAGAGCCTTTTCGAACGCGATCGCTTCCTCCAACACATCGATCATCGGTCCCTTGATTTCATCCAGCGTCTTTCCGTTGATCAGGGTTTTCAGGATCAGGGCGATGTTAAATTCCCGATTGGCCAGAAAGGGGTGCCGTTTGAGCCGGCAGCCCGTGCGCGTGCGACAGGTGCAGTTCAGTCTGCACATTTCATCAAGCGGATCGTCATTCATTTTCGAGGTAAGCTAATCGCGGTTTTGACCGGGCGATCAAGACGAGAGCAGGAGGCGTTGAATTCAACCTTTCCCGGGTCGGCGTAGGCGTAAAGGATCTCGGAGATTGATTCCGTTGGCCAGCAAGTGGAACCTGCGGATACCCGCACCCCACTGGTGATTGGACTCCTCCCAGGGGCGGAAGGAAGCCTGACATAGCCAGCACATGACACGCCACCAAACAAAGGCCGCCGTGACCGTGGTTGCCGCCAGGCCGATCTTCCCGAGTAGTTCGAGGGCGGTGAGCATCGCGCGCATGACTAGATACAACATCACGTTTCCAGCTGCAACCCCGACGAGGACGCAGCGGATCATGCTCCGGTAAGACGCCCTGCGCTCCAGCTTGGCGAGAAACTCCACGCGCTCCTGCCCTGCCCTGAGGTTGATCGGCGGGTTCATGGCGGTCAGGCGGCTTACCGGTGGAGTTTGACCAGTCGCCGGTTGAGCGCTTGGCGCCTGAGAGTCGTATTGTCGGAAAGCACCGTCTCGCGCCGGATGGTCCGGGGTAAGAGGAGCCGGAGATGGTTCTCCTGCGCGGTGATCTTGGCCCTGACCGACGGCCGCTTCTTTGTGTTCGCCCATTCGCGCAGCGCCGCCATCGCTTCATGCGGTCGGATATCCTTTCGCCCTGCGAATTTCCAACGCCACCAGGTATCACCCACGAGATTTGAAGCCAAATTCTTGATCCGCGTGGCGAAATCAGGCTGGTGGGTAAGGATTGCATCCAACTCGATCAAACCCGGCCCGCCGTATTGTCCCCTCAGGCTCATCAGGAGCCCCGT
>JAQTYQ010000012.1 GCA_028688225.1 Opitutaceae bacterium | reverse complement strand
CATGGATCGTCATGCCCCGGCGGACGTCTCGAGTTGTGTTGGTCGTCGTCGGGTACTTCGCGCCACTCATAAACGGGCTCCCAGCCGCACTCGAGGTCTCCCGCCTTATTCGTGTGGCACACCCACTCGTATCCTACGAGCACCGGCACCTTCTTCAGCCCCAGCACATCCCAGGCGTTGGTGGGGCTGTTGCCGACGAAGCCGTAGAGGTTGAGTCCCCCGGCCTCGCCGATGGGGTCGCGGTTGATGAACCGGCCGAGGGCAGGGCTGTAATACCGGTAGCCGTAATAAACGAGGCCCGTCTCGGTGTCCGTGTACTTCGTGGCCGACCGGAACGGATTGGTTGCCGCATAGGTCCCCGTCGAGCGGATGGTCTCGCCGAAAGGCGAGTACTCGTAGGCGGCCACGACGGCCCCTGAACTTCGATCCATCAGCGCGGTGAGGTTGCCCGCCCCGTCGTACGCCGGCAGATAACTGGCCCCGGTCGCGGCTTCGCGGATGGCCAGCAGTCCCCCGGCGCCGCCGGCGGAGACGCCACCCAGATCAATGCCCCAGGTGTAACTTCGAGTGAGCGTGAGGGTGCCCCCGGACACGGCGTACTCGCCAATCAAGTTCCAGCCAAAGTAGGTGGAACGCGTGCGGGTGACCAGGTCCCAGGCGCTGGAACCCGCGTTCCAAGAGAAGACCGCCTTCTCGACCCGGCGGCTCATGTAATCGTACTTGAACTCGAGCTTCTTGCGCTCGCTCACCGGCAGCGGGCCGTTGGGGGTGACAACCGCGGTCCTGGTCTCCATGGCCACGAGCCGGTTTTGCCTCGCCTTGCCGCCCGCGTCGCGGGCGCCCGCGCGGCTCGCCCTGCGGGCAAACCTGCCGGTTTGGCCATCTCCGCGCTGTCGCGCTCCGTCGGCGTCCCAAGTGTACGTCCACCGCCCATCGGCCGTCAGGTTGCCGTCGTAGTCGTACGTGACATCCACGTAGCCCGGCGTGGATCGCTGGCCGATCTGGTTCACGTTTACGGCGGGCTTCCGCGAGGCCGCTCGCGCGGCGGACGATGCGCCTCGATGCCTTTTGAGCGCAGGAACTCGATGATTTTCTCCCGCCAGAGGTATGCATCGTCGTCAGGATTCATCATGCGTCCTTCGATCGCATCAACCAAGGCATTCTTCCCCTGCCTCGTTTTAATCCGGTAATCGGCCCCGCGCTGAAGAAATTCCCAAACCAGCCGATAATCCGCGCGCGTCGCGATGGCCCGGATCGCCGGCGGGTCCCCGCTGCCGTCCAGGGCGTTCAAATCGGCGCCGGCGGCCAACAGCAATTCCACCTGCCGGTGGGTATCCGAATACATCACCGCTTCGAAGATCGGTGTTGCATCGGGATTGATGGATGAAGACCAGAAGACGTCAGGTCTTGACTCTTGACAAGAGCTGCTCGGTGGCCTTCCGGCCGACCGCCGTCAACTGCCAGCGTCGGGCAAATTGGCTCGCGGAGGCGGGTGCCCCCATGGCGAGCCGCCGACCCAGCCAGTCGTTCGAGACCGACGTGCTTTGCTTGAGCGCCGCCGCCAACAAGGCTTTGTCAGGATGCGACTTCTGGGCCGGCAGCGTCTCCAGGCTGATCTTGGCCGCCCGGGCCAGTGCCAGCAGCTGTTCCTCCCACCCGGCCGCCCGTTCCGCCGCCACCTCCTCCGGCCCCAGCCCGGCAAAGCGTTCCCGTTCCAGATCAGCGCCGCGTTGGGCGACTGCTTCGCGCATTTCCTTTTTGAACTCCCTGCTGCCCACGCACCACCCCCGGCTCATCCGCTCCGCCACCAGCTCTTTTTTCTTTCCGGCATCCGTGGCCAAAAACTCCAGGTAAGTCCGGTATTGCTTCCAACCGGCTTTGGTGTCTGCCCATCCTCCCGCCGAACCCAGGACAACGGAGCCTTCCAGCCATGCTGGTCGTTCCTTGCTGGTCCATACCGGCAGACTGCTCCAGGGATAGTCCAGCGCCTGCTCGGGTTGGACCAATCGGGCTCGGACCGGATTCAGATGGATATAATGGCAGACCTGCCCCAAGGCCGGCCCGGGCTCCAGCAGCAATGCCTTGTACCGCCCTTGGAAGGGTCGCCCGATCCAGCCTCGCAGTTTATTGTAGCGGCGGATCCAGGTTCCCTGCAGCCACTTCATCCCCACGCTCAAGTTCGGCTCGGTCAACTCCACCGCCAGATGGAAATGATTGTTCATCACCACGTAGGCATGCACCCGCCAGTGGTACCGAGTCGCCGCTTCCCCCACGACGCGGATAAATGCCTCCGCCGCCCCTTTGCCCGTAAACAGATTCTGCCGGTAGTTCCCCCGGTTGATCACATGGTAACACGCCCCGGCATATTCGATCCGCCACGCTCGACCCATGCCAAAGCCTCCGCCCCTCACGGCTTCTTGTCAAGAGTCAAGACATGACGTCTTCCGTCGTTTACCCGATCAAGAAGGAAACTACCATCGTGCTTCCCAAAGCAGCCGAAAGAAATGCAACGAGCAACGTAAGGAGAAGGGCTTGAGATCGATCTTTGGATACTGGGACCTTGTTTTTTAATGTCTTGTAGACCCAAAGTAGTTCACCTCGACGATTTGTGGTCTTTCCCCTAAGCACAAGGAAAGCGTCTTTACAAAATCCTGCTGCTATTATGAGCAAGCAACAGCCAATCAGAAATCTCAGCATAGATTAACCTCCAGGTCCAAATATCCAATCTGTCCAATCTTTGACATTCGTATTGGGCGAGAGCGGCCCCTGAAACTTTGGACCATATACTGCTCCGCCAACAAGATTCGTTGTACCTGCACCATACATTCCCACACCTACGACAATTAGCGCTTCATTACCTGTCAGGGCTCCTTTTGCCGTGACCCCTATCGCCAAAACTAACTGACCGGTTCCAAGTGTCATTGCGCCCACTCCATGTGGATTTTCGGTTGAATAAATTCCAGATCCAGCTCCCTCGATCCCAGCAATAATTGTCGAGCCCGGAGCGTTAGGATCGACGATAGCGCTCTGCCAATACTGCGGTGCTCCTGTGATACCCTGCACGATGGAAGACAGAATACCAGGCGGCTGATATACTCCTGGGTTTCCCGCTCCATTATTTAGGGCATTGATCTGCGAATTAACCGCCGCCAAAGCCGGTCCATAGTCGACAAGCCCACCGCCGGTGCTCGCTATTGCGTCGCCGCCGCCCGGAGCTGACCCATACTCTCCATAGGTCACGCTGCCGGCTGGCGGACTGATGCTGGAAGCCAGCCGGGCGGAGAAGGCATCATTGGACGCGCCAATCCTTGCAAAGTTTGCCGCCCCCAGACTGGCCAAGGCACTGTCACCCATGGATCCGGCAAACGACGAATTCAGCGATGACACTGAAGCAGAGCCGAACGAATTAATCGAATCGGTCAACTGCGAGCCCATGCTGGCAAACCCGGCCGCGACATACCCTTCCGCCCATTGCTGGGCCGCGGATCGATTGGCAGCTGCCGCATCCAATCGCGCATCTATCCCACTACGGTAGCCAATCATGCCATAGAACTGATTGGCAGAGTCGGCATAATAGGCTTGGAACGGATTAGCTCCCTTACCATCCCGCATCTGCCACATGATCGCGTCCATCCGGCTAATGCCTTCTGCCGTCGCCCCCCACGCCAGCTGGCCTAAGTAATCCCATCGATTGATAGCGTTATTGCCGCAGAAGGCATAGAGATGCAGCCCGCCTTTCTCGCCGATGGGATCACGGCCGAGCCAGCGGCCCAGGCTCGGGCTGTAGTACCGGTAGCCATAGTAGACGAGGCTGGTCTCGGAATCGGTATACCGGCTGGAGAAGCGGAAGGGATTGGCCGTGGCATACGTTCCCGTCGAGCGGATGGTCTCGCCAAACGGCGAATACTCGTACCCCGCCGTCAGGATCCCGCTGGCGCGGTTCACCAGGCCGGCGATATTCCCGTTGCCGTCATAGGCCGGCAGGTGAAAGGCCCCGGTCGAGGCATCACGTATGGCTAGCAATCCGCCCACGCCGCCACCGTCCGTCATCGTGCCGGAGAGGTCAAGGCCCCAGACATAGGAACGAGTGAGGGTGAGAGTGCTGCCGGAGATCAAGTATTCGGCGGCGAGGTTCCAGCCATCGTAGACGAACGCCGTGTCCGTGGCCGCCACGTAACTGCTGCCGTTCCAGTTGGACACCGTCTTGCGCACCCGCCGGCCGAGATAATCGTAGACGAAATTCAGCAACTGCCGGGGCGCGCCCGCGCCGTAGGCCGCGGGCGTGGCCACCATCGAAACCAGCCGGTTCTCGGCGTCCCAGGTATAACTCCAGCGGCCATCCGCGGTCACGTTGCCGTCGAGGTCATAGGTGTACACCTCGGGGTTGGCCGCCAGAAACCCATACCGCGTCTCGCTGCCGCCCAGGTTGCTCGAGATCGCGAAGCTCTGCCACAAGGGCATGGTCCCAAACGTGAAGCTCTTGAAGTAGTAGTCCCCCTGGCGGGTGGGGCTCTGGCTGTTCACCGTCACCGTGGCGTTGCTGGGCGCCAGACCGGCCACGTCGAGATAGCCCGGCGTCGTGCGCTGGGTGTACTGGTTGAGGTTGTTGGCGGTGTAGGTGACGCCGCGACCATCGACACTGGACGACGCGCGGTTGCCGATGTGGTCGAAGCCGTAGGCATACTGCCGGCCTGTGACCGGCTGGGTCGTGTCGCTGAGATTCTGGTTGTGATAGGTCTGCGCGCCGGTGAGCTCGCCGCGGTCGTTGTACGCATAGGCCTCGTGCAACCCGGCCCCGACATAACGGCTGAACTCCTCGCCGCTCTTGAGCGCGGTGACCCGCCAGCCCAGGGCGTCATAGGTGTAGTCGAAGCGCGCCTTGACCGCGGCGCCGAACCGCCCGTTGACGGAGCTCAGGAGATTGCGGTTGGACACGTAGGTCATGGTCTCGGACCAGCCCCCGGTCTCGCTCACGGTGGCGACCAGGTTGGAATTAGCCGTGTAGGCGTAGGTGAAGGAAAGTGAGGGTGAAAGTGAAAGTGAATTGAAGCGCCCATAGCCGTCGTAGCCGTAGCCGATATCGTCGTCGGTGCCGCTGCCGCCAGCGCCCGAGAGGGTGAAGCCCTGGTTGCGGCCGATTGCGCCGGCGGCGGTGTCGTACTTGCGGGTCAGCACCCGGCTGCCGAAGTACGCCGGGAGCGCCTCCGATTGGAGCTGGGTGGTCGTGGCGCTGTAGTTGAAGGAGCGCGTGCCGGTGGTGTCGGTCACCGTGGCGGTCTGGCCCAGGCGGTTGTAAGTGTAGGTCAGGTTCGGCGTGCCGTCGGAGTAAGTGATGCCGGTCTGCTCGGCGGTAGCCGAGTTATAGGCGTACGTCGTGACGACGCCGCGGGCCCAGGCGCGGGTGGCGAGCTGGCCCCGGGCGTTGTAGGTGTAGGTGACGACGCGGCCGGCGGCGTCGGTCTTGTTAAGCAGGAGACCGGTGGCGGCATCGTAAGCCCAAGCGGTGGTGTCGGCCGTGCCGGGGCTGGCCGGCCAGGAAGCCTGATTCCAGGGGCCCCCGCCGCGGTAGGTGCTCATCGCGGTCTTCTCGCCGTAGCTGTTGTAGCCGTATTCGACCGGGTAGTCGGCGGCGCCCCACTGGCGATAGAGCTCGCCGCGGGCCGTGTAGGCATAGTAAACGGCCTTGCTGAGGGCGTTGGTCTGGGTAGTGAGCCGGCCGTCGCTGGTGCTGTAGCCGTAGCTGGTCGTGTTGCCGGCGGGGTCCTGGACCGACGCCACCTGGCCGTTGGCGCCGGTGCCGGAGGTGTGATACGCCGTGGTCGTGGCGCCGATGCGCGGATCGATCGTCTGGATCGGGCGGCCCAGGCTGTCGTAGCGGTAATCGAAAACCAGGTTCTGGGCGGTCTGCCGGCGCACGAGCCGGCCGTTGTAGGTGGTGCTCACGGCGTCGGCCGAGGAGTCGGGCAGATCGGTGGTGACGGTCACGAGCCGGTTGGGCCGGTCGATGACCGTGCGCTGGATCGTGAGGTTGCGGAACAGGTCGTAGGCGCGGGTTTCGGCAAACGCCTGGTTGGTGAAGTTCGTGCCGCCGTAGGGCACCAGCCGCTCGCGCGTCTCGGACTGGAGCAGCGGCGTGGCGTTGTTGGCCTGGTTGTAGGCGTAATTGAGCGTCTGCTTCCACCAGACGCCGTCCAGTTGCACGACCGCGATCTGGACCTTGCCGATGCGGTCCATCGAAGCAAAGTCGAGCGCGCCGTTCTGGCCGACATCGAGGCCGGTGGACTCGAGTTCGCCCAGGGCGTTGTAGGTGAAGAGCGTGGAGGCCTTGCCGGTCTCCCATTGCGCGGTCCGCTGCCCGGCCGCGTTGTAGGCAAAGCCCTGCTGGAAGAGCCCTCCGCCGGGCTTGGGGCTTTCCTCCCGCACCGTGCGGCCGAGCCAGTCGGTGACCGCCTGGCTATAGCGCGGGTTGCCGTCCTGGACGGCGTAAGTGATGGCGACCTGATAGCCCGACTCGCCGCCACTGGCGATGACCGAGCGCCGGGCGAAGCTGCCGGCGATGGCCGTGCCGCTTTCCGATTTGGGCGAGCCGTCGAGGTAGCGGTCGGTGACCCGGGTGGCGCCGCCGGGCAGCGTGGCCGTGACCGTGCGGCCGCCGTTGGCGTAGGCAAAGGCGGTGACAAGGCCCGAAGCGTCGGTCGTGGAGGTTGGCAGGCCGGCCAGGTTGAAGACGCTCGTGGTGGTGAGCGTGAGGGAGCCGCCGGTGGTCTGGGTTTGGGTCACGTTGCCCGCGGCATCATAGGTGTAGTAGGTGTTGACGGCGTCCTGCGCCGGGTAGCTGCCGCTCGCGCCCGCGGCCTTGTCCTCGCGGCGCACGGGGCGCATGATGGCGTCGAAGTAATACTGCGTCTGCGTGCCGTCGGCGCGGGTCTCGTAGCTGAGCCGGCCGGCGGTATAGGCGAAACTCTGGTGCGAGCCGTCGCTCTGGTCGACCGCGGTGAGCAGGCCCCGGGTGTAGGTGTTTTTCTGCCAACGGATGAGCTTGTAGCTGCCGCCGCCCAGGTAGACGTAGGTGAGCTCGGCCACGAGGCCGTGGTCGTTGCGGCGGATGACCTGCCGGCGGACGGATTTGCCGGGCACGAGGTAGACCGTGTCGACGGGCTTGCCCTGGAAACTCGTCACCGGCTCGGAGCCACTGACGGCCGTGCTGGCGCCGTAGAAGAACGATTCGCACCAGTAGAGCCCGTTGGCATCGGGCGTGAAGTCCGTGCTGTCCCAGGTGGCGGTGTTGGCGTCGAGATGGTCGCTGAAGGCGCCCCGCACGTAGGTGGCGGCCACCTTGGTGCCGTCGGGGTTGGTCTGGGCGTAGAGCTTGCCGTTGTAGTCGGCCACGGCCGTGTGGTGAAACACCCGGCGGGTGGTGGTGAGCGCGCTCGCGGCGCTGGCGTAGGCCTGGACGGTCTCGTCGCGGATCTGCTGGATCTGGTTGGGGTAGACGTTGTAGGCGCTATTGTTCCAGATGCCGGTGGGGGTGACCGCGCTATTGGCCGTGGTGACGCCCAGGGTGCGGGTTTCCGTGGTCGAGAGCAGGTTCCTCACGCCGCTGTTGGCGAACTCGGCCACGTAGTCGAGGAGGGTGACCTGGCAATTGGTGAGGGTGGCGCTGGCGGGGTCGTCGGGGCCCGGAGTGGCCGGGCCGCCCTGCCAGCGGCGGTAGACGGCCGCGGGCTGGCCCCAGCGGCCGGCGTCCTCGTAGTATTCGTACCGCTCCCAGGCGCCGCCGGGGTGCTTGACGGATTTGAGCTTGGTGACGTTGCCGCTGGTGGCCCAGCCCGTGTCGTAGTAGGCGTAGGCGGTGGTGAGCGCCGGGCCGTTGACGGCGTCGGGGTTGGCGGTTTCGCTCAGCAACTCCTCGCCCCAGACGAACGACTGGTAGATGCGGGTCGTCTTGGCTTTGACCACCCCGCCGCTTTCCTCGATGGTGGCGACCTCGGTGCGCTGGCCCGCCTGGGGGGTGTTGGGCGTGGACACGAGCCGGATCTTCTGGAGCGCGTTGGTCTGCTCGAGCAGGGTCGTGGCTCCGCTCACGCTCAAGGTCCAGGTGTCGGTGCGGCCGTCGGCCTGGCGGGTGATCTGCACCCGGCCCTGCCACGTGGCGTCGGGATTGTGCACGTCGTAGGTGGCGAAGGCCGCCTCGCCAAAGGTCCAGTCCTGGGTGGGGTCGTTGTTGGGGTAGCTGTAGGTCACCCAGGGGTTGTAGGCCTCGATGACATAGCCGGCGCCGGGGCGGCGGCGGACGTAGAGCTGCACCTGGTCGGTGCCGACGTATTTGAGGGCATCGTCGGCGTAGCGATAGACGAAGACCTCATCGGTGCCGGGGTCGGCGTAATCGAGCGAGAGGGCGTCGAGGAGGGCCTCGCTGACGGTGGTCGTGCGCCAGCGGATCACCCCGGCGCTGGTGCCGTCGGCCTGCTGGCCGGCGCTGACCGACCAGAGCACGTCGCCGATGCGGGGCGGGAGCGAGGCGCCCGGGGCCAGGCCGCCACTGCCGTCGTTGGGCCGCAGCTCGAAGTCCATGCTGTAGGTGCCGTAGCTGCCCTGGTATTCATCGGTCCGGAAAAAGTTGCGCGGGGTGCGCTCCAGGAAGGGCTGCCCCAGGTAGAGGGTGTAGCCGGCCGGCACGTTGAAGTGCACGTCCGCAAAGTGCCACGAGCCGCAGCTCACGTACATGTGGTAGAGGCGCCCCGGGGTGATTTGGAGGAGCTTGTTGGGTGAATACACCGGGGTCTCGAGCCCGGCGTAGTTGTTGAACCACGCATAGAACACGTCGGGCTCGCCCAGCCGCGAGGGCCACACGCGGATGGCATACTGGCTCGCGGCCCGGATCTGGGCATTGACGCCGAGCCAGACCTGGGCGCTGACCTTGGGATTGGCCTGGCCGAAGACGGGCGCGGACCACAGGCACAGGGCGGCGAGCCCCGCCGCGACGGCACGGGCCGGCCTCCGAAGGGAGACGGGCAGGCGCCGCCCCGCGGCATTTGGCAAAGCCAGCCTCCTGACGTCGGCTGCGACACGGCAGAACGGCGCGAGCAGGCGGCGGCGGAGCTTCCCCGGGTTGGCGAGGGCCTGACCAGCCGGCGCAAAGGGTGAAAGGCAATCGATGGGAGAGCGCATGGCGGCAGGGGGTCAGCTTTGGGGCGCCGGCGGGGGGAGGCTCTCGGGCTGCTTTTCGGCGGCATGGGCTTGGGCGGTCTGCTCGCGCAGGCGGGCGAGCCGGTCGCGCTGGGCCGCGCGCAAATCCCGGAAAATCCTCAGGCGTTCCTCGGGCGTGGCCGCCCGGGCCGCCAGGATGAGCGCCTGGCGCCTGGCCTCGAGCAACAGGGCGCGCTCCTGCTCCGCCTGCTCAAGCAGCGCTTTGGCCTGCGGGTTGGCCGGGCCGGGCCGGGGTTTGGCCGGCGGCTGGGCGGAGAGCGGCGAGAGCAGCGCGCCCAGCAAACAGAGCGCGCCGAGCCGGCGGAGGTGGGGAACTGCAGGCAGGAGGTGCATGGCGGGAGGGAGGGTGAAGGGAAAAGTGAAAGTGAGAGTGAAAGTGATCCTCCTTCGCACGAGGCCACGGAGGACGGGGGGAGGAAGGGAGGAGACAGGGAGCAAGGAGCAGGAAGACAGAGGACAGCTTGCCGCGCCGGAGCGCCTGGGCGTAGGCGGGAGGGCAGGAGTCAGAGATCAGAAGACAGAGCTCAGAGGTCGGCAGCCAGAGGGCGGAAGTCAGGGCAGCGGGGTGAAGACTTCCAGCGACGCGGCCGTGGTGACGTTGAGGGTGGCCACGGGGGACACGTTGCCGTAGCCGTCGCGCGCCTCGACGGTGTAGGTGTAGGCCGTGCCCGGCGTGACCGTGCTGTCGGTGAAGCTCGTCGTCGTGGGCGAGCCTATGAGCGCGCCGTTGCGGTAGACCCGGTACGAGGTGGCCCCGGAAACGGCGCTCCAGCTCAACTGGACGAAGGTGGAGCCGGTGAGCGTCGACTGGAAGTTCGTCGGCGGGGCCAGCGCCGTCACCGTGAAGTTGATCCACTGGTCCTGGTAGTTGGAGTAGTTGTCGACGAGGCGGAACTGGTACGAATAGGTGCCGAGCCCCGCGGTGGGGGTGTAGCTCATCGAGCCCAGACCCAGGTTGCCCAGGACTTGAGAGGAGCCGCCGGGCAGCCAGATGGTGTTCTCGGTCCAGGCGATGCCGAAATTGGCCGTGCCGTTGCGGGTCAGCGTGACGGAGTTGCCGTTGACGATTGCGGAGGGCGCGACGGAAGCGTTCGTCGTGATCACGGCGGCCGTGATCGTCCAGACCAGGTTCTTGGTATCGGTGCCGTAACTGTTCGTCGCGGAAATGCTCGAGGTCACCGAGCTGGAGGCGGTCAGGCGTCCGGAGATCGCCCCCGTGGACGGGTTGACGGAGAGTCCGGCAGGCAGATTCGAGGCGCCGTAGCTTGTCGGGCTGTTCGTGGCGGTGATCTGGTAGGAGATGTTCTGCCCCTGGTTGGCCGAGACCGACAGCGCCGAGGTGATGACCGGTCCGGGCGGCGGGGAAACGACGACCTGGTAAGTCAGAACGTCGCTATACCACGGCCGGCCGTCCATGGCCTGGAAGCGCACGTACCAGGTTCCCGCGGTGTTGAGCGTGAGATTCGTGCTGACCGAATTGGGGCTGACCCACTGCGGCAGCCAGTCGACCAAATCGGTCCAACTGCCGCCCGGCGGAAGGTAGTCGATGTTGATCCGCAGGATGCGCAGGTGGTCGCTGGTATTCCAATTATTGCCGTCGGAGTTGTCCGACACATTGGCCACGGCCGTGGCGCTGATCGTGATGGTTTGTCCGAATGTGGCGGTCGCCGGAAGACTGATGGAGGTGAAGGTGGGCGGAGTGACCAGCGTGGCGCGCGCGCTTAAAGCCGCACCCAGCCACAGCAGTCCAAGCACCCAGCCGCGGGGAAGGAGCGTTTTCATGGGAATCCGCCCCGGGTTAGTCGTTCGTGCCAATGGAACAGGTGATGACCGGCATGACGCCGGGCACTTCCGGATCGAGCGTCACCAGCACCGGGAAGGTGCCCGGTTTGGCTGTGCTTTTGGGCAGCACTTCGATCCGATACCGGCCTCCGCCCAAGTCCGCGACCGTGGCCGCATGGCCCTTCATCGCCCGCGCCTGCGCCACCTTGATCCCGTTGGTGAGCGTCAAAACCGCCGATTTGGGCGCGGCCGTTTCGCCCACCTCCCACGCCAGCAGTTGCCGGTCGAAGCTCGCCACCGGCGGGCGGTTGTGGGCGATGCGGATCAGTTTCTCCCCGGCGCTGGTCTTTAACCGGAGAAATTCCGCCTCCCCCTGCCGCCCCGGCTTCGCTTCAAACAACAGGTCGATCCGGCCCGCGCCGCGCGCCGGGATGCTTTTCGGAAAATCCACGACGAAGAGCCCGTCCGAGCACTGGATCCCCTCGATCGCCAGGGGCTGATCCGAGGGGTTTTCGTAGGCAATGGTCGCATCCACGCGGCGCTCGTTCCACTGCAAATCCAGCGAGTAATCCGCGCCGGCCTCCGGCACGGCGGGCGCTTCCGGAATCGGCCGCAGGTCCCGCGGCGCGGCCGGCGAACTTTCCGTCTGCGCCTGCACCGGCCAGGCGGACAGCAGCAACGAGGCAATGATGACAGATCCCGGTTTCGTTTTCATGGAGATTGGCTTTCAGGCTGCGGCGTTCGTGCCGGGCCGCGGAGTGGAGGGGCGTTTTCAAGCGGGAAGGGCGCGCCGGCATCCGCGCGGCGGCCGCGGTTGTTTTCTCATCACGGATTCTGCATGAACGTGCTTTTCTTAAAGCGCCGGTGTTCGGCGGGCACGCCTCCAGAACACTCAATTTTGGGTAGGGGGACCTACCATTTTTTGAGTAGTTTCTTTTATTGACAAAAGCAGACTGGGTGTTCTCGCGGCAGGTGCCGTTTCGATGAACTCCAGGCCCTGGAACAAAGCGGAAGCACGGACGGCCCCGCCGCGCCCGGCGGTCACGCCCCCTGCAATCGGCTTGTCCCGGCGTCGCTCTCCGCTACGGTGACGGGCCGTGTCCGCCGAAGAAGCGCATTGGAAAATCTGGCTGGATGCCGCGCGGCCGCGGACGTTGCCGGCAGCCGTGGCGCCGGTGATCGTGGGCAGTGCGCTGGCATGGCGGGCCGGTGCGTTCGCGCCCGCCGCCGCGGCCATCTGCCTCATCTTTGCCTTGCTGGTGCAGATCGGCGCCAACTTTGCCAATGATTACTACGATTTTGTCCGGGGAGCCGACACGGGCGCGCGCGTCGGCCCGCGGCGGGCGGTGGCGGCCGGCCTGGTGGCGCCGGCCGCGATGCGCCGGGCGATGGGGCTGGCTTTCGGGCTGGCCCTGGCCATCGGCCTGCTGCTGGTCGCATGGGGCGGCTGGTGGCTGGTGATCGTTGGGGTGGTCAGCGTCGCCAGCGGCATCGCCTACACGGGCGGGCCGTATCCGCTCGGGTACCATGGGCTCGGCGATGTGTTCGTCTTCGTCTTTTTCGGTCTGGTCGCGGTGTGCGTCACCTTCTACGTGCAGGCCGGCCGCGTCGGCGTCGACACCGTGCTGGCAGCCGTGGCCGTCGGCGCGCTCGCGACGAACATCCTCCTCGTGAACAATTATCGCGACGCCGGGACCGACGCGCAGGCGGGGAAACGGACGCTGGTGGTGCTCCTGGGGAAGCGCTTCGCCCGCGGGCAGTTCATCCTGGCCCACGCGCTGGCCGCGGCGGCGCCGGTGCTGCTGGCGTTGCGTGGGTGCTGCAGCCTGCCGGCGGGCCTGGGGGCGGCGTTGCTGTTCGCCCTGGCCGGATTCCGGCAGGCACGGGCACTGCGCCGGGCCGCGGCTCCGGGCGAACTCATCGCGCTGCTGGGCCGGTGCGGCGCTTACCTCGCCGGCTATGCGATCGTGCTGGCCGCTCTGCTCGTGGCCGGGAAATAAACCTAGGAACCTGGCGGCGAAGTCCGACAGGTTCCTAGAGCTTGGCGGAGACCTTCGCTTTCAGCGAAGCCTTGTCCATCATGCCCACGTATTGGTCGGCGAGCTGGCCGCCCTTGAAGAGCAGGAGCGTGGGAATGGCCCGGACGCCGTGCTGGGCGGCGAGTTCGCCGTTGTCGTCGGTGTTCACCTTGTAGACGGTGAGCTTGCCGGCGAGTTCGGTGGCCAGTTCCTCGAGGATGGGGGCCAGCATTTTACAGGGCCCGCACCAGGGGGCCCAGAAATCCACGAGCACGGGTGTCGCGGCGGTGCTGATCGTATCCTTGAAATTATCGGTGGTCAGATGAGCGATGGTGGCAGACATGGCGGTTACTGTTTGTGGGACGGATGCGGAGTCAAGGAAGGGGATGGTTTAGCGGGGGGTTGATCGCTGGATGATTTCGGTAAGCTCCTTCGGCCCGACCTCCTCGATGGGTTTGCCGATCTGCTTCAGCTCCTCGAAGGTTTTCACGACGGTCTCGGCCATGCGCTCATGCGTCTCCTCCGAGCCGCCGATGATGGCAAACTGCTCGCCGGTCGTGATGCGCTTGTGGCCGTCCTTGTTGTCGAGACCGACGCCGAGCAGCGCGGCGTGCACTTTTTTCTTCCGCTTTCGCACAGGTTTCACGCCGTCAAGGTGTCCGGAGCAGCCGGTGTTTCAAGCGCGTTCTCTGTCACCGCCTCGCAGAAAATATCGGCAAACGCCTCATCCTGCCGGATGCGCAGGCGCTTGAGGCGGGTGAGTTCCAGCACGGCCAGGAAGGTGGCGACGAGCGTGCGCAGGCTGATGGTGGTGGTGAAGAGCTCGGAGAACACGAATCGCGGCTGGGTCTGGAGGCGCGCCAGCAGCATCTCCATCTGGTCGGCGACGGTCACCTGTTCGTCATGAATCTCGCCGACGACCAGTTTCTCGGCGAGGCGGCGCAACACCACGTTGAAGACGTTCCAGAGCTCGATGCGGTCGGTGTTCCTGAGCGGCCGGTCGCTGCGGTCGGAAAGCGCGGAGACGTAGCGGGCGATCAGGTCCTGCCGTTCGCCGGCCAGCCGGCCGAGTTCGCCGGCGGCCTCCTTGAACTTGCGGTATTGGATGAGCTGGTGGACCAGTTCCCAGCGCGGATCCATCTCCTCCTCGTCGGTGGCGTTGGGATCGACCGCCTGCAGATCCTTGGGCAGGAGCAGGCGGCTTTTGATTTCCATCAGCGTGGCCGCCATCACGAAGAATTCGCCGGCCAGCTCGAGATCGAGCTGCTGCATGGCGAAAAGCGCCTCCAGATACTGCCGGGTGACCTGCTCGATCGGAATGTCATAGATATTCAGCTCATTCTTCCGGATGAGGAACAGCAACAGATCGAGCGGGCCTTCAAAGACCTGGAGTTTGATGCGATGGTCGGCGTCGGGAACCACGGGGACGGGATGGGTGAGAAGCGGGGGCCGCGCAACGGAAAAATCAGCGCCGGCGCTCCAGCGCGGCGGCAAAAAAACCGTCCGTGTCGTGTTGCGCGGGCAGGATCGTGAGGCCGTTGTCCGCGCGCGGGTTGCCAAACGTGCGATCGGGAGGAACGGCGGCAAAATCCGGGTGGGCGCGCAGAAACGCCGCCACGACCTGCTCGTTTTCCTGGCGGCTGAGCGAGCAGGTTGCGTAGATCAGCCGGCCGCCCGGACGGACCAGCCGGCCGAAGCGCGCCAATAACTCCTGCTGCCGGTCGGCCTGGGCCGCAATCTCGGCGGATGTCGTGCACCATTTCAGGTGGGGCGCGCGCCGCCAGGTGCCGCTGCCGCTGCAGGGGGCGTCCACCAGCACGCCGTCGTAGCCCGGTGCGGCCGGTTCCTGCGTCAGCGTCTGGATGTTGGTGAAACCGCCGCGGCGCGCCCGCTGACGGAGTTCCGCCAGCGCCTCGGTGCGAATGTCAAAGGCGTCCACGCGTCCTTCCGCCCCCAGGAGTCGGGCCAGCTGGAGGGTCTTGCCGCCGGCGCCGGCGCAGGCGTCGAGCCAGCGTCCGCCGCGGGAAATTTCCACGCTGGCGAGCACCATCTGCGATCCCAGGTCCTGGATCTCAAATTTCCCCTCGCGGTAGGCCGTGGTGGCCGTCAGATCGGTTTCCTCCAGAATTTCGCCGGCCTCGGGCCACGTTTCCGACCGGCGCCATCGCCATCCCCGATCCGCAAATTCGGCCCAGACGGTGTCCGGCGCGTCGGTCTGCAGACGGATCCACAAGCGGGCGCGGCGGTGCAACACCTCGAGATTGGGCGAGACGAATGCCGCGGGGCAGTGACGGTGGAACCACTCCGGCAGCAATCCGCCGGTGACACCCAGGCGCTCTGCCCGCGCGGAAATGGACGGTGGCAGCGGCGGCCAGGTGGCGAGGAGCGTTTCTCTAAAAACATGGGTGACCGGCGTGTCGGCTGCGAGCCAGGCGATGGCGTGCACCGCCTCGTCCCCGGCGCGGGCGGCCAGCTCCTCGACCCACGGCCAATACCGCAACGCGGTGTAGATCAGTTCGCGATACAACCGCCGGTCGCGGGAACCGAATTCACGGCGGCGGAGCGCCTCCTGGATGCGTGCCGGCAGGTTGCGATCGGTCCGCAGGTGCGGCAGCAGGCTTTGCCACAGGCGGAGAAAGATCTGCTGCTGGTTGCGGACGATGGAGGACATCACCAGGGAGGTCTTGCGCCGTCGCTACCGTAGAAGGGCGGCAGTGGCCGGCGCACGGTGGGCCGATCAAAACCGGATCAGGTCGACCGCGACATTAAAGCCGAACGAGCCTTCGCGTTGCCGGCCCTGATACCACGATATTTCATAGCGGATGTTCCAGGTGTTGCCGAGGTTCTGCCGGAGGCCGAGGGAGAGCTCGTTCCAGCGCCGGGCGCGGGTGTCGTAGCGCAACCGGGTGAAGCCTTTCCAGACCTCGTTCACGCGCTGTTCGTACTCGAGATAATATTGCTCGATCTCGTTTTGCAGGTAGGCGGAAGACAGCCGGAGCGCCCACCAATCGCGATCCCGGAACTCGAGGCCCGTGTTGAGCTCCCGCAGCGCAAGGGTGCGGACGGAGAGCCGCTGGAACAGCTCAAACCGCAGCCATGGGGCGGGCGTGAGCCCCAGCGCGGTGTAAATCTCGGACCACCGCCGCTGACCGGGCTGGGGGGAGAAGTGCACATCGGAGGCCAGGTTGAAATCGATGAGGTCGCGCGATCCGTAGGTTGCGTCGCGGGTCTGCAGCACGTTGTCGAGGCTCAGCCGCAGCGTATGCATGCCGCCCAGTTGATCGAGGTTGCGGACGTCCCCGAGATCGAGGGGCGGGAGCTGGGTGGAAAACGCCTCCCGGTCGATCAAGGGGATGAAGGACTGGCCGCGCTCCGCCTCCGGGATGTAACGGTAGGACAGTTTCGGCGTCAGGAGGTGGCGCAGGCCGTCGATCTGCCAGAGTTCGTTGCGATAGTCGAAGGTGCCGCTGGCGTGAAGCTCGGCGTCGACGCCAAGCTCGCCCAGCCAGCGGGCATAGGTGTCGCGTCCACCGGTGGCCTTGAGGTAGTAGGTCATCCGGCCGCCGGCCACCGGCGTGATGCTCAGCCAGCTGGCCGGCGTGATCGGGCGGGAGATCGAGTAGAAGGCGTCGAGGCGGTTGCTGCGCAGGGTGGAGCCGGTGAGCAGCGGGTCCTCCTGCAGCACGGCGAAACTTGCGTGGAAGCGTTCGTACAGCCCGCCGCCGACCGGCAGCGGCAGGAGGTCAAAACGGATTTCCGGCAGCCGCTGCGGCACGACCTCGAAATTGTTCGGCGCCAGACGCGTGAAGAGGTCGAGGTAGTAATTTCCGCCGGCGTAGGCCGCCTCCAGGAACGCGTCGGGTTGCTGCACGGGATAGAACTGGCTGGGGTGAAAATCGCGCATGACATCGGAGTCCTGCCACCAGGAAAACTGGCCGGTGAGCGTAAAGCGGTCGTCGATGGTCTGCTGGTGGCGCCATTCGAAATAGCCGCGGTCCGTCGGAATCGGCCGTCCGAGCAGGTCGGTCTGCCGGTTGCCGTGGTCGTGGATGAAGCCCGAGCTGAAGCTGCCCGTGATCGTCTGCCCGTCTGAGTCGTAGCGATACCCGCCCAGCGGGCCGGCCATCGGGCCGCGGTTGGTGTACTCCCCGACCTCCGCGCCGAGGTCGACGCCGGGCCACACCGGCAGGCGCAGCCCCAGGTCGACGTACGCGCCGAGATTGCTCCGATAGCCGACGCGCGCCGTCATGGTGGAAATGAGCGGGTGTTCGAGCGACTGATCGAATTTCGGCAGCGCGAGCAACGAGGTGTCGCCGAGTCCCACGTGCCCGTGCTCGCCGACGAGCCGCTTGCCGGGCTCGTAAACGAGTTGGTCGGCATACAGGGTGGGCGCGAAGGCCCCCGGCTCGCCGTAGGTCACCACCGCGCCGCCCAGCGTCATCCGGGCGCGCGTGCCGGTGGCGGAGGCGGCGGTGATCGCATACGGCGGATTGCCGGCCCGCACATCGGTCAGGGTAAACACACCGGTGGCAAGATTGTAGGTGCCGCTCTGCGCCAGCACCCGCTCCGCACCGGACGTGATCGTGAAATGGCCTTCCCCTGTGACCAGGTTTTGGGTCCGGTTGTAGTGCAGCACGTCCGCCAGCAGCAGGGTGGGGCCGTATTCGATGCGCGGATGGCCCGTGAGCACGGCTTCCCCGGTGGTCAGGTCGAAGGTGGAGTCCTCCGCCGTGACCACGGGTGCCAGCGGCGTCACCTGGGCGGTGGCGCTGACGGAGACAAGGAGCAACAGCAGCGGGACGGCGGTTCCACGGAGCACGGCGCGAGGGATACGGACAGCAGGATGGACAGGCAAGCTTCTACCGGGTTGCACGCCGCGAGGAGTTTTTCGCGCCGCACAGTGCTTCAGCGGTCGGATCCGCCATGCAGAGCACCGGGGCCTTCGAAAACCTCTGGAAATTGCAGGGGCGCAGGCTTGCCCGTTCGGCGGGCTCATTCTGCTGGCCAGACATCTGAGGTGGAGTGCAAGCGATCGCTACCGATCCTCCGGCAGCGTGAAGTAGAACGCGGCGCCTTCATCCACGGCGGCCCTGGCCCAGATGCGGGCGCCGTGCCGGTCGCCAGGATGAGGTCGAATCCGTCCCGGTCGAGGGCGGCCCGATCTTTTTGCTGGACCCGCCCTGCGAAGCTCCCCGAAGATTCACCAAAACATGCTCGGGAAATTGCCCGTCGAAATGGGTCGACCGATCACCGGGGATGTTTTTGCCAAAAAGGAGCTAATTCATGACCAGCCGGGAACGTGTCTATCGTGCTTTGGCATGCGATCATCCGGATCGCGTGCCGCGCCAACTCTGGGTGCTGCCCATCGCTCATATCGAGCATGGACGGCCGGCGCTGGATGCGCTCGGTCAAAAATATCCCGACGATATTTTCAGCCCTCCGCCTGCCGGCGCCCTGGCCCGGCTGATTGAAGGTGATGCATATGCGGTGGGCATCTACCGCGATGAATGGGGCTGCGTGTTCGAGAATCTGCAGGCCGGGGTGATCGGCGAAGTGAAACAGCCCTTGCTCGACGACTGGGCCAGACTCGACCGGGTCAAGCCGCCGGAACCGTTGCTGCAAATCGACGCCGCGGAAGTCAACCGCCTTTACGCCGCCAGCGACAAGTTCATGACGGCTCCCTGCTGGGCTCGTCCGTTCGAGCGCATGCAGTTCCTCCGCGGCAGCGAAAACCTGTATCTGGATCTGGCCGAGGAACCCCCGGAATTATCGGAACTGATACGGGTGGTGCACGGCTATTACCGCAAGGAGGTGGAAGTCTGGAGCCGGACCCGCGTCGACGCGCTGATGATCATGGACGACTGGGGCTCGCAGCGCTCCCTGTTGATTTCCCCGGCCCAGTGGCGTCGCCTCTTCAAGCCGCTGTACAGGGAGTATTGCGACATCGCCCATGCCGCCGGCAAGAAGATCTTCATGCACTCCGATGGCTGCATCGCCGACATCTATGAAGACCTGATTGAAATCGGCGTGGACGCGGTCAACAGCCAGTTGTTCATCATGGACATCGAGGCGATCGGCCGGCGCTGCAAGGGTCGCATCACTTTCTGGGGTGAGATCGACCGGCAGCAGCTTTTGCCCCACGGCACGCCCGAGGAATGCCGCGAGGCGGTGCGGCGCGTGGCCGCGGCCCTGATGCACCAGGGGGGCGGCGTGATCGCCCAGTTTGAGTTTGGGGCCGCCGCCAAACTTCCCAACGCTTACGCCATTTTCGACGCCTGGGACACCATCCGCGCGTAACAGCGGGAATTTATTGGTGTTCGCCAAAGAGCCTGCTGGGTAGGGACGGACCGCCGGGCCGTCCATGCTTCCCGGCGCGCCCGGCGGTCACGCTCTGCCGCCAGCCGTCGTCTGATACAGCGAACCTCCCTCCAAAAAAGGCGAGGACCATGAGCGGGCCGCGGCACGCCGCTTCGCATCCGTCAATTTTTTGCCGGATTCACCAGGCCGAAAGCCTAAAATAAGGCGAATTCCCTATTCCAAAATTGAGATTGGGGCAGCACTATGCGGGACCCTCACTGGACCCAAAGAGTCCATCACCCCACCGTTTCCACCCGCAAGCGACGGTCCGATTCTACCCCCGAATACAGCGAGGCCTCCAGCGACTTGAAGGCAATTCCTGACCCCGCAGCCAAGGGAAGAGGGCATCATTTGTTTGTACGCCATTTTTAGCCCCAACATCACTGAGGTTAATAAAAGGAGATATAAGTCATGAATAGGAATCGTGAAAGTGCTCCCACGAGCAGAAATCCGGCAAAGAAATGGGCAGCTGTTCTCTTTGCTGTTTTGGCGCCCTTTTGGGCAACGACGATCGCCGGCGCTCACACCGTCTCTCCGGTCAACCCGAATGCGACCCAGGCGACACGGGACGTGGTGAACTGGCTGGCGCACCTGCCCAACCGGCTCGACAACAAGGTGGCCTCCGGCTACTTCGGGGGCTACTCCGCCTGGACGTTTGGGACTGAGCAACTGGAGGCGCTGCATACCGCCACGGGGCAGTATCCCGCCGTCTTTGGAGGCGACTACGCTGCGGGCTGGGCGACGGCCGATGATCCGACGACGCTGATCGACTACACCTGCAACGACACGTTGAAGACGTATTGGAACAACGGCGGGCTGGTGACCGTAAGCATTGTCGCTTGCCCGAGCCCGGGTTACGCCAACGGCGGCCATTATGACGAGCACCTGAATAACTTCGCAGACTTGCTCAATCCAGGTACGGAGACGGGTGCCCGCTGGCGAACCTATCTGGACAAGATGGCGGAGGGGTTGGCCGATCTGCAAAGCGCGGGCGTGACGGTGCTGTGGCGGCCGCTCCACGAGATGAACGGCGATTGGTTCTGGTGGGGTGTGCAGAACGCCAACACGTACAAGAGCGTCTGGATCGACATGTACAACTACTTCACCACGACCAAGGGGCTCAACAACCTGATCTGGGTGTATGCGCCCGACTTTGGCCCCGGCAGTTGGACGAACTATTATCCGGGGGCGAGCTACGTCGACGTGGTGGGGCTGGACGTTTACGATGACAATCCGGGGACGAGCGTGACGCTCAACTCGGCCTACAACGCGATGATCGGGCTGAACAAGACCTTCGCGTTCACCGAGATCGGGCCTGACACCCTAGGCAGCTTCGACTATTACAAGTGGGCCAACGCGTTCTGGCAGAAGTTTAGGAAGACGACCTTCTTCTATGCCTGGAACGACGGGTGGTCCCCGCAGAACAACGTGAACGCCTCGCCGTTCATGAACGATCCGTGGGTGGCCAACCGCGGGGAGATCAATCTCGCGAGCATCACCGAGCCGGTTAACATCCTCTACGACTTTGAAGGACCCTCGACCCAATCGTGGACCGGATCGAATATCACGGGAGGGCCGTGGGCAGCGAACGAATGGTGGGTCAGCCGCGGCTATACGCTAAAAGCGGATGTCAATTTTTCGGCCGCCGACAAAACCTATTGGCTGTACCGGAATTCCCCCCCAAGCCTCGTCGGCTACTCGTCTTTGAAGGCCCGCGTCAAGCATGCGTCCTGGGGCAATCCGGGCAGCGGCGTCTATGCCATCATTTATCTCCAGACGGGCAGCGGCTGGGCGTGGTATTCCAGCGGGTACTACCTCATCAACTCGAGCGGCGCCACGACCTTGACCCTCTCGCTGGCCGGCGTCGCCAATCTGAACTATATCCGCAGGGTTGGCGTGGTGTTTATCGCCCCCGGAGACGCCAGCGGTTCGTCGTCGGTTTACGTGGACTATGTGACGGCGGAATGATCCGTCACCCCTCCCAGCGCGGGGTAAGCCTGGCCAGTCTCAACGGGCGATCTTCGGATCGCCCGTTTTTATTTCATGGCCCGGAGTCGGATCAGTTCCTACCCGACGCGCCCGGTACTCCGAATTCCGCGGCCGCTTCGGTCAACGCCGCCAGGTTTTCGAGCGGCGTGCCCGGACAGATATTGGCTCCATCACCGAGCAGCAGTCCGCCGCAGGGCGCCAGCGCGGCGAGACATTCGTGCGCCGCGGCTTTCACCTCCGCTTTGGTTCCATCGAGCATCAGCATCGGATTGATGTTACCCCACATCAGGGCCTTGCCTCCGAAATTTCGCGCGGCCACGGCCGGTGCCACCCGGTAGCCAAACAGGTCGAAGCTGGTGATCTTCAAGTCCTCGTTCAGCGCCTGGTGCAAATGGGTGCTGTCGCCGCACATGTGCATCCCGCGGCCGTTTTTCAGTCCGGCGCCGAACGCCTCGTAGAGCTTGCGATCGTAGGGGACCGTGAACTGCTTGAACAGCTCCGCGGACATGATCTGCGAGGAATCCTCGGCTGTGCCGTATGTCGGCCGGGGCCGGGGATCAACCTGCCGGAAAAAGCGCGCCGCCTGGATCATGCCGGTGGTGACCTTGTCCATCAACCGGTGGCAGGCCTCGGGATATTCGAGCATCCACTCGTAGAAGTTCACGCCGGCCAGATCGACGGCGATCATATGCGGACCTTCCCAGCCGATATCGAGCGGGGCGACCTCGACTCGCCCCGGTTTGCCGTTGAAAGTGATCGTGGTTTCCTTGGCCAATTCCTGCATCCGTTGCCACCAGCGCAGCCGCTGGCCCCATAATCCCGAGGTTGGCTCGGACACGGGCAGCCGGTCGATGTCCTCGACGCGGTTGAGGATCGGGATGGCCCGCGCGGGTTCGTGATCGGACCAGCCGATCTCCCCTCCCATGCCGCTGGCGTTGACGACGTTCTCGAAGAAGGGATAAACGGTTATTGAATCATCGAGACAGAAATCCTCGACGATGTTCTCAATGCGATACTTGTTATAGCGCAGTTGCAGTTCGTAGTGGGTTTCGACATCCTTGAGATACTCGTTAAAGCCGCTGTGCAGCAGCGGCAGAAAATACCGGCGTTCAAGGCAGAACAGGACCGGCACCCGGTCGACGATTTTGAAGTTCGCCCGGGCCTCATGGCGGCGGCGGCTTTGCTCCATTTTCCGAGGGTCATACTCGATGTGAATCGCGAATCGCTTGCTCATGGGTTTATTCTCCGAAAGCGAACTATTCGAAACCAGGGGGGGTAATTTAAAAGGGCCGATTGATGACGCGGTAGAGTGTTCCGGGGAACTCCAGTGACAGCTTGCGCGTCATCTCCTCAGTCAGCCGCTTTCCTCAACCCCGGCAATATCAATATCCGCAGCCTGATCTTTTGAATCATTTCCCATAGTAGAGATTAGCGCTGCCACATCAGAACGCTGCATGGCCTATAGCCTGTCGCAGCGTCGGTGTGGCCTTAAACCTGCGACCGGCCCGGCGCGCGTCAGCGCGTGAGTTCGATTTGGATCTCCTGCCTGCCTGACGCATCGGCGGGTAGCCGGTGATCGGCGTAGGATCCATTGACCTTCATTGTCTTGATCCGGCTGCCCGATCCGCTGATGTGAATGTCGAGCGTGGCCTGACGATAGGGGAGGCCGGTTAAAGCGATCGAATCAAACCCGCCCGGCAAGGTCGGTTCGAAGCAGACACCGGCTTCATCAAACCGCATTCCGATCAAATCAAAAAAGATCAAACGCAGATAGCCCGTCGCGCTCCAGGTCTGATGCGGGCATGATTCCCAGGTTACGATGCCGCGTCCACCGCCTTCCTGAAGCCCGCCGTCAGGCTGCCCCGACATGGGATTGTAGATCTCATAAAACTGACCATCACGAACGGCTTTTTCGGCCATCCCCGTCAATTCGATCGAAACGAGATCGACATGTCCGGTCCTGGCGGCGGCATCGGCCCAAAATGCCTGCGCGTGAGGCCAGATCGTTCCACTGTGGCGGCCGAATCCGCCGCGGGCGAGATAGCGGGAATAGGTGGGCCATAATACCGGCATGCCAGCCGGGGTCGTCATGGAATGCCGGAAGAGGGAGTCTTGCTGGTTGCGGTCGGCGAGCCCAAAGAGGACGCTGAAAGCCATTCCAATTGCTTCCTGTCGCTCATCCGTCCCCCACGGGTCGACGAGGGTGATGTAGCGACCCAAGTCCGGCTTCCAAAAATGCCGGTTGATGGCTTCCTGCAATCGCGCCGCCTTGGCCGCCCAGGCGGGATCGATCGGCCGGTTGAGTTCCGCGGCCATCCTCGATATCACCTCGTAGGTGTGAAAATAGGTGCAATTCAAGGAGAGCGTGTGCATCGGCAAGCCGTAGCCGACGGGCGCTTTCTTTTCGGGATTGCAAGGCGGCCACTCATAAATGCCGCTCGATCCGTTGGGCGTCACGTAGCGATCAGGATAGGCGGCGATGCCATCACCATAAACCGCGGGGCCCCGGAAAAGCCCCAACGTCGCGTCGAACTCCTCTTGTTCGCGCCGGGCCAGGGTATTGGCGGTCGCCTCCAGTGCTTGCTCGAGGAACGCCTTGTCCCCGGTGTACAGATAGTAGGACCATGCAGGCTGTGCGGTTGCCGTTGGGGCCGGAGGCACCGGCATAGCTGCGCCTGGTTGTCCATTGCAAGGCATCGTCACCAGCGTACCTTGATTCCCGGCATTGGTGAGGCCGGCCAGCGCCAGTGGTTGCCGCTTCACGGGTTGTCTCGGCCACTAGTGCTCGCGAGGAGCGGATTTCTCGCCCGCCAGAGCAGCCACCCGCATCCCAGCGTCAGGAAGCCGCTGCGCGCCAGGCTGAGCACCAGCGAAAAATGGCCCGCCTCGTCCCCGCCAAAACATCCGCAACTGATGTCGAGGCCTCGAATCCAGGCGGAAGCGATGGCGCCGCTGAAGACGAGGCAAAGCCCAAGCAGCACGACCACGGCGCCCAAGCGGGTCCTTGGCCAGAGTATGCCCAGCCCGCACACGAGTTCCAGCCAGGGCAGGTAGACCGCCACGGCCGCGGCCACGGGATACGGCAGGAGCCGATAGTTGTCGATGGACAGGGTAAAGCCCGCTGGATCGAGTGCCTTGAGGCCTCCGGCATAACAGAAGACGGCGGCCAGCGTGACCCGGGCGATCGGTTCCATTAACGTTCCTGGCTGTGCGTTTCGAGCCATGCGCTCCAGCCTCCTTTCAATACGAAGATGGTGTTGCTGCCCAATTCACGCCGCAGCCGGCGGCCCGCGGACTGACTCGTCCCACAGCCTGGATTGGCGCAATAGACCACCACGCGCGCGCCGGGCCGCCACGCTTGGATCACGGTCGGCAGCTGTTCCTCCCACTGGCTTTCGCTGAGAGGCAGCGCCCCCGGGATGTGATCCCGGCTGAAATCTGCCGCGCTGCGGGCGTCGATCAGCAGCACCGGATCCCGCCACTCCTGAATCGTACTCCAGGCGGCCTCCGGGATCATGATCTGGTCCTTTGCCCATGCCGGCCGCCGGGGATGCAATGTTGCCGTGAGCAATGCCGGCGCCAGGGCGGCCAGCAGGAGCACGCCGGCCTGCCTGAAAATACGGGGCGGAAAGGTTTCCGGCAGGTGCATCGCGCTCGGGGTGACTATCTCACCGCCACGTAAACCTGGTAGGACTGCGGCCGGCCGGCAACGGTCACGTTCAGGCGGATGGTGGCTTCGGCGGGCTGTTGCGTCCCCGACGGCTTGATCAGCAACCGATACCGGCCGGCCTGTTCCGGCTGCAGCCGCGCGCTGAAAAAGGGGTTGCTGCACTGAAGCTCGCCGATCTCTGTCTGCTTCGGTTCGGTCACGATGATCTCCAGGCTCCTTTCCGCCGGTGGGCCGCCCGTTGGCCAGAAAAGAAAACGCGGATTCACCACGACCGGCTCCGGAATGTCCACCGTCAGGGTCAAGCTGGCGGCTTTGCCGCCTGGTTCGTCGGACACCACCGTGATGGTCTTGATCTGGCGGCCCACGCGCCCGGCAAACACGAACTCGGCCCGGATTTCGCCGGATTCGCCCGGCGCATAGACGTCCTTCTCCGGCCTGGCCGCCACGCAGTGGCAGTCTGCGAAAACTGAGAGGATCCGCACCGGCTTGTTCTGGGTATTGCGGAACAAAAAAACGCCGGCTGCCTGCTCCTGTCCCAGCCCGGCTTGCAGGTGGATCTCCGTGGTCTTCCATTCCAAGGCGGTCAGAGGGGATGGTCCGGCCGCCAGCAGGAACAGGATGGTCGGGAGAATTCTCATCAAGCTTGAAAGCTAAATCTTCGCCCGGCCTTGGCCAGTCGATTCCAGCGCTTCCTCCTTCGCAGGGTCTCTGGAGGACGGGACGGCGGACACGGTCAACCGCCCTACCGAGGCAGACGCGCATTCTGCCGCGGCGCCGGGGGATAAGCCGGTCAGATGGCCCCGGTGCTCATTTTGCGGCCCGGAGACGGATGAGGAGGTCCTTGCTCTGCACCGAATCGCCGACTTGGACGAGGACGGCATCGATGACGCCGTCAGCGGGGGCGTAGGCCGTTGTCTGCATCTTCATGGCTTCGAGGGTGAGGAGCTTGTCGCCCTTTGCGACCTTGGCGCCGACGCTGACGGCGAGCGTGGAAATCATGCCGGGGATGGGCGCGCCGATCTGCAGCGGATCGGCCGGATCGGCCTTGGCGCGCGGCTTGGCCGTGGTTTGCACCGAGGTATCGAGCACCACCGCTTCGCGCGGCCGGCCGTTGAGTTCGAAGAGCACGGTGCGGAAGCCGTCCTTGTCGGGCTCGCCAACGTGAATGAGCTTCACGAACAGCGTCTTGCCGGGCTCGATCTCGACGGAGATCTCCTCGCCGGGCTTGAGGCCATAGAAGAAGGCGTTCGTCGGCAGCATGTACACCTCGCCGTAGGTGCGCTGGAACTTCGCGTGGTCCGCATAAACCTCCGGGTACATGAGGTGGCAGTAGAGGTCGGCGTCGGTGACGGCGTGCGATGCCGGTGCGTGCGGGACAGCGCGCCCCACCTTTTTGGCCAGCGCGGCCTTTTCCTGTTCGAGATCGACCGGCTTGAGCTTGGCGCCGGGGCGGGTGCGCAGCGGCTTGCGCTGGCCGAGCACGATCTTCTGCAGCCGCCTCGGCCAGCCGCCGGGCGGCTGGCCGAGGCCGCCGGCGAGCATGTCGACCACCGAGGCGGGGAAGGGCGTGCCGGGTTCGAGATTGAGCACGTCGGCCGGGCGGATGCCGCGCGAGACGAGGAAGAGCGTCATGTCGCCCACGACCTTCGAGGACGGCGTGACCTTGACGATGTCGCCGAAGAGCTGGTTGACCTCGGCGTAGGTGCGCATGATCTCGGGCCAGCGATGGCCGAGGCCCATGGCCCGGGTCTGCTCGATGAGGTTGGTGTACTGGCCGCCGGGCATCTCGTGCAGGTAGACCTCGGCGCTGCCCGTGCGCGGGCTGGAGTCGAACGGCGTGTAGAGTTCACGGACGCCCTCCCAGTAGCGGGAGAATTCGTTGAGCGCTTCGAGATCGAGGAGCGTTGCGCGCGGCGTATGCTGGAGCGCGGCAACGATGGAGTTGAGATTAGGCTGGCTGGTGGAGCCGGACATCGCGGCAACGGCGAGGTCGACGATGTCCACCCGCGCGTCGCTGGCGGCGAGGATCGAGGCGGCGGCAATGCCGCTGGTGTCGTGGGTGTGGAAGTGGACGGGGAGCCCGACCTCATCCTTGAGCGCGCGCACCAGCCGGCCGGCGGCGTAGGGGCGGCAGAGGCCGGCCATGTCCTTGATGGCGAGGACGTGCACGCCCAGTTTCTCGAGTTCCTTGGCGAGGCGGACGTAGTAACGGAGGTCGTACTTGTCGCGCCGGGGGTCGAGCACGTCGCCGGTGTAGCAGATGGCCGCCTCGCACAGCGCGCCGGTCTGCAGGACCGCGTCGAGGGCCACGCGCATGTTGGGCACGTAGTTGAGCGAGTCGAAGACGCGGAAGATGTCGATGCCGGCTTCGGCGGCGTGGCGCACGAAGCCGGTGATGACGTTGTCGGGGTAGTAGCTGTAGCCGACGCCGTTGGCGCCGCGCAGGAGCATCTGCAGGCAGATGTTGGGCACGCGTTCGCGCAGGAGGGCCAGGCGCTGGTAGGGATCCTCGTGCAGAAAGCGCATGGCGGTGTCGAACGTGGCGCCGCCCCAGCACTCGAGGCTGAAGAGATCGGGCGTGCGGCGGGCGAGTGCGCCGGCCACGGCCAGCATGTCGTAGGTGCGGACCCGGGCGGCCATGAGCGATTGGTGGGCGTCACGGAAGGTGGTATCGGTGACAAGGAGGCGCTTTTGGGCGAGGATCCAACGGGCGAACCGGCGCGGGCCGAGGCTCTGCAACAGGTCGCGCGTGCCGGGCGGCGGGGGCTGGCGATGGGCGTAGTCGGGTGCAGATGGGGGCGACGGGGGCGGCCCGGACCGGCGGCCCCGGACCTGCGGATTGCCGTTGACGATCACGTCGCCGAGGTAAGCGAGGAGTTTGGTGGCGCGGTCGCGCTTGATCGTGAACTCGAACAGCGCGGGCGTGGCGTCGATGAGGCCGGTCGTGGTCTGGCCGGCGCGGAACACCGGGTGCGCGATGACGTTTTCGAGGAAGGGCAGGTTGGTCTTGACGCCGCGGATGCGGAATTCGCGCAGGGCACGGTCCATGCGTTGCAGGGCGGTCTCGAACTTCGGCCCGTAGGCGGTGACTTTGACCAGCAGCGAGTCGTAGAACGGCGTGATGACGCTGCCGGTGTCGCCCATGGCGCCGTCGAGACGGATGCCGAGGCCGGCGGCGCTGCGGTAGTTGAGGATGCGGCCGTAGTCGGGCGTGAACTTGTTGGCGGGATCCTCGGTCGTGACGCGACACTGGACGGCGAAGCCCTGGCGCGGCATCTCCGCCTGCTGGGGCAGGTCGAGCTCGGGGTCGAAAAGCGAACAGCCGCCGGCGACAAGGATCTGGGCCCGCACGAGGTCGACGCCGGTGATGATCTCGGTCACGGTGTGCTCGACCTGAATGCGCGGATTCATCTCGATGAAGTACCACTCGCGCGGGTCGTCGGCGTTGACGAGGAATTCGATGGTGCCGGCGTTGTCGTAGCGGATCTCGGCGGCGAGGCGCACGGCGGCGGTGCAGAGCGCGGTGCGGACCTCGGCGGGCAGGCCGAGCGAGGGCGCGATCTCGATCACCTTCTGGTGGCGGCGCTGGACCGAGCAGTCGCGCTCGTGCAGATGCAGGACGTTGCCGTGCTTGTCGCCGAGGATCTGGACCTCGATGTGCTTGGCGCGCGGGACGAAGCGCTCGAGGAAGACGGCGGGGTTGCCGAAGGCGGTGCCGGCCTCGTTCCGGGCCTCCTCCAGCTTTGCCCGCAGTTCCGGCTCGGCGGACACCACGCGCATGCCCCGGCCGCCGCCGCCGAAGGCCGCCTTGATGATGAGGGGAAAGCCGATCGCGTGCGCCTGCTTCACGGCGGCGGCGGGGTCGATCACCGGCTCGGCGGTGCCGGGCAGCACGGGCACGCCAACCTTCTGTGCCAGGCGGCGCGCGGCGGTCTTGTCGCCCATCAGGTCGAGCAGTTCGGGCCGCGGGCCGACGAAAGTCAGGCCCACCGTGGCACAGGCCCGGGCAAACTCCGCGTTCTCCGCCAGAAAACCATAGCCGGGATGGACCAAGTCGACGCCCTTCTCCCGGGCCAGTGCGACAATGCCTTCGATGTCGAGATAAGCCGCCACGGGCCCTTTGCCCCGGCCGATGAGATAGGCCTCGTCGGCCTTGAAGCGATGCACGCCCAGGCGGTCTTCCTGGGAATAGACGGCCACGGTGCGGAGGCCCAGTTCGGTGGCGGAGCGGAATACGCGAATGGCAATCTCACTGCGATTCGCGACGAGGAGTTTCTTCATCGGGTGCGCGGCGGAGGATGCAAGGTGCGCGCAATCCGGGCGTCAATCTTTCTCATGGCGAATCCGGCGGTCGGCAGCATGGGGTAGGGGGGCGTTATCCCTCAAGCGCCGTTTGCCCACGGATTATTGCGGCGGCTTAAGGATAAGCCGCCCTGCCTCGGACGCCGGGCAATGGTAGAGCACCTTGTGCCGAGGTCCGCCAGCCACACCATCGCAACGATTCAAGAATCGCGCCCCTGAGCCAGAAAGACCTAGACCCGCGCGGCAAGCTGAGCAGTATCCTTCCTGGCGTATCCCGTCCCTGGTGAAGATCTCCAAGCCTGATCTCAAATCCATCCTCGAAGCCCGGAACAGCCAGCCGCATGGCCTGCTGGGCATGCACCCGGCCCGGCAGGGGCGCAGCACCGGCGTGGTGGTGCGGGCCTTCCTCCGGGATGCCGCGGAATGCGCCGTGATCGACGCCCGCGTGGACGCCCCGCTGATGGCCGGGGGCGCGCCGCGCTGGCCGATGAAGCCGCTGGCGCCCGAGGGATTCTTCGAAGTGTTCATCCCCCGGCAGCCCGCGGTCTTCCGCTACCAGCTGCGCATCAAGCAGCACAACGGCGAGATCCGGCAGTTCCACGATCCGTACGCCTTTCTGCCGACGCTGGGCCCGCAGGACCTGTACCTCTTCAACGAAGGCAACGAACACCGCATCTACACCAAGCTCGGGGCGCATGTGCGCATCATCGAGGGCGTGCCCGGGGTCTCGTTCGCGGTGTGGGCGCCCACTGCCCGGCGCGTGTCGGTGGTCGGCAATTTCAACCGCTGGGACGGGCGCTATCATCCGATGCGGTCGCTCGGAGCCTCGGGCGTGTGGGAGCTGTTCGTGCCCGGTCTCGGCGAGGGGGAGCTCTACAAGTACGAGCTCTGGGATGCGCGGAGCCACATCCGGCTGAAGACCGATCCCTACGCGACCTATTACGAGGCGCCCCCGAACAACGCCGCCATCGTCTGCAATACGCGCCGGCACCGGTGGGGCGACGCCGCGTGGCTCGAACAGCGCGGCCAGCAGGCGGGGCAGCTCGACCGGCCGATTTCCATCTACGAGGTGCATCTCGGCTCGTGGCGGCGCGTGGTCGAGGACGCCGAGCGCCCGCTGACCTACCGCGAACTCGCCCCGGCCCTGGCCGATTATGCCACCGGGATGGGCTACACCCACGTCGAGATCATGCCGCTGGCCGAGCATCCGTTCGACGGCTCCTGGGGCTACCAGGTCACGGGCTTTTTTGCGCCCACCCACCGGTACGGCCCGCCGGAGGATTTCGCCTGGTTCGTCGACCACCTGCACCAGCGCGGCCTCGGGGTCATCCTCGACTGGGTGCCGGCCCATTTCCCGCGGGACAGCTTCGCCCTCGCCGAGTTTGACGGCACGCATCTCTACGAGCACGCCGATCCGCGCCAGGGCGCGCACCAGGACTGGGGGACGCTCATCTTCAACTACGGCCGCAACGAGGTGCGCTGCTTCCTCGTGGCGAGCGCGCTGGCGTGGTTCGACCGCTACCACATCGACGGCCTGCGCGTGGACGCCGTCGCCTCGATGCTCTACCTCGACTACTCGCGCAAGGAGGGCGCATGGGTGCCCAACAAACACGGCGGGCGCGAGAATCTCGAGGCGATCGATTTTCTCCGCCAGACCAACGACCTCGTGCACCATTACTATCCCGGTGTGCTCATGATCGCCGAGGAGTCGACGTCGTTCGCCGGTGTCAGCAAGCCCACCCCGGACGGCGGGCTCGGCTTCGACTTCAAATGGAACATGGGCTGGATGCACGACACGCTGCGGTACTTTGCCAAGGAGCCCATCCACCGCAAGTGGCACCAGAAGGACCTGACGTTCGGCATGCTCTACCAGTACGCCGAGAATTTCATCAGCGTCTACTCGCACGACGAGGTCACGCACGGAAAGGCCTCAATGCTCTACAAGATGGGCGCGTGGCACATCCCCGAGAAGGCGGCCAACCTGCGCGCGCTTTACGGCTTCATGTGGGCGTGGCCGGGAAAAAAACTGCTCTTCATGGGCAGCGACTTCGGCCAGGCGCACGAGTGGAACCACACGGCCAGCCTCGACTGGCATCTCTGCCAGTACCACGACCATGAGGGGCTGCGGCTGTTGGTGCGCGACCTCAACCGGCTTTATGCGGACGAACCCGTGCTCAGCCGGAACGACCTCAATCCGCAGGGCTTCCGCTGGATCGCCTGCCACGATGCGGACGCCAGCGTGATCGCGTGGCTGCGGCTGGATCCGTTTGAGCAGACCCTCTTCGCCGTCGTAGGTCACTACACGCCGGTGATCCGCCCGAACTACCGCATCGGTGTGCCCCGTCGCGGCCTCTGGAAGGAGGTCATCAACACCAACAGCCAGTTCTACGGCGGCAGCGGTCTCGGCAACGATGGCGGCCGGGTCACGGAGGACGAACCGGCGGATGGCTTCAACCAATCGCTGCTGCTCACGCTACCGCCGCTCAGCACCACGATTTTCAAGTGGACGGCGTAGGAATTTGGCGGTTTGGACGCCGGATCGCGGCTGTCGGTCGATCAGGCCTCGTTCCTCGCGCGCAGATTCGCGTCGCCAAATTCCTTAATCGGCGGCCGGGCGCCGGGTCGGGGAAGCAATTGGGGCGCAGATCCTCAAAGCACGGACGGAAGCGAAACGGCCATTCGGCTCCCAACGCCAGCATCGGTCGCTCCGGCGGATCAGCTTTTCCGCTTCACGAGCCGGTAGGTGGACATGAGGCCGCGGTTCTTCACTTCGATCTTGCCGCGGTCCTCGAGGACAAACTTGCCGGCCAGCAGCGCATGGGTGCTCGGCGAGACCTGGATCACGCCGGGCAGGCTGTGGGACTCCATGCGGCTGGCCACGTTGACGGTGTCGCCCCACAGGTCGTAGGAGAATTTCTTGGTGCCGATGATGCCGGCGACGACCGGTCCGCTGTTGATGCCGATGCGGATGTCCAGGTCGATGGAGTTGCGACGGTTGAAGTGACGGAGGACCTCGATCATGTCCAACGACATCAGGGCGCACCGCTCGGCATGCTCGGGCATGGCGGTGGGCACGCCGCCGACGACCATGTAGGAGTCGCCGATGGTCTTGATTTTTTCGAGCTCGTAGGTCTCGGCAAGCTTGTCGAAGCCGGAGAAGAGGTCGTTGAGCAGTTGCACCGTGCGGCTGGGCGCCATGTTGGCGGAGAAACTGGTGAACCCGACGATGTCGGCGAACACGACGGTGGCCTCGCGGAAGCTGTCGACAATGGTCCGCTCTCCCTGCTTCAACCGGTCGGCGACGGCCTTGGGCAGGACGTTCAGCAGCAACCGGTCGGATTTGGCGCGCTCGGCCTGCAACTCGGCCAGGTAGGCTTGCTCCTGGTCGCGCAGGCGCTTCTTTTCAAGCGAGGCGTTGATGCGGGCGTGGAGAATGATCGGATTGAACGGCTTGGGGACGTAGTCCTCGGCGCCGGCCTCGATGCAGCGCACGGTGCTGTCGACCTCGTCGAGCGCCGTGAGCATGATGACCGGCAGGTGGCGGATCTTGGGATCAGCCTTGATGAATTCGAGCGTGTGAAAGCCGTTCAGCTCGGGCATGATGATGTCGAGCAGGACGAGGTCGAAATCCTTCTGTTTCAGCAGCTCGAGCGCCACGCGGCCGTTTTCCGCCGTGGTGATGTTGTAGCCCGAGCGCTGGAGGCGGCGGGCCAGCATCTCGCGGTTCATGGCGTCGTCGTCGACCACGAGCAGGTTGCCGGTGTACTGGGCGCTGGTGTTGCCGAGGAACACCGCCGGGGGCGTCGGCTTGCTGGGCGGCAGGGTCTGCCCGAGTGTGGCCTGCGCGGAGACACCCGCCGGGGCCGGAGTGCCGCCGACGTCGATCTTGACCGCAAACTCCTCGCTCTCAAACAGGCGGTGGAGGTTGTAGCCGGCCTGGTTGATGCGCTTGAGGTCGCTGACCACGTCGGCCTTGCCGAGCTCGGTGGCCTCCTCCTGGCAGAGTTCGCTGTAGCCGATGATGGCGTTGAGCGGAGTCAGCATTTCCCGGCGCATGGTCATCAGGTCGATCTTGCCCGTCTCGATCTTCCACGGGGCCAGCGCATCGTTGAACAGCGCCAGCAACTGGCCGCCCGCGGTGTGGATCTTCTTGATGTCGCGCAGCAGCCGTTCGGCCTCGAGGCCCTCGATCGATTCCATCAGCATCTCGCTGTAACCGATGATCTGGTTGAGCGGGGTGCGCAGGGCGTGACGCAGCTGCGTGAGCGTCTCGATGTCGTTGGCCTGAAGCGCCTGCAGGAACGGACTCAGCGTGCCCTGATTGCTGACGGAGGGCGGCTGGCCGGTGCCTGGAGTTGGGTCGCTCATGAGGCCGGAGCGGGCGGAGCCGGAGAGGCGGGAGGCGTGGCCGGTGCCGGCGATGCCGAAGGCGGTTTGCCCAACAGGGCTTCGATTTTGCCGAGCAACCGAGGCAGGTCGACCGGCTTGGTGTCGTAGTCGTTGCAGCCGGCCTTGAGGGCCTTGTCCCGGTCGCTGGTCATGGCGTGGGCCGTGAGGGCGATGATGGGAATCGCGGCGAGCGCCGGGTCGGCCTTGATCTGCCGGCTGGCCTCCCAGCCGTCGATGACCGGCAGGCTCATGTCCATCAGGATGAGGTCGGGGGCCTCGGTGCGGGCCTTTGCCACGCCGGCCCCGCCGTCGACGGCAATGACCGTGGTGAAACCGCGGCGTTCAAGGCGCCGGGAAAGCATGTCCCGGTTCATCTCGTTGTCTTCAACTATCAGGATCTTCGCCATGGGAAGCAGGGATGAAGGTTGGAAATCTAGGTGGCAGGTGCGACCGGCGTGCCCGATCCAGCCTGCCGGTTCAGCATGTGCTGATTGATGGTCTCCCGGACCTCCCGGAGCAAGTCTTCTCGGGCGAAACGGCCTTTCTGGAAGATACGATCGACCTGCCCCTTGAGCATCTGCTGGGACTCGTTGGTGAGATCGAGCGAACTCACCACCACCACGGGGATTTTGGACCACGCGGGATGAGGACGGATCTGGCGCAGAAATTCGAAGCCGTCCATTTCGGCCATCATCAGGTCGAGGATGATCATGTCCGGAATGACGCCCCCCTGAAGGACCTCGAGTGCCTCCTTGCCGTTGCCGGCCTCCTTGACCTGGATGTGCTCCTTCTCGATCATGCGGACGACCAGCTCGCGGGAGGGCGGGTCGTCCTCCACGACCAGCACGGTGCCGGTTCCGCTCGGCTTGGCCGTGCGGTGCCGCTCCAGCACCGGCAGCAGCTTCTGGGCGTCGATGGGCTTGGTCAGGTATTCAGTCGCGCCCAGCGCAAACCCCATCTCCTTGTTTTCCAGCATGGTGAGGAGGATGATGGGGACGTCGGTGAAACCGGGCAGGGTCTTCAACTGGGCGAGCACCGACCAGCCGTCCATGCCCGGCATGAGAATGTCGAGGATGACAATGTCCGGGTGGTACTCGCGGGCCAGGCGCAGGCCCTCCTTGCCCTCCCGGGCGATCCGGGTCGAATAGCCTTCGCGGGTCAGCATGTTGGTCAGCACGGCGTGGACGGCCTCGTCGTCGTCGATGATGAGCACACGGCCCTTCGGCGTGGGTGCCGCCTGGGTCTCCTTGTCCGTGACGGCATAGGGGGAGCGGGCCGGCTTAACGCGGGCGGGCACGCGCAACGTGAAAGTGGAGCCGGTGCCGGAGGTGCTCTTGACGCTGATGTCGCCGCCCATCATCTGGGCAAACTGCTTGGAGATCGCGAGACCGAGTCCCGTCCCGCCGAACTTGCTGGTGGTCGAGGCGTCGGCCTGGCTGAAGGCCTTGAAGAGGCGGCCCATCTGCTCCTCAGTCATGCCAATGCCGGTGTCGGTCACGTGCATGACGACCCAGACCTGGTTGTCGGTGATCTCGCGGTCGATCTTCAGCTCGATGCGCCCGTTCTCGGTGAACTTGCTGGCGTTGCTCAGCAGGTTGAGAAGCGTCTGGCGGATCTTGGTGGCGTCGCCGTACATCGAGCCGATCGCAGGTGTGCAGTTCACGATGAGCTCGTTTTTGCGCTTTTCGATCAGCGGGGCGATCGTCGTGCTGACCTCGGTGACCAGGATCTGGAGATCGAAGGTTTCGAGGTAGAGCTGCATCTTGCCGGCCTCGATCTTGGACAGATCGAGGACGTCGTTGATCAGCCCCAGCAAATGCCGCGCGGCGCTCAGGATCTTCTGGAGGTCCGCGGCAGCCTCCTCCTCGCCCTTTTCGTTGGCATCCTCCTGCAGCATTTCGCTGTAGCCGATGATGGCGTTCATCGGCGTGCGCAGCTCGTGGCTCATCTTGGCGAGGAACGCGCTTTTCGCCTGGTTGGCCTCCTTGGCGGCCACGACCGCCCGTTCCAGCTCGGCCGTACGCTCGGACACCTTTTGTTCCAGGCCTTCGTTGATCTGCCGGAGGCTTTCCCGGGCGTCCTCGGCGTTCTTGCGGGCCACCTCCAGCTCGGCGCTGCGCTGCTCGATGGTTTGCAGCATCTGGTTGAAGGAGCGCGTCAGCGTGCCGATCTCGTCGTTGCCCCGCTCCTGCACGCGCACCGTGTAATCCTGCCGCCCGGCGATGCGGCGGGCGGCCGCGGCCAGCTCGCTGATCGGATTGGTCAGGGAGCGCTGCAATTTCTGGGCGACGAGCATCGCGAGCAGGCAGCAGGCGAGGAAGATGATCACCATGCCGCGCGCGACATTGCCAAAGCGCTCGGAGGCCAGCTTGGCCACATCGGCCTTGAGGTACAGGGTGCCAAGCACCTTGCCCTCCTTGCTGCGCAACGGATGGAAAGCCACCACCTGATCGGTGGAGAAATTCAGGTTGATGCGCTGCGGCAGGGGAATGAACTCGCTGGCGCCGCTCTTGATGTATTTCGCGAGCAGCTTGTTGTCGGCCGAATAAACCGCCGCCGCCACGATCACCTCGTCGCTTTGCAGCGTCTGGAGGGACAAATCGGCCGCGGTCGGATCCTTCTGCAGGGCGGTGACAATGCTGTCCAGGAGCAGGCGTTGCGTGGCCTCCACCCGGCGATAGATCTCGTTGTGGAAGCGATAGACCTCATAGCTGTAATAACCGCCGATCGCCGTCAGCAGGGAGACGGCGCAGACAGAGATGATGATCAGACTCAGCTTCCAGCGAAAAGGCAGGGTAAACCGCTCAACTTTTTCCATGAGATTGCCACCAAGGTTCGGCCAGCCGCAGTAAAGGTAAACTGTGGAGGAGGATCATGTCCCGATGACGGACAGACGCCATGCTAAATGACGCTTGGTTACGGAACAAACGGTACCGGGAATAGGCTCAGGGAACAACCGGAATGTCAATTCTTATTACTCCGACGGACTCAACGAGTTAAACAAGAGCGGTGTTCGACCAGGGGTTTCATTTGCCGGATAACTGGAGAATCCTGGAAGTCAGAGTCTCCGCCGCGATGGACAGCCACCGGGCTCCTTTCTCCCGCGTGGCCAAAGTGGGATCGCCCATGACGCCGTTACGCGACAGGTCCTGCGTCATCCAGGCAAAGGTCGCGGGGGCATCCTCCGGGCGCAATTCGCCCGGATCGTCCAGGCGGGCAGGGTACTCGCCCGCCGCCCGGTCCATGCGCACCAGTTCCGGAGCGCAGGCCAGCATGAGCGATGTTTCCCATTCGCCGGCATGAAACCCCCACGCCGCCTCCTGCGCGCCAAGGTCGGGGGCATGGCCGGGGCGCAGCAGGAAGGCTTCGAGACCGAGGGACTCCTTGATTTCGCGGAGCACGGAGGCGAGAACCGCGCTATTGCCGCCATGCGTGTTGAGCAAGGCGAGCCGGCGCAAGCCCAGGGCGCTGATTTGCTCCGCCACTGCGAGCACGAGGCGGCGCAGGGTTTTGGTCGAGAGGGACACCGTTCCCGCGTACTCCCGGTGCTCGATGCTTTTCCCGCAGGTAACCGGCGGCGCGACGAAAACGGGGAAATCGGGCGGCAGCCTGCGCAGCGCGGCGTCGAGCAGGACCTGGCCAAGGATCGCATCAACACCCACCGGCAGGTGCGGGCCATGCTGCTCGATGGCACCGGTCGGCACGATAACCAGGCCGTCTTTATTCCCAGACACTGCAGCCAGTTGCAGGGAGGTGAAGGCGGGAAGGTAACGAGAGCGGCAGGCCGGGAAGATCGTGGCAGGCACGACCGGCGGCGCCGGTTCGTCCGCCGCGAAGACTGAAGGCGGTGGCGCCAGATGTCCGCGGATCTCCGTGAGCAGTTTCGCCAAGTGCGCCGCGAAGGGCGCGACATCGTCGCTCTTGTGCCGGGCAGGGTCGAGGCCGAGCAACCGGGTGTGAATGACGTAGGTGCGGAGACCGGATCCAGCCCGCGCATCCAGGGCGGCCGTGGCCACGAAAGGCTCGTTCACGGAACTGGTGTTGAGGAAAACCAGTTTGTGAAAGCCGGCGGCCTTCACGCTGGCAGCCATTTCGGCCACCAAGTCGTGCGCCGTCTCCGGATCCACTTCGAAAAAGCCGCCCGTTCCGGATGCCGGCAGGAACCGAAGCGGCGGCAGCACGCGCACGACAAAATGAGCCTTCACCTGCTCGACCGCCCGGCGCAACAGGGCGCCGCCGAGCAGCTCTTCGACGTCGAGCGGCCGGCTGGCGCCATGGTCGGCCAGGCCGTGCAGCGGCAGCACCACGACTGCTGATTCCTTTTGCGGCAGCGCGGCGAAGTCCGGCCACGCGCGATGCGCCCAGCAGGTCTCCGGTTCGGCGTCAGCCAGCCATGTCGTCGCCATGGAGCGAGGCTAGGGTCGGTCATGCCGCTGACGACAGGAAAATGACGGCGGTGCCGGCACCATGGTCGGCCAGACCGGTCGGGGTCTAAGAAAACGGCCGCGCGGACGTATTCATTACAGCGAGCAACCATCCAACCCCAACCCGAGGAGGACCCCATGAAGACCAAATTCATCCTGCCCGCCGCGTTTGCCCTGACCCTGCATGCATTCCTGCTCCTGGGACTGACAGGCAAGGCGCCGACAATTGTTCCGGTTCCCGAGGTTCCCGCTAAGCCGGTCGAGCCACCCAAGACACCGGGCATCCTTGAGGTCGATGATCCGGTGCGAGCGACGGGCGAAGAGGAGGACGACGCCCGGCCGGAGGGCCGCAGAGCAGTGGCGCCCCGGCCGGTCGAGATTCCTCCGGTGCATCCCCCGGAAGGGAGCATCAGCATCCCGGTCCTGCCGCCGATCAAAGGCGATGAAAACATCCGGACGATTCCGGCTGGCTGGGAGTTGCCACGGGAAACCCGCGGAGACCGGATTCCCCGCGTGATCAACTGGACCGACTTGGACAGCGTGCCGCGCGCCCGTCTGCAACCGTCGCCGGTTTATCCTGCGGATCTGCGCGCCAGTGGTCTGGAAGGAACGGTGACGGTGGAATTCATGGTCGACGAAGGCGGCAATGCGTACAATCCCGTCGTCCTCAGCGCGACATTCCCCGGGTTCGCGGATGCGGCGCTGCGCGCAGTGGCGCGGTGGAAATTCGAACCGGGGCGCAAGGATGGCCGTCCAGTCCGCTTTCGCCTGAGCGTGCCCGTGGTCTTCCGGATCGATCCGGAGTGAGCGGAAAACTTCCAGCCGATCCCGCGGACTGCCCCAGCGGCGGCAACCGGAACCGCCATCAGCGCGACTTCGGACGCAGGGCCAGAAGCCGGTTCACGCGGTCGACCAGGTCCTTGGGACTGAAAGGCTTGGTGACATAGTCCAGGGCGCCCAGCTCAAGGCCCACGTTGCGGGCGTCCGACGTGGCCCAGGCGCTCAGGATCACAATCGGAATCGCGGCGGTGGCGGCGTTGCGCCGCAGGATCTCGCAGAGGCCAAAACCGTCGATGTCCGGCAGCATGAGGTCGAGCAGCACCAGATCCGGGCGGCGGCAGCGGATGGTCTCGAGGGCCTCCCGCCCGCTCAAGGCCGTCACCACTTCATAGCCGGCCCGGCTGAAGTGAAAGCGCACCAGATCAATGACGTCGCGCTCGTCATCCACACTGAGAATCATGGGCGGCATGCCGGAATCAGACACCGACCGCAAGGCGTTGCGGTGCCGGCACCGTTACAACCGGGTGAAACCGGGTGGGGTGGCCGGCGCCCCGGCTCGCACGCCTCTCCGCGATCGCACCCGGCCGGCCGGAACCGGGATTTTCTTTCTGGACAGGCGGGCGTGCTTCAACTGGACACAGGCGATGGTTTGCAAGCCGTTCGACGCAAAAAAACAGTCAAAACCAAACGGATATTCTTTTGACTCGCGCGATGGGCGAAAGGTACCATTTTCAATCAGTTAGATAAGCCGGCGAGTAATACCTCTCCCACGATGGCGAGAAAGTTAGCTTTCATCAATTACAAGGGCGGCGTTGGTAAGACATCATTGATCGTCAATGTGGCGGCATGTCTGGCCAAGCTGGGCAAGCGCGTTCTGCTGTTCGATTTCGACACGCAGTCCAACGCCAGCATCTGGCTGCTGCGCCTGGAGCGCTGGAACAAGATCAACAGCACGGGCGAAGGCGCGGTGTTTTCCATCTTTTATCCCGGCAAGGCGAAGTTGAAGGACATTATCGTCAAGGATGTCATTGCGGGAAAAGCCGGGGAAAAGCTGCTTCCCGGCCTCGATTTGATCCCGACCACCTTCAATCTCGTCGATCTGGAGAGCGAGTATGAGGGCGACCCGCGCAAACCGCCTTATCTGCTGTTGAACGAGCAGCTCCGCGAGCTGGAGCCCAATTACGATTTCGTCCTTTTCGATTGTCCGCCCAACATCCTGCGGGCTTCCCAGTGCGGCGTGTTCTCCGCCAACGAGGTCTATGTGCCCTCCAATCCCGACGCCCTCAGCCTCATCGGATTCACCCTCCTGGTCGAGAAGCTGCACAAGTTCCACCAGCTGACGGCCAGTTTTCGCACGGCCGAGATGGGAACGCCGGCGGCCGTGCAGGGCATCATTTTCAATTCCATCAAGTCCGGCGTCGACAACGAGGTGCCGAAGATGCGCATGCAGCTGCGCATGAACCAATACAAGGCCCAGCGCCGGGTCGCCGCCACGGCCAAGCTCTTCGAGACGCAAATCCGGGACGCCACGATCGTCCGCCGGGCCGTGGCCCTGGGCCTGCCCGTCATCCTTGTGGGACAGGAGACCGAGGAGACCGACAACGTGCTGAATGACTACCGCCGGCTCGCCCAGGAAATCATCAAGCACGGGGAAATTCTCTGAGCGCGCCGCCGGAGCAAAGGATATCATTTATGAGCTCATCAGGAGGTAAATTCACCGCCAAGGACTGGGACGAGGTGCGCATGGGTTTTCACACCTCGATCATGGTGGATACGTCGCTCAACAGCCTGGCGCAAAACCTGGATGCGCCAGACTGGCCGCTGCCAGGCAAGGAGGAAACGCCGGCCAAATACATCGACCTGACCTTTGACGAACTGCAGATCATGCCCGGGCTGGCCGGCTATCCGGACCGCATCGACCAGCTGGTCTCCATCCTGCGCGAGACACTCGCGTTTGATAATCCGTTTGGCGAGATGGTCGAGCAGACCACCGTGTCCGAGGAAAAGGACAACCCGCTGTTGAAGAACCTCGCGAAGCTCGAAATCTCGTCCGATTTTCCCATCGAGCTCACGAAAGTCTCCGCCGACACGAAGGAGTTCTGCAAGCTCGAGAAGATCACGACGCTCGGGGAATTTGCCGCCTTTGCGCAAAGTATGCCGCCGCATGTGATCGTCGGCGGGGATTTCCGTGTCCTGCTCAATGCCCTGGCCCATGTGAACGAGGAGGCGCTGGCAACCATCCTGCCGTTCCGCGTCGGCAGCAGAGGCCTGCATCTGCCCGAGGCCCTCGGGCAGATGCTCGATCTGGTGCCTCTCGGCGAGCGCCTGGCGCTTTTCAAACGGTTTGGCGGCCGGCTGAAACCGGAGGAGGAGACGCAAGCCGCCCGCCTCAACAAGGAGGAATTGAAGCAGGCAGAGGCCGCGCTGCGCGAGCAGGCCGCCCGGATTCTCGGCTTCTACAAGGCCGAGTTCGACGAATTGACCGCCTCGCTGAGGGAAGGAGGCTCGCTGGAGCGCTACCTGGTGGTCATGGAGGACCCCCTCAAGGAGACGCTGGCGGCGGAACTGCTTGAGCCGGTGACCGGATCAACGGATGCCGGCACAGCCGAAGTGACGGCGAAGAAAGGCGGTCTCGCCGGCTTCTTCTCGCGGTTATTCAAGAAATGAGCGACGCGCCCCCTCCGCCCCGGCCGCCACCCCCTCCGCCCGGGCCCATCAAGTTCCCGCCCCGCCCGCCGTCCGAAAGGGCCCTTTCCCTGCGCCGCCGGCTCGCGCTGGAACCCTCCGCGGAATCCGCCGAGGCGCGGAAATCCATCGACGCCATCATGGCCGCCACGCGCGCGCCCTGGGGCGAAGCGCGCAGCCTGACCCCCCAGCAGGTCACGGAGCTGCAAAAAGCCCTGCGCCAGCTCGAGGCCAAGCTGGAGGAGCGCGAGCGCGCCGTGAGCGAACTCGTGGCCAAGCTCGCCGACCGCGAGCGCGATCTGGCGGAGACCGAGGCGCTGCTGATGGCGCGGGAAAAGGTCATCGCAGCCGCCAGCAAGAGCGCCCAGGCCCCCGCCTTGACCAAGGACGAACAGACGGCGTTGGAGCAGCTCAAGGCAGAACTGGAACGCCATGAAGCCTCGCTGAAGGAACAGCGGTCTGCGCTGAAGGAGCGCGAGGTCTTCATCGACGAGAATGAAGCCAAGCTTTTCGAGAAGATGCAGGCCCAGCAGGAGCGCGAGGTGGAACTGGAACAGAAGCTCGACGACCTGCGGTCAATGGAAAAGCGCCTGAAAGAGCGCGAGGCGGCCATCGATCCTGCCGCCGCCGCCGCGCTCAAGACCGAAAAAGAAGCCAGGAAGTTCGACGAATTCAACGAATAGGACCGGATCTCCGCCCGCGGCGAACCGGAGACCCCAGCCGCCGGGAACAAGAGCGCTTTCGCGCGGGTCAGAGTCTCACCGTATGCCAACGGAGCCGACAACCCGCGAGATGGCCGGCCAGGCCGTCTGCCCGAACGCAGCAGACTTTTTTGCTCGCGCCCGGCCCCGGCCCTGCTTGCCTCTTACCCATCCATGAGAATCGCCGTATTCCTCGCCGCCGGTCTGACGGTCATGACCGCCCTGCTGCACGCCCAATCCGACGACGACGATGATGAAATGGACAATTATCCGCTGGTTCCCAGCGGTAACCACATCCGCTTCGGCCTGCGTTACATCGGCGGCCCCAAGGTCTCCTTTGGCGAGCTGGGCAATATTCCGCGCAACGTCCTGGTGGGGGACACCGCCACGGTGATGGCCCGCACCTACAATGACGGCTATGTGAACATCGATACGCGGACTGACGCGACCGGCAGGCCGATCGACGACGGATTGACCAATACGTGGAAGTATAATTTCAGCAGCCAGGTCACATCCGGCGGCGATATCAGCTTTCATGCCTACAGTGCCAGCACGCTGGGAGCCGGGCTCAAGGCCGAGAGTGGCAGCGCAGCCGGCTGGGAACTGCAGATGGGGCATAGCATCGTCCGGATCGCCCGCAAAATCGACGTCAGCCTGGTCGCCGGCTTCAGTTTTTCGTCCATGAATGCCAAGACGGCCGGCTCCGTGCCGGCGACGCTCAACATCCTCACCGATGTCTACTCGCTCTATGGCCAGTCTCCGCCGGCGCCGCCGTACACCGCCCCCAGCTACACATCCGTTCCCATTTATGATTCCAACGGCAATCCGCTGACCGACTCGGACGGCAGCACTGTGACGACCTCGCGCGACACGACAACCCTGCTGGGCAACCGGCCGATCAGTCGCGGCAATTCGACCGACACCACCGATGTGAACGGACGCTGGCAGATCAAAGGGTCGTATTATACGATCCGCTTCGGTCCCATGTTCCAGGTGCCGGTCACCGAACGCCTCAAGCTCAGTCTGGGATTGGGCGCGGCCCTGGCCTATGTCGGCAGCGACTATCTCGTGGAAGAGACCATCACCCTGCCCGACACCGAGACCGTGGTCGAAACGCAGGAACAATCCACCCGGAGCAAATTGCTGCCGTGTTTTTATGCCGATGCCGATGCCGAGTACTGGCTGACGGAGCGCACCGGCTTTTATCTGGGGGCGACCTATCAAAAGAGCGGCAGTTTCGAGCAATCGCTCAATGGCCGCACCGCCACGGTCGATCTCGGGTCGACCTACGGCATCCAAAGCGGCCTCAGCCTGCGTTTTTAACCGCGCCGGGCTTCCGGTTTCGACTTTTCCGGACCGGCGCGCAGGATCGCATCATGAAGCGACGCCTGCGATTGGAGGAGGTCTCCGATCCCGCGGTCTTGCGTGCCATGCAGGCTGTGCCGAGGGAGGAGTTCGTCCCGCGGTTTCTGCGGGATGCCGCCTATGACGACCGGGCCCTGCCCATCGACTGCGGGCAGACCATCTCCCAGCCGGCGGTCGTGGCCTACATGACGGAGAAACTGCGGCTCGCGCCCGGGCAGCGCGTCCTCGAGGTCGGAACCGGTTCCGGCTATCAGGCGGCGGTGCTCGCCGAGATCGTGCGGGAGGTCTATTCGATCGAGCGCATCCCCGCGCTGGCCCAAACCGCGGCGGCGCGCCTGGCGCGGCTTGGCTATGGCAACGTGCACGTCCGGACGGGGGATGGAGCGCAGGGCTGGCCCGAAGCGGCGCCGTTCGACGCGATCATGGTGACGGCGGCAACGGCGAAGGTTCCCCCGGCCTTGCTGGCGCAGCTTGGGACAGGCGGGCGGCTCATCCTGCCGGAGGGTGGACCACACGAGGAACAGGTGCTCGTGCTGCTGGAACGGAAAACGCCGACCGACATCGTCCGGACCACATTGTGGGCGGTGCGGTTTGTGCCTTTGCTTCCCGGATAAGCTTCAGCCCGCAGGCGCCGGGGGCCGGTCGGGGTTGCCTGCCGCGGGTGACCGCAGATCAGCCAGCACCTCATTGATGCGCCGCAGCCGGGAGACCGGGAAAAATGTGTTGATGCGCGCCACGACCTGCTGGATGAGCCCGTCGGGGCAGGAGGCGCCGCCGGTGATCAGCACGCGCAGCGGGTCGTTGCCGTCGGGGAAAGGCCGGCGCTCCATGGAGCCGGTCCGGTCATGGCCGCTCGCGGGAAACACATAGTGCTGCACATCGTCGCGGCCGCGGATGTTGTCCTCCGACTGGATGAAGTAGGCCCGGGGCCCCATTTTCTGCTCGCAGAGGCGGAAAAGCTGGTAGGTGTTGGAACTGTTCTTGCCTCCGATCACAAAGGCGGCGTCGAGCGGCTCCGCCAGCGCGCGACTCAAGGCGTCCTGGTTGACCTGGGTGGCATAGCAGAGCGTGTCCTTCTTGCCGCTTCCTCCCACGTGTGAGTCGCCCTCGGCCTCGCCGTATTTCTGCCGGTAGACGCGGCGGAAGTAATCGATGATTTCGACCGTCTCGTTCATGAGCAGGGTCGTCTGGTTGACCACGGCGATGCAATCGAGATGGCGCCCGCAATCGAAGCCGGGGGTATGCAGGCCGGCGAATTTCTCGGCGAAGACCGCCTGGCGGGCGGGGGTGGGGTCGAGGATGAGTTCCCCGATGAGCTGCGCCTCCGCGAGGTTGCGGATGATCAGCGAAGGCGCGAAACGGCGCGAGTTGGAGAACGTGGCCTTGGTCTCCTCATGCTCCGCCTTGCCGTGGATCACGACGGTGTAGCCCTCGCGGCCGAACGCGCGGGCGGCTTTCCAGACCTTTTCCACCAGCATGCACGTCGCGTCGTACTGGGCGACCCGGATGCCCTTGCGGATGAGTTTCCGCTTGTCTTCGTCGGTCGCGCCGAACGCGGGGATGACCACGATGTCGTCGCCGGTCAGGGTATCCCACAGCAGCGGGCCTGTGTCCCCGGGCCTGGCCAGGCGGCCTCCGGCCGTGAAGGGACGCCCTTTGTCGGTCTGCAGGAAGTGCAGGCCCCGGCGTCGCAGGTCCTCGTTGACAAACGGATTGTGGATGAGCTCGCTCAGCATGAAAACGCGGCGGCCGGGATTTTCCGCCAGTGTTTCATAGGCGCGCTCGATGGCATTTTTCACGCCGAGGCAGAAACCAAAATGGCTGGGAATGACGTAGCGCACCGCGCCGAAATCAAGGGTGGCGGGTTGGGCGGCGGAGCGTTCGTGCGTGCGGTTGAGCGCCTTGATGGCTTCGCAGAGCCGGCTTTGATAGAGGGCGCTGGCGGTGGCATCCTGGGCATAGATGCCGCGGTTCCGCTCCTTCTCTGCGCGGAAGCGGTAGATGTAGTCGTTTTCTCCGAGGTGCAGGTAGGGGATCGCGATCAGGTGGGGCTCGAGGCCGGCGAGCACCGCGGCCAGCGATGGCGCCAGATCGGCCGGCCGTGCGGCGATCTGCTCCAGGGAGAGGAAGTGCACCTCGTCATCGGCCGGGGGCCCGTCCACCTGGGAGAACGCCACGCGATACGGCACGCCGCCGGCCTCGACGGTAAAATATTCCGCCGGGGGCGTGTGCTGGCGGAAGTGCGTCTCGAGCCGCCCGGCCGCCACCGCCGCAGTCGGGCCGACAAAGGCGAGCCCCAGCCGGGTGCCGGCCCGGCGCACCGCGAGCCGGTTGCCCGGGTCGAAGGCCAGATGGGCGAACAAGACGGACTCCGCAGGCGGGACGCGGTTGGCGGCAGACATGGGCCGCTAACCAACACCGCCCGGCGGCCGGGGTCAAGCGGCGCCCCGGCGCCGGTGCGCGCCTCGTGGCGGCTCGAAGCCTCGGCGAGGAAATCATCGGCCTGGCTGGCGATCTCGTCGATGATGCGGTCGAGGTTCATGCCGGGACCTTAAGCAAAAAACCGGCGCGCGGCGCCACGCCTCCAGGCGCAGGCCGGAACCCGCGGGAAACGGTCGCCCCCGCTCAGGCAGGATCCCTGGCCGCGGCGGTGGAAGTGTTTTTTTTCAGGCTGTGCCGGCTGCAGACCATGCGGAGCACGTGCAGCAGCTTCTCCAGGCTGCCGCGATCGGGATTTCCCAGCAGGCTCGCCTGGATCCAATTCCTTTCCAGCAGGTATTGGCTGCGGTAGTTCAGCCAGTAGCCGCGGATTTCGAGCTCTTCACCCAGTTCGGCGGCGGACATGCCCTCATCCAGGACGAGCGTGACAATCCCGGGACTGGCCACCGGCTCAGGGGCGACAATGCCAAAACCGCGCCCGCGCAACTCGTGCCGCAACCAGGCGGCGTTGGCGGCGATCTGGGCCATGCGTTCCGGCGTGGCGCCGCGCATCGCCTCGCCCAGGGCCAGCAGCAGGTTCGACGAATGGGTATGCGGCACGCTCTGGTGCGCCGCCCAGTGGCCGAGGTCGAGATAGCCGGGCAGCCGGTCCGGGGACGACCGCGGCTGGTAGGCATGAAAAACCATCGACAGGCCCGGATAGCTGCCCAGCCCCTTCCCGCTGGCGGTCGTGGCGAGATGCACGCCGTGCAGGTCCACCGGCATGGCGCCGATCGAGCTGATGCAATCGACGCACAGGTGCAGCCCGAGGCGCGCGCTGAGGGCCTTGAGCTCGGCGAACGGATTGATGATGCCGGTGGAAGTCTCGTGGTGCACGAACCAGATCCAGCCGCCACGCGGCAGGCGCTCGGCAAACCGCTCGACCTGGGTGATGTCGAAAAGCTGGCCCCACGGCAGCCGCAGCCAGTCGAAGCGCAGGCCGGCGCGCCGGGCATTGGCGGCCAGGCGCTCGCCAAACTCGCCGTTGGAGAGGACCAAGCCGGTCGTCTCCAGCAGTGAAAGCTGGGCCGCGACCATCTCGTTGGCGAGCGACCCCGACCCCAGCAGCACCTGCACGTCGGCTGCCCCGGTCAGACGGCACAGGGCGCCGCGGATCTCCGCCATGCGCGTGAGGAACAGCTGGCCCCGGTGCGATACGGCCGTGCCGGCGAATGCCGCCCGGACCTCCGGTGTGGGCGTCACGGGGCCGGGAAGAAAGTTGAACACCTGGTGGTCGGGCGGGGAAGCCTCGGTGAAGCTGCTGCGGAGCACCGGGCTGCGCTCCACGGTCCGGCCAAACGACTCGAGGGTCAGGTACATCGGTTGATAGGAGGCCTGGTCCATGCCGACGAGCGGACCGAAAGGCGTGAAGCCGAGGTGGCGGTACAGCTTCGCCTGCCGCGTCGTCCCGGAAATGATGGCCAGGTCGTAGCCCTCGGCGAGGCAGTACCGGGCGATCTGTTCGAACAGCTGGGTGAAAACCGTGGTTTTGCGAAACTCGGGCTCGACGGCCAGCAGTCGAATCTCCACGGGGGTCCTACCCTTGGGCAGGTAGGCGTCGAGGTTGGGTAGCTTGCCGTCGAGCGAGAATGGGCGCCGGGCGCGCAGTGCCAGCATGCCGATCAGGCGGCGGCCCTGCAGACCGATGATATAGGTGTTTTCGGCGTGAAAGCGGTCGACCAGGCGCCCCTCCGGGTTGGGCGCGTGCTGCGGGATCTCCTCCACAAAGGTGCGGTAATTCAGCCGGTGAATCTGCTCAAATTCCCAGTCCTCCGAGGCCACCTTGAAGACGAGGCCGGCGGTGGAGGAGGTGCGGTTTGTCGTCATGGTTGTGGGGTATGCATCGAGGTTTCGGATCCTGGAGCCGGAACGCCATGCGCGCAACCCGGGGCAAGGCTCCGGAGATTAGCACGATGGGACCACAGGAGAAGGGAAAACGTGCCGCAGGCGACCACGACCGGGGTGTGGGCGCCGGTGACCCACCAGGCGGCGGCCGGGAGCAGAATCAGGCTGAACAATCCGGCGATGGAAAAACGGCGCAGCCAGGCCAGCAGGGCCAGGCCAAGGATCAGGCTCGGCACCAGCGCAAGCGGGGCGAGCACCAGCCAGGCGCCGACAAAAGGGCCGACGCCTTTCCCCCCTCGAAATCCGAGCCAGATCGGCCAGACATGCCCGGCGACCACGGCAAAGGCGGCGGCAAACGCCCCGGCTACGGGTATCCCCAGCACTCGCGCCGCCCAGCCCACGAACGCGCCCTTGGCCATGTCGACGACCAGCACCACGACGTAACCTCCGCGGCCAAGCACCCGGCCCACGTTGGTCGCCCCCGTCCCGCCGCTGCCCATGGTGCGCACATCAATGCCCGTGCGCCAGCGCACCAGCCAATAGCCCGGCGACAATCCGCCCAGCAGGTAGGCTGCGGCCACAAGCACGATATCTGGCCAAACGTGCATAGAGACAGGATTCGGATCGTACTGACTTGGAACGGGTTTTCCACCAGAAATTTACGGACCAGCCGATCTGGGGCATGGCCGTAAAATTCCCGCTTCCGAAGAATTGCCCAGGGACTGACCTCCGCTTACAGCCGCGCGGTTTTGGGTTTCGGGTTCCAACCCCGGGGTCAGAGTCCCAGCACTTCCGCGAGTTTTGAGGTGTCTCTGCCGCCACCCATGGCGAAGTCGGGCTTGCCTCCGCCTTTGCCGCCCAATTTGGCGGAGAGCCCGGCCACAAGCTTGCCGGCCTGGTGTCCGGCCTTGATCGCGGCGGGCGAACAAAGGGCGACGACGGCGGCTTTTTCGCCGAACGCGGCGCCGAGCTGCACGACGCCCTCGCCGAGCTTGGCCAGCACTTGGGAGCCGAGCGCGCGCAGCGTTTCGGGGGTTTCCGCGGACACTACCGCGGAAACCCAGTTCAAACCGTCCTTCCTCACGGCCTTGGCGGCAAGGCTGTCCGCCTGACCGGCCGCTTCCTTTTGGTGGAAAGCGGAGAGTTGCTTTTCCAATTCCGCATTATGGGCAAGCAGTGCTTCCAGCCTTTTATCAACCTCAAGTGCGTTGGTATGCAGGCGCGCCGCGGCGGCGCGTAATTGGCTTTCGTGTTCCTCCACGAAATCCAATGCCGCCTGGCCGGCCACGGCCTCGATGCGGCGGGTGCCGGCGGCGATGGCCATCTCGGCCACGACCTTGACGAGGCCGATCTCGCCCGTGGTGGCGACGTGCGTGCCGCCGCAGAGCTCGCGGCTGTAGCCGCCGATGTCGACCACGCGGACGATCCGGCCGTATTTGTCGCCGAAGAAGGCGAGGGTGTCGGCGGGCTTCTTGTCGAACTCGACCTCGTAGGCTTCGACCCGGGCGTTATCGAGGATCTTCTCGTTGACGAGCCGCTCGATCTCCCGGAGCTGCGCAGGCGTGACCTGCTCGAAATGCGAGAAGTCGAAACGCAGGCGTTCCTTGGTCTTGGACGTGCCGGCCTGGCGGACGTGCGTGCCCAGCACCTTGCGCAGCGCCCAGTGGAGGAGGTGCGCGGCGGTGTGGTGGCGCGTGATGGCGCGGCGGGCCATGGGCGAGACGACGAGCTTGGCGCTCTGGCCGATCACGTTGAGCTTGGCCACGTCGAGAGCGCAGGCGGGCGCCAGCCGGTGGAGATGACGGCCGGCCTTGTCCTTGATCGTGTCGAGGATGGCGAACGTCTGCCCGGCGATCTTCACGGCGCCGTGGTCGCCGGTCTGTCCGCCCATCTCGGCGTAGAACGGGGTCTGGTCAAAGACGAGGTATGTGTCCTGACCCGACTTGACGACATCGATGACCTTGGCCTCGGCCGTGAGCTGCGTGTAGCCGAGGAACCTGGTCGGTTGCTGATCAATGGTTTCTTTGCCTTCGGTGGCTGCCACAATGATGTCCTTTTTTTGCGCGGCCCGACCGCGTTCCCGTTGCTCTGCCATAAGTCTGTTGAAGTCTTCGACATCAACCGCCAATCCGCGCTCCTGCGCGAGGAGCTGCGTCATGTCGAGCGGGAAGCCGTAGGTGTCGTAGAGCGCGAAGGCACTGTCTCCTGCGAAAACCGGAGCTGGAAGACCATATTCCGCGAGCTTCGAGATAAAATCCGTCTCTAAATCGAAATCAATGTACGTGGTGGGTACGCTGCTCGCTCGTATACTCTTTCGTCGTCCAAGTATCACTCGATAGAACAATGGCTTGGCAACCCAAGCATTCATGAGCTGCTTGGAAACAGTTGCTAATAGGCAGTCATTGAAGACCTCCAAACCCCGGTCGATCGTCCGCCCGAAGTGGTCCTCCTCGGCCCGGATGACCCGACAGATGGTGTCGTGCTGCCATTTGAGTTCAGGGAAGACATCGCCCAGCGACTGAACGACGGGATCGACGAGCTGCTCAAAGAAGCCGGTTTGGAGCCCGAGTTTCTTGCCGTAGAGAATACCGCGACGGAGGATGCGGCGGACAACGTAGTTACGGCCTTCATTGCTAGGCAGGATGCCGTCGGCAATGGCGCACGAGACACAGCGGGCGTGGTCAGCGAGGACGCGGAAGGCGACGTCGATGCTCTCCTGCGCGGACAGACCCTCGCGGGACTTTGGAATCGTGCCCTGGTATTGCTTGCCGGATAACTGGGAAATCTTGGCAAAGATTTCCCCGAAGATGTCGGCGGCGTAGTTCGACGGCTCGGGGGTAAAGTCCTTGAAGCCTTTCGTGTTCGCGTGGATGCCGGCGACGCGCTCGAAACCCATGCCGGTGTCGACGTGCCTGGCGGCCAGCGGCGAGAACGTGCCGTCGGCATTGGCGTTGAACTGGATAAAAACGTGGTTCCAGATCTCGATACAGCGCGGCTGGCCGGCGTTGACGAGCTTGCGGCCGGCGGCTTCGTCATCGGACGGCGAGAGATTGAAATGGATTTCCGAGCACGGGCCGCAGGGGCCGGTGTCGCCCATCATCCAGAAATTGTCCTTCTTGCCGCCGTGGACGATGTGGATCCTGGGATCGAGTCCGGCCTTTTTGAAGATTCCGGCCCAGATGTCGTAGGCCTCCTGGTCGAACTCGGACGGATCGCCCCTGGCCTTGTCGGGCTGGTAGACGGTGGCGAAGAGCCGTTTCGCGGGGATGCCCCAGGTCTTCGTGATCAATTCCCAGCCCCATTCGAGCGACTCCTTTTTGAAGTAGTCGCCGAACGACCAGTTGCCGAGCATCTCGAAGAACGTGTGGTGGTAGGTGTCGAAGCCAACGTCCTCGAGGTCGTTGTGCTTGCCGCCGGCCCGGATGCATTTCTGGGTGTCGGCCGCGCGGGTGTCCCTGGCCGCCTTGGCGCCGGCCCAGCGCGAGACGTCGGGCTGCCGGTCGCCGAGGAAGATCGGCACGAACTGGTTCATGCCGGCATTGGTGAAGAGCAGGCCGGGCGAATCGGGCAGCAGCGCGGCGGACGGCACGATGGTGTGGCCGTGCTGCGCAAAAAAATCGAGGAAGCTCTGGCGGATTTGCGAACTGGTCATCGGTGAATTGTTACAGCGGCACATCAGTTCCCCGTTGCAGGGTTAAGGTTGGTGCAGGGCGCAGTGCTGGAGAGCCCGCAACCGGCGATTGCAACCTGCAACGCGAAAAAATCAGGCCCGGAAACTAGCGGCAGGCCGCGGCTCAAGGCGAGTGGGAAGTTTTTCCCGCGGCCGCCGGCTCCCATCGCTGCTTCTGCCGCCGGCCCTCGGTGAGGCGGGCCGTCCGGAGCCGGGTGACCCCGGCTCCAACCAACGCCGGCCCAAACCATCGTCGCGCTTCAGGTCGAGGACTGCACTGAGGAATGGGACTTGCGAACGCAGGCGCCAGGCCCACCCTGTGCAGGCAGGCTTGGCCAAACCGGTCCTGGGGAACGAAGCGCCTCCACAGGTTGTCCATCCCGGCGTGGCCGTCACGGCGCCACCCGGGCCAAACCGGTCCCGCGAACGACCCTTTTCATGTTGCAATCAGCAGACACCCGCAAAATCGCATTCCTCGGCGATTACCTGCCGCGGAAGTGCGGCATCGCCACGTTCACCGCGGACCTGCGCGGCGCGGTGGCGGCGCAGTTTCCGGCGAAGCAGTGCCTGGTCGTGCCGGTCAACGACCTCGCCGGCGGCTATGACTACCCGGCCGAGGTGCGTTTCGAGATTACGGAGCAGGACCTGTCCTCCTATCTGCGCGCGGCCGATTTCCTCAACATCACCGATGTGGACGTCATTTGCGTGCAGCATGAGTTCGGCATTTTCGGCGGGCCGGCGGGCAGCCACGTGCTGGCGCTGTTGCGCGAGCTGCGGATGCCCATCGTCACCACGCTGCACACGATTCTGCGCGAGCCCAGCACGGAGCAACGGCGCGTGCTGCGCGAGTTGATCCGGCTTTCGACGCGGCTGGTGGTCATGACCGAACGGGGGCGGGAGCTGCTGCACGAGATTTACCAGGCCCCGGCCGCAAAGGTGGACCTCATTCCCCACGGCATTCCCGACATGCCGTTTGCGGATCCGAATTATTTCAAGGACGAGTTCAATGTGGCGGGCAAACAGGTCCTGCTCACGTTCGGCCTGCTCTCGCCGAACAAGGGCATCGAATACACGCTGCGCGCGCTGCCGGAGCTCCTCCGGGAATTCCCCAATGTCGTTTACATCGTGCTGGGCCAGACGCATCCCAACCTGCTGCGCGATGAGGGCGAGGCTTACCGCCTGAGCCTGGAGCGGCTGGCCAAGGATCTCGGGGTGCAGAAACACGTCGTCTTCTTCAACCGTTTCGTCGAGCTGGAGGAATTGATGCGGTTCATCGGCGCGGCGGACATTTACCTGACGCCCTACCTGACCGAGGCACAGATTACCTCGGGCACGCTGGCCTACGCGTTCGGTGCCGGCAACGCGGTGGTGTCCACGCCCTACTGGCACGCGGTGGAGCTGCTGACCGCCGAGCGCGGCAAACTCGTGCCGTTTCGCGACGCCGGCGCCATCGCCCGGGCCGTCGGCGAGCTGCTGCACGACGAGCCGCTGCGCCACGCGATGCGCAAGAAGGCCTATCTGCTGGGGCGCGACATGGTCTGGAGCCGCGTGGCGCAGCTTTACGGGCGCTCCTTCGAGCAGGCGCGGCAGGACCACAGTTTCGTCGGGCGCAGGTCGTCGCCCATCAAGACGCTGGACGAGCAGCCCGGCCAGCTGCCCGAGCTGAAGCTCGACCATCTCTTCCGGATGAGTGATTCGACCGGCATCCTGCAGCACGCCAGCTTCACGGTGCCGAATTTTGCCGAAGGCTATTGCACGGACGACAACGCCCGGGCGCTGGTGCTGGCGATGATGCTGCAGCGGTTGGGCCAGGGGTCGCCGCGCATCAGCGAGCGGGCCGCCACCTACGCCGCATTTCTAAATCACGCCTTCGACCGGGAGCGCGGGCGGTTTCGCAATTTCCTGAGCTACGACCGCCGCTGGCTGGAAGAGGTCGGCTCGGAGGACTGCCAGGGCCGCGCGTTGTGGGCGCTGGGATTGTGCATGGCGCAGGCAGGCCAGGGCGGACTGCAGATGCTCGCGGCCCAACTGTTCGAACAGGCCCTGCCGGCCACCGCCGGGTTCACCTCGCCGCGTGCCTGGGTGTTCACGCTCATCGGCATTGACGAATATCTGCGACGGCTGGGCGGCGACCGGCATGCGAACCAGGTTCGCGAAACGCTCACCGCGCGCCTCCTGCAATGCTACGCCGACACCGCCGGGGACGGATGGCTGTGGTTCGAGGATGTGGTCTCTTATGCCAACGCCAGGCTGCCGCAGGCAATGATCCTCAGCGGACGCGGCCTGAATAACGGGGCGATGCTGGAGATCGGTCTCAAGTCGCTGCGCTGGCTGGTCAAGGTTCAGACCTCCGATGCCGGTTCATTCCGGCCCGTCGGCTCGAACGGATTTTTCCCGCGCGGCAAGGAACGCGCTCTCTTCGACCAGCAGCCCATCGAGGCGCAGGCCACGGTGTCCGCCTGCATCGAGGCGTATCGCGCCACGGGGGACATGGCCTGGGTCACGGAGGCCCGGCGGGCCTTGGAATGGTTCCTGGGGCGGAATGACCTGGGCCTGGCGCTCTACGATTCGACCACGGGCGGTTGCCGCGACGGTTTGCAGGTTGACCGTGTGAGCCAAAACCAGGGCGCCGAGTCCACGCTGGCCTGCCTGCTCGCGCTCGCCGAAATGCAGGCCCTGCAAAACGCGCTCACCAGCTTCAAGGAACCTTCGGCCGGATAGCGCCGACCCGCAGCGAGAACGGCGACAGAACCGACACCATGACCACGAGCCCCCGACCGACCGTCCACGTGAAGCGCATCGGACCGACCCTGACCCCCGACCGCTCGCGGGTGCTGATGCGGCCCTTTCATCCCACCGGCGAAGACGGCGAGCGCAGGATCGTGGCCCGGGTCATGGGCCTTCCCGACGGGGAGGTCACGCGGCTGTTGGGCCAGGTGCTGGGTGAGTTTGAGGATCGGCACGAACAGGTGGAGCAATTGTTCCGCAACCGCTTCATCCAGATACGCGATTACCTGGAAAACGTCGCCGTGCTTTCGCCGGAGCGACAGGCGCTCATCGGCTCTTGCTTCACGCACGAGTACTCGCCGGAGTCCGCGGCGCTGTTCAACCCTTCCATCGTGTCCCACCCCGACCAGACCGGCCTGCCCCAGGGTGCGCTCCGGTTCATCCTGAGCCTGCGGGCCACGGGCGAGGGGCACATCTCCTCCATCGCCTTCCGCACGGGCACCGTGAGCGCGCAGAACCGCATCGCGCTCACGCCGCCCGTGCCGTTCGTGACGGAGCCGGACCGCGTGCCCAACGCTGCTTACGAGAAGCCGCTCTTTGCCCGCAAACTCCAGGAGGCGGGCGTGCAGAATGATTTTTGCCGGCGGGTGCTGGATCAACTCCCCGAAGCCTTCATCCTGGACGACCTGCGCCGCGTCCTGGCGGCGGAGCGCCGGCAGGCGGACCCGACGGACGCCACGGTCGACCGGGCCGCGCGCGGCATTCTGCTGCTGGCCGAGTCGAACTATGAAGTGTGCTTTTCCCCCGGCAGCCGGGTCACGCAGCGCGTTCTCTTCCCCTCCACGTCCAGCCAGAGCAATGGCATCGAGGACGCGCGTTTCGTCCGTTTCCGGAACGACGATGGCCGGATCACCTACTACGCGACCTGCACCGCGTATGACGGCAAGATCATCCTGCCGCAATTGCTGGAGACGCCGGATTTTCTCCACTTCAAGTTCAGCACGCTCAACGGCCCCGCCGTGCAGAACAAGGGCATGGCGCTGTTCCCGCGCAAAATCAACGGCCGTTACGCCATGCTCTCGCGCCAGGACGACGAGAACATCCTCCTCATGTTCTCCGACAACATTCATTTCTGGCACACCCCGGAGGTGCTGCTGCCGCCGGCCCAACCCTGGGAATTCGTGAAGATCGGCAACGGCGGTTCCCCGATCGAGACGGAGGCGGGCTGGCTGGTGTTGAGCCACGGCGTCGGCCCGATGCGAAAATATTGTCTCGGCGCGTTCCTGCTGGACCTGGCCGACCCCACGCGCGTCCTCGGCCGCCTGCGCGAACCGCTGCTGGCCCCGAACGAGGCCGAGCGCGAGGGCTACGTCCCGAACGTCGTCTACACGTGCGGCGCGTTGCTGCACGGCCGGGAAATCATCATCCCTTACGCGATGAGCGATTATGCCACCAGTTTTGCGACGGTGTCGCTGGATGAGTTGCTCAGCGCGCTGGAATGAGATGCGCGCGGCCGGCGGGGATGCCCCGCTGCTGTTGCTGCGCGGGTTTCCCGGGCTGGGCTCCCATTAGTGTTCGCAAAATAGCCTGACGGGTGGGGATGGATCGCTGGGTCGTCCGTGCTTCTCGGCGCGCCCAGCTCTGCTGGACAGCAGAGCGCCCTCCCTTCTGGCGTCAGCCTGATGCGTGAATCTCAATCAGCGGACAGGTGGGCAATCACGGCGTCGGCCATGGCCGCGGTGCCGACGGCCTTCTGCCCGAAGGCGATGTCGGCGGTGCGGGCGCCGCCGGTGACGGCCTGCTTCACGGCGGCCTCGATGCGGGCCGCGGGTTTCTCCAGGCCGAAGCTGTAGCGCAGCATGAGCGCGGCGGAGAGAATCTGCGCACAGGGGTTGGCGACGCCCCGGCCGGCGATGTCGGGCGCGGTGCCGCCGGCGGGCTCGTAGAGGCCGAAGGGCAGCCCAAGCGAGTTTTTGCCGGCACCGAGCGAGGCCGAGGCCAGCATGCCGAGCGAGCCGCACACGCAGGCCATCTCGTCGGAGAGGATGTCGCCAAACATGTTTTCGGTGAAGAGGACGTCGAACTGGTTGGGGTTGCGCACAAGCTGCATGGCGGCGTTGTCCACGTACAGGTGCGAGAGTTCCAGGTCGGGGGCGTGCTGCGCGACGTAGGCGGTCACGGTCTTGCGCCAGAGCACGGAGGTCTCGAGGACGTTGGCTTTGTCGACGGAACACAGCTTGCGCCGCCGGCTCCGCGCGGCGGTGATGGCGATCCCGGTGATGCGCTCGATCTCGCTGCGGCGGTAGACCATGGTGTCGACCGCCTGCAGGTCGCCGTCGGCGAGCGTGGTGGTTTCCTTCGGCCGGCCGAAATAGATGCCGCCCGTAAGCTCGCGGATGCAGAGGACGTCGATGCCGTCCGGGATGCGCTCGGACTTGAGCGGCGAGGCGTCGGCCAGTTCGCGGTAGAGCAGGCCGGGTCGGAGGTTGGCGAAAAGGGTGAAATGCTGGCGCAGCGGCAAAAGCGCCGCGCGCTCGGGCTGTTCCTTGGGCGGAAGTTTTTCCCATTTCGGACCGCCGACCGAGCCGAACAAGATGGCGTCGGCCGCCTCGCAGGTGCGCAGCGTGGAGTCGGGCAGGGCCCGGCCATGGCGGTCGATGGCGATGCCGCCCACCTCGGCCGCGGTGGGTTCGAGACGCAGGTTTTCCTGACGGGCGACGTGCGCGAGGACGCGCAGGGCCTCGGTCATGACCTCGGGACCAATGCCATCTCCGGCAAGTACGGCGAATTTGAGCGTGGGCATGTGAAGGAAGAATGAGGTAGCCGAGGGCGGAGTAAAGGGAAGGTGAAAGTTTCCGCCCCACCACGATCCATGTCCGGGCGCCGGCGACACTTCTCCATTGCAGGAATGACGCGTAATCCGCATTTAGTCGGAGATGCACATCCACGTCCTGCCGGCGGGTCCGATCCAGACCAACGCCTACCTGCTGACCGCACCGGATCTCCACGAGGCGGTGCTGATCGACGCCCCCGGCGGCATCTGGCAGGAGATCAAGCCGATTCTCGACCGTGAACAGTGCCGCCTTCGGGAGCTCTGGCTGACGCACGGCCACTGGGATCACACCCAGGGCGGAGCCGAGGTGGTGCAGGCGGTCGGGGTGAGGGTGCGCGCCCACCGCGATGACCAGGTCCTGATCGAGAACCCCGAGGTCATGGAGATGTTCGTCATTCCCGGGACGCGGCTCGGACCATTGCGGATAGCGGAGTTTGTCCGACAAGGGCAGCATTGGACGGCGCTGGGGCAGACGGTGGAGGTGCGGCATGTGCCGGGACACTGCCCGGGCAATGTGCTGTACCACTTTGCGGCGCAGAAGGCGGCGTTTGTCGGCGACGCGCTGTTTCACAGCGGCATCGGTCGCACGGACCTGCCGGGCGGCAGCCTGGAGGTGCTGGAGCGTTCCATCCGCGAGCAGATTTTCACCCTGCCGGACGATACGGTGGTGTATCCCGGACACGGACCCGAAACCACGGTGGAGGTGGAACGGGAGACCAACCCCTTCGTGCACGCGTGAGTAAAGGTCGGAACCAGAGATCAGAAGCCGGAGGCCAGAGATCAGAGGTCAACCCGCTCAATCCGCGAATCTGTTAACCCATACTCACTTTCACTCTCCACAGATGTCAGAGGTCAAGAGTCATAGCTCGCAGCTCATAGGTCGCCAAGCCATGGATTTCGGCGAAGCCGGAATCCATGAGCGTTTCATGCAGCGTGCGCTGACCCTGGCCCGTCAGGGCTGGGGAGCCACGCACCCGAATCCCATGGTCGGGGCCGTCATCGTGGAGCAGGGCGAAATCGTGGCCGAGGGCTATCACGCCCGGGACGGCGCTCCGCACGCAGAAGTCATGGCGCTGCACAATCTCGGGCGCCTGCCCCGGCCGGGGGCGACCCTCTATGTGACATTGGAGCCATGCAGCACGCAGGGGCGCACCGGCGCCTGCACCGGCGCCATCATCGCGGCCGGTCTCAAGCACGTGGTGGCCGGGGCCACCGACCCCAATCCCGTGCACTCCGGCCATGGCTTCGAGGTGCTGCGCGCGGCGGGCGTCGAGGTGACCGTGGGGGTGCTGGCCGACGACTGCGCCGACCTCAATCTGATCTTCAACCACTGGATCACGACCCAAACGCCGCTGCTCGCCGCCAAGGCCGCGGTCACGCTGGACGGCAAGATCGCCACGCGGACCAATGATTCGGAGTGGATCACGGGTGAGCAGGCGCGGACGGACGTGCACCGCTGGCGGAGGCTGTTTCCGGCGATCGCGGTCGGCGCGGGCACGGTCATGAGTGACAACCCCAGCCTTACCAGCCGGCTGGGCGGCGCGGTCTGGTGCCCGGTGCGCTTCGTGTTCGACGGCCTGCTGCGCACGGTGGTGGAGAAAAGCCTGCCGCGGGCGTATACCGACGAGCACAAGGATCGCACCATCGTCGTCACCACTCCGCACGGCGGGCTCGGCTATGTGCGGAAGCTGCAGGCCCTGGGCGTGCAGGTGTGGAACCTGCCGTCGTCCACGATGCGCGCGCCTCTGACGGAATTCCGGCGGCGGTGCGCGGAGGCGGGCATCACCGGCGTCTACTTCGAGGGCGGCGCGCAGATCATCAGCGAGCTGATCCAGTTCCGCCAGCTCGACTATTTGTTCATCTACCGCGCCCCCGTGCTGCTGGGAGACGAGCGGGCCAAGGCGGTGTTCAAGGGCCTGCGGACGGAGAAACTGGTCAACGCCGTGCGCCTGGAGGACGTGCGGCATGCCGCGTTCGGACCGGACCAGCTCATGCGGGGGCGAGTGGCCTATCCGGAGAAACTGCAGGTGGACGAGACCACCTTCAGCCTGGGCTGAGCCCCCCGACTTGTTATTCATTTTCCATGCCTTTGAAGCTCTATCTCGCCTCGGGAAATGCCCACAAGGCGCGGGAGTTCCAGGCGCTGGCGGACGCCGCCGCGCTGCCGGTGGAGATCATCTCGGCGGTGACGGTCGGCGGCATGCCGCCGGTGGCCGAGGATACGGGCACGTTCGCGGGCAATGCACGCAAGAAGGCGCGGGCGCTCAAGGAACGGCTGCCGCCGGGAGCCTGGGCACTGGCCGACGACAGCGGTTTGTGCGTGGACGCGCTCGGCGGCGCGCCGGGCGTGGAATCGGCCTATTACGCCGGCCCACGGGCCAGCGGCGCGGAAAACCTGGCGAAGCTGGTGACCGTGATGCGCGAGGTGCCGGAGGAGCGCCGCGCCGCGCACTTCGTGTGCGTGCTGGTGCTCGCGGGACCCGGCGGTGAGGAGCAGAGGTTCGAGGGCCGTTGCGATGGAACGCTGCGCCGCGAGCCGGCGGGCGCGGGCGGCTTCGGCTACGATCCGGTCTTCGTGCCCGCGGGGTATGCCCGGACTTTCGCCGAACTAGGTGAGGAGGAAAAGAACCGGCTCAGCCACCGCGGCCGCGCCTGGGCGCAACTGGCCGCGTGGCTGCAGGGCAGGGATGGCCCCGCCTAGCAGCCTGTCGGGCTTTGCCCGCAGGCTGCTCAACAACGGGCTGCGCCGTTGGGAAGAATCAGGAGTGTCCAGCCCGAAATGGCGCAGCCATTTTGACAAGGAACCTGCGGGCAAAGCCCGACAGGTTCCTAGTGCGGGAGCGCCTCGATGACCGCTTTCTGGGCGGCGTACTCCGCGGCCGTGATTTCGCGGTAGCGCATGCGCTGGGCGTTCAGCACGATGGGCTCGAGCGGAATGTCGTGGTTGGGATCGCGCAGCGACTCGTGCAAACCCCAGTTGCGAACGGCACCCTGATAGTAGCGGATGCTCCAGGGCTCGGTGGCGACTAGACTCTGGAACATGGCGACCATCGAGCCGCGGATATAAAGGGCCACCGAATCAAACCAGGCCCAGCTCTCCTGCAGGCGCGGGAAATTATGCACCCCGCCGCTGGTCTGGCTGCCGGTGGTAGGCACGATGCCGGTGAGCAGGCAGGCGGAGATCTCGGTGACGCTGGGTTCGAATTTATAAGTGCGTCCCGATCCCGATCCGGGATGGGCGTTCGTATCGCTGAAGTAGGGGCCGCTGGCGGCGGTGATGGAAGTATTCGTGCCGTCGGTGGTATTGCTGGAGCTCGGATTGGTCGTCGCCCACGACGAGCTATGACCGGACCTGCCATCGCACCGGCTTCCGCTGAGCGAGTCGGCCCAGCCGGTGGTCTGATAGTAATTGCCGCCCGATGACGTAAAGACCGGCTGGGAGAGGATGGTGATGGCGTCGCCCATCGCCGATGTCAGCTTCTCATTGGCGGATTCCGGATAGCGGCCGCTGTAGCCGCCGGTGCCGGTGGAGGAAGTGGTCGAGTTGATGCTGCCATCGGCATTGAAGTGACCCACCACGTAGAGGGCATCGTTTGTGGCAAAACTGAAGCCGGTGCGGTTGGGATAAATGGCGCCGTCAAGGGAGATGGCCGGACCGCGGCCGTTCCAGAGACGGACCCCGGAGTCGTCCCGGGTGCCATCTTTGACCTCGGCGCCAACGGAGTCGATGTAGACCGTGACGCCGTCGAACCACGGGCTGGGGTTGACCGTGCTGACCAGGGAAGTAGGGGGAACTTCGAAGGTGTCGGGGTCGGTGGTGATGAGGGGATCGATCGGATCGGCGGGTGCGAAATAAATCCGGAAAGGATCAACAAAGTAGTCGTCGGGCGCCGGCGCGGGGGCGTTGCGGAAGAAGTCGGAGTAGTTCGTGGTCGCACCGTAGTTGATGCCAAGATTGTAGTTGGTGGGTGTGGCGGAGGCGTTGAGGACAGAGCGGCTCCAGTTGGCCGAGACCCAGCCTGGCCCGTTTGGATTGTTGGGATTGAAAATGGAGCTGCTCGTGGTGGCGCCGGTGAGCGTCCGCTCGACCGTCAGGCGGAGACGCGTCATATCAAAATCGATCTTGGCGATTGGCCGCGGTTGATAGGGGGTTCCTGCGCTGCGGCTCCAAGGGTACCCCGTCTGGTTATTGCCGCGGCGGAGATCGTAAAAGAAGGCGTCGGGAATGTTGCTGTACGAAGCCGAGCCGCTCGCCACACTCGTCTTATAACCGGTGAGGCTGGTTGCGGGCATGGCCGCCAGGGTGGCAGCGGTCGTAACATAAGCCCCTGCACTGGGCGGCGAGGTGGGTGAGGCAGGGGTAAGCGCGCCTCCACCGGACAGCATTGCGATCGGTTGATCGCACGCGCGGCTGCTGGCGGGAATGCGCAGGATTTGGTTCACGCCGATGGCCGTCTTGTCCGTGTAGCGGTTGGGCAGATTGTTCTGATACATCGTATCGTCGTTGGGATCCAGCGGCGTGCCGTTGTTGTTGTAACCGTAGCTGGGCTGCCCCGGCAGGACGACCTCGCGGATGGTGTGGGAGCCGTCGGTGTTGACCGTGTTGAGAAAACAGCGATAGGAGCGGGCGAGCACGGTGATATTGGAACCGTCCGGCTTGGTGCCCGTGCGGATCTGGTCGTCGGGGTTGACCACGATGTAGAGCCCGGTGTTGCGCGCAAATTTGGCCTGCACGATGTCGGCCTCATCGTCGGCGAACGGCGGCTCGATCACCTGCCGGCCGTTCTTGGTGTCATCTTCGGGCGTCGCGGGATCGTCGGTTTCCTTGTAGCCGCCGATGGCGGGGAGTTCGAGGCGGGTCACCCCGTGCACGCTGGTGCGGAGGTTGCCGCCGTAGGCGGAGGTGGCAAAGGTCTTGAACTGGCTGAGCGTGGTGGCGGTTTCGCTGCTGGTGCCGTACTTGTGATCCCGCCACACACTGGAGCTGTTTTTGATGTTGGTCACGGTCCCGCCGGGATTCTGGAAATAGAGCGGACCGGAGCCGCCCGGGCCGTTGTCGACGCTGCCGCTGGACATGTAGGTGGGCCCCTTATGGGCGGTGTTGGCATAGAAACCGCCGGAGGCCGTGACGCGGTCGGTGAATTGCAGGGTATTGCTGAAACCGGTCTGGATGCGGGCAATAAGATTGCCGTTGGTGTGGACCGGGCCGTTGATGGTCATGTCTGGGCCGGGGCCGAACTCCATGTCCATGTTGTAGAAGACCGCGAACTGGAAGAGGGGGATCATCGCGATCTGGAGATCCTGCTCGGCGTAGGCCGTGACGGGGCCGATGGCCGGGTGTTGCATCGTGGACTTGGCGATGATGGGCACGGTGCTGCTGCTCACACTGAGGCCGGCGTTCGGATTGCCGGCGTTGGCGGGGTCGGTCGGATCGATGAAGGTCAGTCCGGTGGTGCTCGTGAGGCCGGCCCACACCTCCACATCGGCAGGGGCCGAGTAGGCAGTGTCGGTCACGTCGTCAGGGGGCAGATGGATCTGGTTGGATCCGCTCATGAACGCCATGGGCGAAGCGCTGCGCAGCCGGTAGAGCTTGGTGGTCAATTGCTCGGATGCATACACGGCGACATTTTCCGCCATGTTGCGCGCCCGCAGCGCCAGGCGCTGCCGCTCGTTGGCCCGGCGTTCGCTGACGGAGTAACCCAAAATACTGGCGGTCAGGATCGCCAGCACTCCGACAAAAATCATGACGGTGACGAGGGCAGAACCCCGATTTTCCGCGGGGTGGTGGGTTGTTTCATTCATGGTCTTACCTCCGGGGAGAGACGGTGTAATTGAAGCTGCTGCTGGAAATGACATTGTTGACGTTCGAGCCGTTGACGATTTCGACATTGATGGAGACACTCTCGTTGCTGGGCGACACGGTGGCCGCTTCGCTCGAAAAAATGGGGAAGCTTCCGGACTGGGGACTGGGCCGGGCGCGTCCATAGGCGACCTTGGCGAGCACGAAGGAGCCGGAGATACCAGGCGTGGTCTTGAGATCCACGCCGTTGAGCAGCGTCGTGAGCGAACTGGATGAGCCGCTGCTTCCGTAGTCCGCACTTTCATAGTAGCGGATGGCCCCGGCATTGGCGGAGTCGGTGACCACCCGGTAATAGATCTTGAATTGGCGAACCTTGGCGGTGGCCTCAATGCTGACCCGGGTCACCAGCACGAGGCAATCGCCATAGGCCGCCTCCGTGTCATAAGCGTCGGTCTCAAGAGCCGAGACGTCCGTGGCGAGATTGACGTTGCCATCGAGCGATTGATAGGTGGGAAAGATATAGAACTCGCTGGAGTCGAGGGTCTCTTTGGCCACATGAGCCGTGAAGTAGCGGAGATTCGCATTGGTCGCGAGGCGCTGGGTGTCCTTGTACATGGTCCGCAGTCCGAACAGGAAGGTGCTGAGCGTCAGGCCCAGGGCCAGCACGGCAATGCTCATGGCGACCATGACCTCCACCAGCGAAAAGCCGGCGGGCGGACCAGGATTTCTTGAGGGGTTTTTCATTGGTCGAAACGCGTGCGCACGAAGACTTCCATGTCCCGCATGGTCCGGGTCCGATAGCCGTCATTATAGGAATACGTGTAGACCAGGGTGATCTTCTTCACATCGACCACGTCGTTGTCGACGTCGGGAATTTCATCGATCCAAAGCCACACGTGCAGCTCCAGCTTTTGGGAAGTAGTGCCGGTGACGGTGGAAAGTGACAAGGGGCCGATGACATTGTCGATGGCGCCCAGGCTGACGGCGGTCGCCGTGGGGGATGGAGTCGAGGTGGGCGCCTGCGGCAGGCCTGGTTTCGGAGTATAGACGACTTCCAGCCAGGTGAATTTGGACTGGTTGACGCGGAGCCGGATGTAGGGGGGAGCTTTCGTCGTTTCTTGAGGGTCCAGGGCCGTGGCCGGATCGGCCACAGGACTCGGAAGGAGGTTGACGTAGTCCAGTCCCTTCATCTGCTCGATGAGACCGTACACCAAGCTGGTGGCGGCCGCCTCCATCACACTGCTCTCGGTCATACGGCGGGATTGCACAAACGTACCGAGGAAGCCCAGCATCACCGTCGCCAGCAGCCCCATCGCGACCATGACCTCAACGAGGGTCACGCCCTGCGCGGGATGCGATGGCCCGCGACGCTGGGAAGCCGGGGGCGGGAGGAAGCGACTGAAGCGGGAAGGCATGGGAAGTGCTTTTGTAGCATCCCATTTATACCGGTCCCTACTGCGCCTGAAAAGAGGCGGAGGCCTTCGCAAAAGCCTCTGCCGGACTAGAGGCGATCGGCTCTAGCCGCGTGTCGGACTTCGACCTCCACTCTGCTAACGGTCTCCCGCCCGGGCGGGAGATTGCTGCGCATACAAGGCTGCGGCCTGGGCGCGGTTGGCCAGATGCAGCTTGTCGAAAATGTTACTGAGGTAATTCTTGACGGTCTTTTCGGTCAGGCCGAGCCGTTCACCGATGCCCTTGTTGGTCAACCCCTCGGCCAGCAGCGCGAGCACCCGGCGTTCCTGCCCGGAAAGGCTGGCAAGCCGGTCTGCGGGCTCCGGATGGCGCTTCATCAGGCGGAGCACCTGGTCGGCCAGGGAGGGATCGAGCACCGAATGGCCGGCCGCGACGCGGGTGATTGCCGAGACGAGGGAGGCGCCGTCATTTTCCTTCAGCAGGTAGCCATGCGCACCGACGGCGACCGCCTCGTGGACGTTTTGCTCGTCCGTTGACGACGTGAGGATGAGCACCCGCGTCCCCGGCCGGCGCTGCAGGATGTCGCGGCAGGCGGAAAGCCCCGGTTTGTCGGGCAGACGCAGATCGAGCAGGACCACGTCGGGCTTGGACTGCATCACCGCGGCCAGGCCCTCCGCCGCGGTCCCGGCCTCGCCGACGATGGTGACGCCGGCGTGGTCCTCCAGCACGGCGCGCAGGCCTGCGCGGATCAGCGGGCTGTCATCCACGATCAGCAGCCGGATAGGACGTGGGATGGCCGTGCTCATGCTAAAGGGCGATCAGCCTGAACGCTCTTGAGGCCAAAGAGTAGACGCCTGCTTGCAGGCGATTTCAAGGCGGAGCCGTTCCCGGTTCCGAGGGTCAGGGAGGCCGTGCTGCGACGGCTAATTTCGCTCCTCCATGGAAGACCAAAGCTCATTTTCCCGGACGCATCGACATCACGATGCCGAAGAAACCGGGAGTGTCAGTAAAACGCGAGTCCCTTTTCCCCGGGCGGATACCACGCTTACCGATCCGCCGAGCGCGGCGGCCCGCGCCTGCATGTTGGCCAGGCCGTGGCCTGGTCCGGCCGTCGCGGGATCGAATCCGACGCCGTCATCCTGCACGGCGAAGATGACGCAGCCATCGCCGTGGCGGGCATGCACGGTGATGGTGCGGGCCCGGCCATGCCGCAGGCTGTTGCTGAGGGCCTCGCGCAGGATGTTCACGACCTCCGGGGCCCGTTCCGGCGCGATGCGGGCGACGGCGTCGGGCTCCAAGTCTCTCGCCAGATGCACCCCTCCGGTGCATGGCTGCGCGGCCAGCATGGCCTCCAACGCCTCGAGGAACGGCCCGCGCTGCACGACCCCCGGTTCGAGCTCCTTGAGGTAGGAGCGCACCTCGTGGTTGAGGCGGCGCAGTTCCGCGATGCACTGGTCGAGGCGCTGGGGCGTTTCGCCGGAACCTCCTCCGCCAAGCTTCGCGCGCAGCCCCTCGAGGCTCAGGCTGACGGCGTAGAGCGTCTGGCAGATGCTGTCGTGCAGGTCGCGCCCGAGCCGCACGCGTTCCTCCAGCGAATGTCCGAGCAGGGTGCGGTTGAGCTGCAGGTCCTCCTCCGCCCGCAGGCGGGCGCCAGACTCGCGCTCGAGCGCCTCGCCGCGCTCGACCGAGATGCGCGCAAAATGCTCCAGCCCGTGCATCTCGGCGCGGGTGGCGGACCAGGGCGAGCGCGATCCGCCTTCGCCGCTGAAACGGCGGGGCAGGGCGAGCCCGGCGGAGACGAGCAGGAGCAGCAGGGCCAGCAGGATGACGGCGACCAGCATCCGTTCATGCAGGATGGCCAGCCGGCTGGCCGCCGGCGTGGCAAAGGTCACCCGGGCGGTAAAGTCGCCCCCGCCCGGCAGCCGGTAATCGAAGCCCAGCAGACCTGGCCCGGGCGGATTTCCCAAGGGAGGCTCGCCGCGGTGCAGTGTCACGGTCCCGCCCATCAGCGTCCCCAACTCGTGCTGGAACGCTTCGTCCCACGTTTCCGCCGGCCGGCGGGTGATTTCCAGCGCCTGGACAAACTGCGCGCGCCGGGCGGCGACCGCGTCGGTCTGCAGCCGGCGGTTCTCGCGCTGCAGCCACGCCTGCGCGGTCAGCGCCGCCGCCAGAAAGACCAGCAAGAGGACAAGCGCGATGACGAGCGGACGGGTGAAGGGTTGCATGATGGGTAAGCCGGCTCCCTGATTCTGCAGGGCAATCGCCCGGCGTCAAAACCTTCGACATTTGCCCCCCTGCGGCTACGGTGAACGCCCTTTGCCATGAAGTCGTTCTACATCACCACCGCCATTGACTACGTCAACGGATCGCCGCACCTGGGCCATGCCTACGAGAAGGTCCTGGTCGACGTGATCGCGCGTTTCCGGCGGTTGATGGGCGACAAGGTTTTCTTCCTCACCGGCACCGACGAACACGGCCAGAAGGTGCAGATGAGCGCCCGCAAGCGCGGCATCCCCGCCCAGCAGTTCGTCGACGCCACGGCGGCCGAGTTTCGCGCGCTCTACGACCGGCTGCACGTCTCGTATGACGACTTCATCCGCACCACGGAGGAACGGCACCAGCGCGTCGTCCGGGAAATCCTGCAGCGCCTCTTCGACAAGGGCGAGATCTACCGCGCCGAGTACCGCGGGTTCTACAGCACCCGCCAGGAGCAGTTCCTGTTGGAGAAGGACCGCCTGCCCGACGGCTCCTGGCCGGAAATCTTCGGCGAGGTGACCGAGATCATCGAGCCGAACTATTTCTTCAAGCTGCGTTCCTATCAGGACTGGCTGGTCGGGCACCTGAAGGCCCACGAGGATTTCATCTTCCCGCGCTTCCGCCAGAAGCAGGTTCTCGAATTCCTCAAGGAGCCGCTCAACGACCTGTGCATCTCGCGCCCCCGGGAGCGGCTGGAGTGGGGCATCCCGCTGCCGTTCGACGAGGCCTTCGTCACCTACGTGTGGTTCGACGCGCTGGTCAACTATGTCTCGGGCGTCTGGGGCGACGGCGGGCCGCGGGCCGAACTCTGGCCGGCGGATTTTCACGTGATCGGCAAGGACATCCTCGTCCCGCCCCACGCCGTCTACTGGCCGATCATGCTGCATGCGGCGGGCTATGAGCCGCCCCAGGCGCTGCTGGTGCACGGCTGGTGGCTGCTCAAGAGCGGCCAGAAGATGTCGAAGAGCACGGGCGAGGTCGTGAATCCGCTCGATCTCATCGAACGCTTCGGCACGGACGCCTTCCGCTATTTTCTCGTCCGCGAGATGAACGTCGGCCAGGACAGCGAATTCTCTCTCGAGCTGTTTCTCAGCCGTTACAACAGCGATCTGGCGAATGACCTGGGCAACCTCGTCAACCGCACGCTCAACATGTCCGCCCGCTACGCCGGCGGCGTCGTGCCCGCGGCCGGCACGGTCGGGGACCCCGAACGCGAACTGCAGGCACTCTGGGAGCGCACGCGCGACGAGGCCATCCGGCTCTGCGAGGGCTTCCAGTTTCACTCGGCGCTCGAGCGTGCGTTTGTCTTCATCAAGGCCATCAACGCCTACATCGAGAAGCGCGCACCCTGGAAACTGGCCAAGTCTGCCGACCCGGCGGACCAGGCGCTGCTGCAGACGTCGCTGGCCACGATGGCCGAGGCCCTGCGGCTGGGCGTGACCCTGCTGGCGCCCGTGACACCCGCCACCACCGAGAAGGTTTACGCCGCGCTTGGCCACCAGTCCGCGCCGCAATGGCAGGATGAGCTGCGTTGGGGCGAACGCCTGACCGGCGCCCGTTTGCAGCCGGGCCTTGTCCTTTTCCCGCGGCCGGAGCCGGCGACGTAATCCTGCGCGCCCAGCGGTCGCGTCCTGCCGGTAGGGACGGACCGCCGGGCCGTCCGTTACCCCATGACCATCCTGCCGCTCGATCCGGTCGCCAACGCCACTCCCGAGGCGCTGCGGGCTTTTCTGGTCCAATGCCGTGCGGCGGCGGCGGACGACGGCCGTCCGCGGCTGGTCAGCATTTCATTGAAGGTCGACTCGCTCGATCCGCTGGCCGTGCTCGAATCCATTTTCGAGCCGGCCGAACTGCATTTTTATGCCGAGCGTCCGGCCCAGGGCTGGGCGCTCGCCGCCGCCGAAGCCGTCCTGGCCTTCGAAGCCCGCGGCCCGGGGCGGTTCACCGCGTGCCAGCAGTTCGTCGATGACGTGCTCGGTCGCACCATCGCGGTGGGCGGGGTGACGGCGCCGTTTGGCGGTCCGCATTTTTTCGGGGCCTTCGCGTTTTTCGATGAGGTGGAGGCCGGCGAGCCGTTCCCATCCGCGCGGTTCTTTGTGCCGCGCTGGCAGGTGGCGCGCACGCCGGCAGGCACGGTGGCCGTGGCCAATCTGCTGGTGGAACCGGCGGCCGATCTCGACGCCCTGGCCGCCAAAGTCTGGCGCGCCCATGGCAAGTTCCGCGCGTTCGATTATTCCGCGCCCGACTTTTCCGAGCGGGCGGCCGGAACCGGCAACGGTGCGGTCCGGGTGACGGAGGCGGGCGGTGGGGATTGCTTCCGCCGGGCGGTCACCCGGGCGGTCGCAATGATCGGCGAGGGGCGGTTTAACAAAATCGTCCTCGCCCGCTGCAAGGAACTGGAAGCCGCGGCCCCCCTGCATCCCCTGAAAGTGCTCAACGGCCTGCGCCAGCGCTTTCCCGACTGCTACGCCTTCTCCTTCGCCAACGGCCGCGGCCAGAGTTTCATCGGCGCGAGCCCGGAGCGGCTGCTGCGGGTGGAGGCGGGGACGCTGCTCACCGAGGCCCTCGCCGGCTCGGCGCCGCGCGGCCGCACGGCCAGCGAGGACGCCGCCCTGGCCGGCGCGCTGCTGCGCTGCGACAAGGATCTGCGGGAGCACCGCGTGGTGCTGGAATCGATTCTCCGGCGGCTCACGCCGCTCGGACTCAGGTCGGAGCATCCGTTGCAGCCGGGCTTGTTGCGGCTGGCCAACGTGCAACATTTGCAGACGCCAGTGCGGGCGGAGTTGCCGGCCGGCGTGCGCCTGCTCGACGTCCTGAGCCGGCTCCATCCGACGCCGGCGGTGGGCGGCTCGCCGCGCGAGGCGGCTTGTGCGCACATCCGGGAATTCGAGGCTTTTGCGCGCGGACTCTATGCCGGACCGGTGGGCTGGATCGACCACCGGGGCGGCGGCGAATTCTTGGTCGGCATCCGGTCGGCGCTGGTGGACAACCACCGGGCCCGCGTCTATGCCGGTGGCGGCATCGTGGCCGGTTCGGAGCCGGACAAGGAGTTTGCCGAGACCGAGTTGAAGTTCCAGGCGCTGCTCGACGCGTTGCTCGACTAGCGTGTGTGGCAAAAGGGAGGGGCATTCTTCACCGCCCGCGGCGCTCCGGGTGCTTTCCCGCAACTTTCAATCCTGCATGTAACGTAATACGTTACAAACGTCACAGGGCCTTCGGCGGGAACTATCTGCTCAATTTACCGCGGCTTGCCCACGGGAATGAGCACCAAAGGCTGTTCGTCTTGCGGCAGATGGAGAAGCTTCTGAAGCGCGGCGTCGTCAAAGGCGCCCACGACTGTGGTGCCCAGCTGCAGCGCAACGGCCTGGAGGCAAAGATTCTCGCCGGCGCCGCCCGCCTCCATGTGTACATAGCGGTGACCGCGCTGGCCATACTTTCGTGTGGTGCGACTGTAAACCGCCGCAATGACCACAACCAGCGGGGCTTCCTGAATCCAGCCCTGCCCCAGGGCCGCTGCGGCCACGCCGGCCCGCCTGTCGCCCCCGGCCACGTACTCCAGGGCATGGTCTTGCGGCCGATATCGATAAACGCCGGGCGCGAGATTCTCCACCCGGCCGATCACGGCATACACCTCCAGCGGATAAAGCGCGCCGGCCGAGGGCGCGGTTCGTCCGCCTTCCGCCCCGCTGATGCCCTGGGTCGCCCACAGCAGCTGGGAGATGTGCGTGAGCGTCAGCGCCTCATGACGAAACTCCCGCACGGACCGGCGGGCGCTCAGGGCGGTTTCTACTGTCAGGCGACCATCACGGACGGGCGCGGGCAGCGTGGGGATCGTTGGCGGCACAGCGTGGCTCCTGACTGCCAGCACAACGGCGAAAACCGACAACAGCAATCGATGTTTGTTGATCATGGGTCTTCTTCCTTTCCCTCAGGGAACATTCCGCCGGCGTTTCGCGAATCATCGCTACGCGGGGAGGATCCGCCGCGGGCCGAAGCCAGAAAAGATGCGGCCGGTTTGCTCGCCATGCTTGGCGTATAACCGGGGGCGTCCGGTCCGGCAATTTTTAATGCGTGCTGCCTGATGCATTGCTCTCCGAAGCCCATTCCAGCACACTGGCCCTCACTAATTGCTTCAGTAGTGTCCATGAGTGTGAATTAGTGGTTGGAAAAATGGCGGCCTCTATCCTCGACTTCCGCAATACGAACAGCCTTTGGTGCAGCGTGCTCGTCGAAACGCTGGCCCGGCTCGGGCTGCGGCACGTCGTCGTGTCACCCGGCTCGCGTTCGGCGCCGCTGACCTTCGCGTTCGCGCGCCATCCGCGCATCGAGGCCATCCCGATGCTCGACGAGCGGTCGGCGGCATTTTTCGCCCTCGGGCTCGCGCGGCAGCGCCGCCGGCCGACGGCGCTTCTGTGCACGTCGGGCACGGCGGCGGCCAACTTCCTGCCCGCGGTCATCGAGGCGCATGAGAGCGGCGCGCCGCTGCTCGTGTTCACCGCCGACCGGCCGCCGGAGCTGCGCGCCTGCGCCTCCGGCCAGGCGATCGACCAGCAGAAACTCTACGGCGGCTACGTGAATTTCTACCATGAGCTGGCCGTGCCCGAGGCGAATCTTGATCTGCTGCGCTATGCGCGCCAGACGGTCATGCACGCCTTTGCCCGGACGCTGGATCCGGTCGCCGGACCGGTGCACCTCAACGCGCCGTTCCGCGATCCGCTGCCGCCGGTGGACGACGGCTTGGCGGAAAAGCTGCGGCCCCGGATCAAGGCGGAGTTGTTTTTCTCCCATGTGCAGGCGCCGCATCCGCCGGCAAAGACCGGTGTCGTCTTTGACCCGCCCAAGGGCGTCCGCGGCCTGATCATCGCCGGCCCGGCCCAGCCGGCAGACCCCGCGGCGTACTGCGCGGCAGTGGGCCGGCTGTCTGCGACGCTGGGCTGGCCGGTGCTGGCCGACGGGCTTTCACCCCTGCGCCATTTTCCCGGACGAAATCTCCGGCCGATCGCCAACTACAATGCCATTCTCCGCTCGCCCGCGCTGGCGGCGCGCCTCAAGCCGGAGGCCATCCTCTGCCTCGACGGCTGGCCCACCAGCAAGCAACTTCGTCAGTGGCTGACGGCGGACGCGGCCGACGTGTGGCTGGTTGCCGCCGACGCGGACAACCATGATGCGCTGCATGGCCGCACCCGCCACCTGCGGTGCCCGGTCGTGGAACTCACGGTTGCGCGGCCGGCCGGCCGTCGGGCGCCGGCCAGCTACGCCCGCGCGTGGCGGCGCGCCGATCAGGCCGCCTCGGCGGCCCTTGGACGCCGGCTTTCGATTCCGAGCTTTCCCTTCGAGGGCAAGGCGGCCTGGATGCTTTCGCAGCATCTGCCGGCGCGCACGCCGCTGTTCATCGCCAGCAGCATGCCGGTGCGCGACGTGGAGTTTTTCTGGACGCCCGGTGGCCGGCGGTGCCAGGCGTTTTTCAACCGCGGCGCGAACGGCATCGACGGCACGCTCTCGACCGCGCTCGGCGTGGCGCAGGGCAACCGGCCGGCGGTGCTGCTCACCGGCGATCTGGCGCTGCTGCACGACACGAACGGGTTCCTGTTGCGTCCGAAGTTGCGCGGCAGCCTGACCGTCGTGCTCATCAACAACCACGGCGGCGGGATTTTTGAGATGCTGCCGGTGGCAAAATTCGATCCCCCATTTGAGGAATTCTTCGCCACGCCCCAGGAGGTCGACTTCGCCAAACTGTGCTCTGCTTACGGGGTCGGGCACGTGTTGGTGCGCGACTGGGCCCACTTTCGGAAACTCATTTCGGCGTTGCCGGCAAAGGGTCTGCGGGTGCTCGAATTGCGGACGGACCGCAAGCGCGACGCCGTTCTCCGGCGGGAACTGTTCGCCGCCGGATCCCAGGCGGCGGAGCGGGCGTTTGCACTGTAGGAGACAGGCTTGCAGGCGAAGGAATGACTGGAGCGGCGGCACCGGTCGATGCGACGGCACGCGACAGGGCGTCACGTCCCCAAGCAAACAGCCGGGCCGCCTTGGCCGGGTTAGGAATTCGGCGCATGCCGAATTCCTTTTCACGCCGGCAGGGGCAGGCGGATGTGGAAGGTTGTGCCGGCGTCTTTCTTCGACTCGAAGGTGATTTCGCCGCCGTGCGCGTTGACGATGCCCTTGGCGATGGCCAGCCCGAGACCGGTGCCGCCCGCCTTGCCGTAGGTGGTGAACGGCTGGAAGAGCGTGCTCCAGATGACCTTGGGGAGGCCGTGGCCGTTGTCGTGCATGGAGATGACACAAGCGCCTTTGCGGGCGCGGGCCGAAAGGACGATGATGCCATTGCCGGCGTGTCCGATGGCTTCGATGGCGTTGGACAGGAGGTTCTGCAGCACCCGGATCATGCGATCGTGATCCAGCACGACGATCAGATTGGCGGCCCGGACTTGCACGGTGACGCCGGCGGCGCGGAGGGCGTCGGCATTGAGGGAGAGGAGATCGGCAAAGAGTTCGTGCATGGACACGGGCCGCCGGTCGAGGCGGGAATCGCCCCGGGCGTACTGGAGCACGTCCTCGACCATGGAACTCATGCGCCGGAGCTGCCGGTTGACCGTCTCGCAGGCCTGGCGGGTGGCCGCATGGTCGGCGTGCTTGCTGATGCTGCCAAGCGCGAGCCGGATGGAGGTCACGGGGCTGCGGAAATCGTGCAGGATGCTGTTGGCCATCTCGCCGATCAGCGTGATCTTTTCCTTGCGGATCACCTCCTCCACGAAGCGGGCATCGGTCTCCCGCAGGTTCGCGATCACGTGCATGAACAGTCCCATGGTCGTTTCCCACGGGCATTGGCTCAGCACCTCGAGGAAGACCCGGCGCGGCAGCAGGGCGGCCGTGACTTTGGTCAGCGTCAGGGCGCGGGCGCTGCGGCCGCTGCCGTCGAGCACGCCCAGCTCGCCGAAGTAATCGTTTTCACTGGCGTAGGCCAGGGTGTGGTAATGCTCGCCGATCGAGTGCTTGAGAATCTCTACCCGGCCGGACAGCACGAGATAAATGGCATCCGAGGCGTCGTCCTCCTCGAAAATGATCCGGCGCGCGGGGAATTTCACCCGGCGCGCGGTCCGGGCCAGCCGTTTCGCATGCTCGGGAGGAAAATAGCGGAAGAAGCGATGTTCCAGCATTTCCATAGAATGCGAAAGCCGGGGGCATGCCAGCAACGGCGCCGGGGCGAGTCGAGCAAAACCGGGCCGGCGCCCGTGGCGCTCAGAGCTGGACGGGCAGCCCGATCTCGATGACCTGGGTGGGCAGGACCTTGTAGTAGTCCTTGACCGGGCGCGCATTGCGGCTGAGGAAGGCGTAGAAGGCCTTCTGCCATTCCCACATGCGCGCGTTGCCGCCGGAGATGATCATCTCGCGGTTGAAGTAGAAGGTGACCTCCTGCGGCTTGAGCGGCACGCCGCGCGCCTTGAGCTCTTCGCACAGCGCCCCGACGTCGGGCGATTCCATGTAGCCGTAGTAGCCGACGGCGCGCCACACGCCCTCGCCCTCGTTGGTCAGGACCAGGCGCTCCGCCGGCGGCACCTGGGGGATCTCCTCGAAACTGATGGTGAGCAGCACCGTGGTCTGCTGGAGGCACTTGTTGGACTTGAGGTGATGCAGCAGGGCCAGCGGCACTCCCTTGGGCGAGGCCGCCATGAACACCGCGCTGCCCGGCACGCGGACGATTGACTTGCTCCGGGCGATCATGGAGAGCTCCAGCTCGTTGATGGCGCCGCTGTAGACCTTTTCCTGGATCTCGGTGCGTCCGCTCTTCCAGGTGTGCATGATGGCCAGAACCACGACTGCTGCGGCCAGCGGCAGCCAGCCGCCGGCGGCAAACTTGTGCAGGTTTGAACAAAAGAAGGCGACGTCAATGATCAGGAACACGAGGCACAACGGCAGGGCGCGCCACACCGGCCAGCGCCAGTTGCGCACCATGACGAGGTAAAGCGCCAGCGTGGTCACCGCCATCGTGCCGGTGACGGCAATGCCGTAGGCGCCCGCCAGATTGGAGGTGGAACGAAAGCCCAGCACCATGGCAATCGAGCCGAAGGCCAGCGCCGCATTGACCAGCGGCATGTAGATCTGCCCCCGCTGATCCGGATTGGTGTGCAGCACGGTCAGGCGCGGGAAGTAACCGAGCTGGATGGCCTGGCGCGTGAGCGAGTAGGTGCCGGAAATCAACGCCTGGCTCGCGATGACCGCGGCGATGATCGAAAGCACGATCAACAGCAGCCGGGGCAGGCCATCGGGAGCAAGCGCGAAGAACGGATTGTCCGTCGCGGTCGGATGGGTGATGGCGTAGGCGCCCTCGCCAAAGTAATTCAACACCAGGGCGGGGAACGCGAAGGCCAGCCAGGCTCGGGCGATGGCCCGCCGGCCGAAATGGCCCATGTCGGCGTAGAGCGCCTCGGTGCCAGTGATGGTCAAGACGATGACCCCCAGCAGCGGGATGAGGTAGTGGGGATGGAGGGTCAGCAGGCGCAGTCCTTTCAGCGGATTGAGGGCCGCAAGCACGCCGGGCGCCTGGGCCACATGCCAGATTCCCAGCAGTGCCAGGACGGCAAACCAGACCAACATGACCGGGCCGAAGACGCCGCCGATCGTCTTGGTCCCCTTGGGTTGGAACAGGAAAAGCAGGGCGAGGATCACGCACGCGATCGGTTTCACAAAGGGCGTAAAGTGGTCGCTCAGGCTGGTGAAGCCCTCCGCCGCGCCCAGCACCGAGATGGCGGGTGTGATGATGCCGTCGCCATAAAGCAGGGCGGCGCCGAAGAGGATGATCAGCGTCATCACCCCGATGCCGCGGGTGGCGCCTCGCGGCTGATCGGCCCGGCTCAGGGCCAGCAGGGCGAAGATGCCGCCTTCCCCCCGGTTGTCCGCCCGCATGACGAACACCAGGTATTTCAGCGTCACGACCGCGGTCAACGACCAGAACATCAACGACAGGATGCCGAGGATGCCTTCGGTCCGTTCGATCGGCGGCAGGTGCGCGATGCACTCGCGCATCGTGTAAAGCGGACTCGTGCCGATGTCGCCGAACACGACCCCGAGGGCGCCGACCGTCAGCGCCATCTGCGCCGTGCGGCCCGGGTGCTTCTGTTCCGGCTGGGTCATAAGAACCGGCGATATTCGCCGATCTTGGAGCACTGTCCAAGCAGTTTCCGCCGGCGGAGATGAAATGGCTTGCCGAATCGTCGTCGGTGTTTTGCCGCCGCCTCGGCGCGCCCACGGCAGCGGAGAGGCGATGACCGCTTTGATGTAACGATCGTTACACCAAAGCGGTCATGGAGCACGTCAACCCTGCTCGCACGGCGCCGGGTGGAGCGGCTTTGAATGGCCTATTCCAGGACTGGACCCGGGCCCATTTTCCGGATTGCGAACCAGTCGACAACCGCCGGCAATGATTCCACGCTTTCCCCATGAGCATCCAGTGGCAGGCCGCCAAAACCTACGAGGACATCCTGTACCACAAGGCGGACGGGATCGCGAAGATCACCATCAATCGTCCCGCCAAGCGCAACGCCTTCCGCCCGCGCACGGTGTCCGAGATGTACGACGCCTTTGCCGATGCGCGGGAGGACCAGACCATCGGCGTGGTGCTGCTCACGGGCGCCGGGCCGCATACCGACGGCAAATATGCCTTCTGCTCCGGTGGGGACCAGACCGTGCGGGGCCATGCCGGGTATGTGGACGAGGCCGGAGTGCCGCGCCTCAATGTCCTCGACCTGCAGCGGCTCATCCGCTCGATGCCCAAGGTCGTGATCGCGCTCGTCGCCGGCTACGCGATCGGCGGCGGCCATGTGCTGCACGTCGTCTGCGACCTCACCCTCGCGGCCGACAACGCCGTCTTCGGCCAAGTGGGGCCGAGGATGGGAAGTTTCGACGGCGGGTTCGGCTCCAGCTACCTGGCTCGCATCGTCGGGCAGAAAAAAGCCCGCGAGATCTGGTACCTCTGCCGCCAGTATTCGGCGCCGCAGGCGCTCGCAATGGGGCTGGTCAACGCCGTCGTGCCTGTCGCCCGGCTGGAGGCGGAGGGCATCAAATGGGCCCGCGAGATTCTCCAGCACAGCCCGCTGGCCATCCGCTGCCTGAAGAGCGCCTTCAATGCCGACGTCGACGGCCAGGCAGGCCTGCAGGAACTCGCCGGCAACGCCACGCTGCTCTACTACATGACCGAGGAGGCGAAGGAATTTCACCGCGCCCAGCGCGAGAAGCGCAAACCCGATGCCCGCAAGCGCCCCTGGCTGCCGTAGGATATGGCGTCGGTGGACCGACGCTGCGAAGCCGGCTAAGGCTCCACGCGCACTTGCAGTTGCAAGTCGATCGTCAGCGGCTGGTTAGGCGCCGTGAGCGCATTCGTCACCTGACAGGCCAGGGCGAGCATCCGCACCCCCGCCTTGGTGTCGGCCAGAAGGCCGAGGTCGAAGGCCGTAATGGCTTGGGGATCGAGATCAAGTTTGCGAGGCGTGGTGATGCCGGCAACGGCTTGCGTGAACTCGATGCGTAGTGGCGCCGCCGAGCGGTTGCGAAGCTGGACAATAGCCTGGGAGCCGCCGTGGAGCACCACCACCGGCGTGAGCAGTTCGATGGATTGCTGCACCAACGGGCGCAGCAACGACGCATCCCCGTAAAGGCGGCCGCAGCTGAACACCACCGTTCGCCGGGCCAGCAACGCCTCTTTGACCGCGATTTCAGTTTTTGCCGTGGCGAAAACCAGAGTCATCGGGCGGAGCCGACCGCGCGAACGCTCATATTCCCAATCGATGACCGCGTGGATATCGGAATCCCCCATTATCGTCAGGGACTTGTTGACGGCCCAGCCGTGGACAACGGGATCGTAGTCGTTTCCGTTTACAATTTCCACGCCCTTGAGCCAGCCGTTGCGGAGAAACTCCTCCTGCAGGTCGTACCACACTGCCTGGCCCTCGGGTTGTTTCCAGGCAGGATGATTCCAGAAGATAAACGCGCCCTGCTCGGCGGCCGATTTGACGGCTGCGCGCGAGTCGTCACGCCGCACTGCCGCGATGTCCTGCAGAAACAGGGCGTTGAGGTGGCCCGGCGGCTCGTCGCGTGTGATCTCGCAGCCGCGGATCAGCAGCAGACCGAGGCCCTCCGCCGCCGGCCGGGCGAGTTCATAGGAACGGCCGGCCTTCGGGGTCAGGTCGTCCTGGTAGGGCCGGTATTCGTTGTGGTCGGTGATGGCGATTACATCGAGCCCGTCGCGCCAGGCCTCTTCCACGCGGATCGTCGGCCACACCTGCCCGTCAGAGAAGACGGTATGCATGTGGAAGTCGCACTTGAGCGTGAGGTAGCCAGGCAGGTCGGGGAACACGACTTCGTAACGGATCCGACTTTCAGCGTTCAGGCGGGCGGCTCCGACAGCGCAGAGCACCGCGAGGCAGAAAACGATGACGGGGTCGGTGAAATGACGGCAGCGGATGGAAGCGATCATGGTGGGCGTTGGAGTGGTTGACGCAGCCAATGAAGATTGCCCCGGCCGGAGTGCCAAGCGCACCCAAGCCCAAGAAACGCCGATAATGTCTGGGCTAATGTATTCTATAATCGAGACTCCGACCCGTCCCGACGCCTGGCACCCTGCTGGGCGGTGTTTGGACAGGATCGACTTGTCGCCGGCGGGGCAGGGCAGCAGGCAGCAGCCAGTGTTCTTCGGCCCGGGGAAAGAAAAAGCCCGGCCTTTCGGCCGGGCGTGGCTAAGAAATCTGGCGATCCTTATTTGCCGAGACTCTTGCGCAGGTCGGCGATCTGGCCGGCGGACCCGAGCTTCTCGTTGCGGCTGGCGATGAACTTCGCGTACTCGTCCATGAAAATCTTCCCCGGGGGGCGGAAGTCGAACTCGCCCGGCTTGTCGCGGAAGAACTCGCGGTGCACGCGCGTCCAGACGAGGCGGCCGTCGGTGTCGATATTGATCTTGGTGACACCAAGCTTGGCGGCGGGCAGGTATTCGTTGACGTCGACGCCCACGGCCGTGCCGAGCTGGCCGCCCGCGGCGTTGATGCGCTTGACCTCGTCCTGCGGCACGCTGGAGCTGCCGTGCATGACGATCGGAAAGCCGGGGACGATCTGCTTGATGCCTTGGAGCACTTCAAAGTGGAGGGACTGTTTGCCCTTGAACTTGTAGGCGCCGTGGCTCGTGCCGATGGCGGCGGCCAGCGAGTCGCAGCCCGTGAGTTTGATGAACTTCGCCGCCTCCTCGGGCTTCGTCAGGCAGGCATTGCCTTCCTCGACCTTGATGTCCTCCTCGACGCCGCCGAGCATGCCGAGCTCGGCCTCGACGGAGATGCCCTTCTTGTGCGCGGCGGTGACGACGCGTTTGGTGATCTCCACGTTCTTGTCGAACGCCTCGTGCGAGGCGTCGATCATCACCGAGCTGTAGAAGCCGGAGTTGATGCAGTCGTAGCACGTCTCCTCATCGCCATGATCGAGGTGCACGGCGAAGATGGTCTCGGGGAAAATCTGCTCCGCGGCGCGGATGACGGCCTCAAGCATGCGCTTGTCGGTGTATTTGCGCGCGCCCTTGGAGATCTGGATGATGAACGGGGCCTGCGACTGGATGCAGCCGCGGAAAAGTCCCATTGCCTGTTCGGCGTTGTTGATGTTGTAGGCGCCGACGGCGTATTTGCCGTAGGCGTGTTTGAAGAGCTGGGCCGTGGTGACGATCATAGGCGTGACGGTTGGGAGGAAATGGCAGGGTAGCTTGAGGTGGAATCCGCGCACAAGTGTTTTCTATCCCCTGCGGCCGGCCGGAGGCGGGAAATAAGCTGCGCGCAACCGGCCGCATGCGCCGCCTGATCGATCAGTCGCCGGGCGGCGGGGCAGGCGGGGACGCACTGGCCGTCGTACTGCCGGCACTCTGGGCCGGGCCCTGGTTGCTGAAAGTCTGGCGCATGATCTGGGTCATCTGCTGCTGCGCCTGCTGCTGGGCCTGAATTTGCTGGAGGGCCGCCAGCTGGGGCGGGCTCAGGACCGACTGGGCCTGCGTGATGGCGGCGTCGGTGACGGACACGCCGCGGTTGTAAAACATGCCGCCCCCCATGGGACCCGCCGCCGCCAGGAATCCACCTGCGCCCTGGCTCTGGTTTGGAGCGCTGGCGGCCAGGATATTCACCAGCTGATCCGCCTGATAGGCCTGCAGGGGCGTGCCGGTGTAGCTCAGGCTCTGGGTGAGCTGGTTGACCAGGTTGCGCTGCGGCAGCGTCTGCTCGTAATTCTGGTACTGGGCGAACTGGCTGTCACCCAGGGTCTGGCGGATGCTGTTGTCGACCTGGGCCTGCGCCGCCTGCACCAGGCTGTTGATCTGCGCCCGGTCGGCGGGATCACGCGGATTCAGCCCCTGTTCCCGCGCGGCCGCCATGACATCCATGAGCGCGCTCTCCTTTTCGACGAGCAGGCTCTTGAACTTGTCGAGGTCGGCCGGACTGAGGTTGAGGTTCTTGAACAAGGCGCTGTAGCGGGTGTCGAGGGCGGCCTTCTGCTGTGCGGCCCAAAGCCGGTTGAATTCCGGGTTTGCCAGCAGGGCGGCAAAGTTGGCCATACCGTTGCGCCGGTCAAAGCGGCCGGCGCGGCCCTGGGTTTCGTCGCCGGCCGCACCGGCCTCGTCACCTTCGGTGGTCTGGCTGGCGGCAACTGACCGCGCGCGCAGACCGGCGACCTCGGCCTCAAGCTCATTTTTGCGCTTCTGCAGTTCCCCCAGGCGCTTTTGCAGGTCGGCCCGCGCGCTATCGCTGAGGCCTCCGGTGCGCAGTTTGATGAGATCCTGGTACTGGCTCCAAGCCAGCGCTCCACCGGCGGCCGTGGTGAGCGCGAGCAGCAGGATGAGATAGTTTTTGAATTTCGGATTCAGGGACATCAGACGGGCGAGACGCAACTGAACTGGAGGAAGTTACTCTGGACCGCCAGCCAGAACCCAGCTGGCCTGTCGGGGCTCTTCCTCCTTCCATCCTGCCGCCAGATGACATGTCAACTATTGGTTGACATATCATCCGGTGCGCAGGCCCCCCTGCTGGCGAAGGTGGGCACTGTCTTGGATCGGCCGGCCGGAGCCGGGCGCAGTGGCCGCGTGCAGGCCGGCGCTTCAACGGTCCAGCAGGATCCACAGGTCCGAGATGGTGCGGACCTGCCTGAACTGTGGTTCGTCCCCGCGAACGAGGAGCGCGTAGGTGTTGTTAAATCCTAACGGGGCAAACCAGGAGAAGTCATAACGCGCTTCCAATTCGCCGCGCAGATAGGACTCTGCCGCGGCCGAATCCCGCATGAGCCGACTCAAGATCTCCTCGGGTGGCTTCAGCAGCGCAGACAACAATGTGCCGCTGTATTCCGGATAGAGGTCGATATCACCGCGTTCCAGTGCATGGAAGCAGATCGATGTTCCACCGAGACCGGATTTGAGATCCGCGCGCAGGCCCGAGGCCCCGTTGATCAACTGGCGTACGATTTGCCCAAGGAGGTACTGCTCGGTGAAGTTTTTCGTGCCGATGGTGACGTCTGTCGGCTCCGCAGAGCCAGCCTTCGCCAGCGCCCGGCCGGCATCCCAGGCAATCCCCGCGCCGGGCGCCCAGGCGGCGAGAAACTCCGCCGCTGCCTGCTCGGGTGTGAGCTTGTCGCGATCGACCCGCAGATTGAGCCCGCGCATGCAGGTCTCGTCGATGGCGCCGTGCAGCTTTTCCAACAGCGGCCGGAGCGCGGCATGGCGATCCAGCGTTCCGCGCCGGGCGAGCAGCGCCGCGTCATAGGCCGGAAAGAACCGCCGGTCGTCGCGCAGCATACGCAGGGCGAAGGCCGCGATCCGGCCGTCGGTGGAGAATCCGCAGGCGACATCGATCTCGCCGGTCCGCAACGCTTCGTAAAGGAGCCCGGGATCCAACTCGCGGCTGTTCAGCACGGGCAGCGCATAGTGCGCCCGCCAGGCCGCGTAGCCGTCCGGGCGCTCCATGAACTCCGACGTGAAGCCGAAGCGCGGCCCGCCGAGGCGGTGGAGTCCGGCCCACGCGCGCCAGCCCAGCGCGCCCAGCGTTCCGGCCAGCAGGACGCCGAGCAGCACCCGCGCGGTTCGCTGCCGGCGGCGCAGGCTGCGCTCACCCAACGCGAGCAGTCCGTCGGCCGAGAGTGCGAGCAGCGCCGCCGGCACCGCTCCCAGAAGGATCACGGCCGTGTTGTTCGTGGCCAAGCCGCGAAAGATGAACGTGCCCAGACCGCCTGCCCCGATGAGCGCGCTGAGCGTCGTCACGCCGACATTGATGACGGCCGCGGTGCGGATGCCGGCAAAGATCACCGGCTGCGCCAGCGGCAGTTCGACGGCGAGCAGGATCTGCCGCTCGCTCATGCCCATGCCCCGCGCCGCGTCGACCACGGCCGGTGCTACGCCGAGCAGGCCGGTGATCGTGTTTCGCATGATGGGCAGCAGGGCGTAGAGGAATAGCGCCACCGCCGCCGTGCCCCGGCCGACGCCGAACAGTGGCAGCAAGAAGCCCAGCAGCGCCACGCTGGGGATTGTTTGCACGAGGTTGGCCAGGGTCAGGAACGGTGTCGCCAGCCAGCGCACGCGGGCGGCGACGATCCCGGCGGGCAGCCCGACCACGGCCGCGGCCAGCAGTGCGATCAACATCAGTTCCAGGTGCTCGACCGTCCGTTGCGCCAGCAGCTGCTGGTTGGCGGCCCAAAAGGCGGAAAGGTCGGTGGGCATCAAACGGGATCTCCGTGATCGCTGGCCAAGACCTGCTTCTGCGCGAAGAACGCGGCCATGACGCCGAGGAATGCCGCGCGGTCGGATTGCTCCAGCTGTGCGAGGGCATCGGCCACCGTCGTCTGCGCCGACAGCGCCGGCGCCAACGCCGCCGCGGCCGGCAGGTCGACCAACTTCAACGCCATCCACTCCGTCTGCAGCCGGCCGAAAGCAAAGAAACCCCGCACAAAGTCCGTGCGCGGCCGGAACAGCAGCTCTGCTGCGGGACCGACCTGCTCGATCCGGCCCTGGGACATGAGACAGATGCGATCACCCAGCTCCACGGCCTCGGCGATGTCATGGGTGACGAGCACGATGGTCTTGCTGACCAACGACTCGATGCGCCGGAACTCGCGGCGCACCTGCTGGCGCGTGATGGGGTCGAGCGCCCCGAACGGTTCGTCCATCAGGACGATGGGCGGATCTGCCGCCAGCGCCCGGGCCAGACCGACCCGCTGGAGCTGCCCGCCGGAGAGTTCATGCGGGTAGCGCGGCAGCAGACCGGCTTCGAGATTCATGATCCCGCAGAGTTCCGCGATGCGATCCCGGCTGCGCGGCTGGCTCCAGCCCAGCAGCCGCGGTACCGTGAGGATATTTTCCTCGACCGTGCGATGCGGGAAGAGTCCGATCCCCTGGATCATGTAGCCGATTTTGCGCCGCAGTTGCACGGGATCCTCGGCAGCGATGTCGCGTCCCTCCACCCGGACGATGCCGGCGGTCGGCCTGATGAGACGGTTGATCATGCGGAGAGTGGTGGTCTTGCCGCAGCCGCTCGTGCCGAGCAGCACGACGGTCTCGCCCGCTCCCACCTCCAGCGAGATTCCATCGACCGCGGTGAACGCGCCGAAATCCTTGCGCAAGTTATCGAGCGTAATCATGCCGGTTTCTCGACCCGCAGGATGGCGAGGTGCGCATGACCGCAGCCGATGCCCTGCTGGAGCCGGATTTCCAGGCTGCGCAACAGGTAGGCCAGCTGCGGCTCGACCAGGTTCGCCCGGGCGTCACCGTTCTGGATCCACGCCGTGTCGGCGATCAGGCGATCCATGCCGATGATGGCGATCTGCAGGGCCGGCGGATAGTCCGGCCATTCCGCGAGGTCGATGAACCGGATCGCCTTCTCCAGCCGGCGCCGGGTGAAGTCGACCAGCGCGTTCCAGGCGTGGATCAGCCGCTTCAGCATCGGCGTGACCACGGGGTGGTCGCCGGCCAGTTCCGGCGCGACCAGCAGGCGGTCGAGATCCGTGCGCACGAAGTCCTGATGGAGCGAATTCACCATGCGGCGCAGGGGCTTCAGGGTGGGATTATACTGCGCGGTATCCACATGCCGCCCGACCAGCACCGAGCAGTCCATCTGGTCGAGCACGGTCAGGCCGACACCGCTTTGGCGCGCCGCGTCGGCCGCCAGGCGGCGAACCTCGCCGCCGGTCCAGAAACGCAGCGGGAAATGCTCGGCCCGCCCCATGGCGGCGCGGTCGCCGAGATAGAGGTAGTTCATCGTGTAGTCGCGCACCTTTTCCGCCTCCGTCCGGGCCAGCCAGTACTCCGGCCACTCGACGGAATAACGCCCGTTGAAGTCGAGCACGATGAGCGCGCCCGGGTGGGCATGGACCCCGATCTCGGCGAGCAGGTTCATCATCTGGCGCCGCGGGAGGTGGGAAAACGAGCCGTAGCTGGAGAAGTAGATATCGAACGGCTGTTCGCGCTTCACGGCGCCGAGCCCGCGGTTGAGATCCGTCGGGAAGAAGAGGACGTTGTCGCGGCCGGCATAGTTCTCGCGGCCCTTCGCGACCATCGCTTCGCTCAGGTCGACGCCGACATACTCAATGTCACCCTCGTGCAGCACCCACTCGTGGTGGAGAGCGAGGCTGCGGGGGTCCCGTTCGATCTGCGTGAGCAGGGCGAACCCCTGCCCGGAGCCGCACCCCAGATCCAGCACCCGCAGGCGCCGCTTCGGGGACTCCTCGCGCTGCAGCAGATGCGGCCGGAGGAACCGGCGCCGGATCTGATCTTCCCAGAAAATGCGCACATTGTCGTGCTTGCCGGCGAGGGTGGCCAGGTAGACGTTGTAGCGGCCGGCGGCGACCGCCCGGCGGTAGTTGCTCTGGACGCGGACGCGCGTCGTGCGCGCCGGGGAAGGGGAATGCGGGTGGGGAGGATTCATCGGCGGACGACGGGTTGCGGTTAGAGCACCGGTCCCCGCCAGCGGCCGATCGTGCCGGCGCGGAGCGGGGTCCGGATGTGTTGTTGCAGGATGCGGTAGTAAAAGAGTTCCTCCCGACTCGCGACAGGCAGGCGGTCGCGCCGGGCCTGGGACCACTCGCGCGCGCTCACGCGCTCTGCCGCCAATGCGCCCAGGCAGGCGGAGACGCTCGCGCCCTGCGCGAACTCCTCCTTGCGACGCCAGAGGATATCCGGCGGCAGCTCGCCCTCGAAGGCCGCGCGCAGCAGGCCTTTCGCCTGGCCGAAGGCGGCGGTCTCCTTGAGGACCGGGTGAATGGTCATGATCCGTTCGACGACCGTCGTGCTGAGGAAGGGCACCCGCGCCTCGAGCGCATGCGCCATGGTCATGCGGTCCACCCGCTGCAGATTCAGGTTGTGCAGCGAAGCCAGCAGACGGTTCAACTCGACTTCGAGCTGCCGCCCGCGGAAGGTTTGGAGGTATTCGTAGCCCGCGAACAACTCGTCCGCTCCTTCACCCGTCAGCACCACCTTGATCCGCGCGCCGGCGGTGGTGCGGGTGCGCGCGGCCAGCCGCGCCACGAACCAGGTCGGCACCGCGGAGCGCACCAGCGCCGCATCGTACGACTCGAGCGCCGTCACCACGGGTTCGATCGCCTCCGCCATCATCACCGGGGTAAGTTCACACACATGGTGGTGCGAGCCGATGCAGGCGGCGACCCGGGCCGCCGCCGCCAGATCGGACGAACCCTCCATCCCCACGGCAAAGGTGTGCAGTTCCTCGACCTCGCGCCGGGCCAGCAGCGCCAGGAGCGACGAATCCAGTCCGCCCGAAAGAAAGGCGCCGACCGGCACGTCAGCCATGAGGTGCGAATGCACCGCCTCGATCAGCGCTTCGCGCACCAGGCGCTTGGCCCGCTCGGGCTCGGTGAGCACCCCGGCCCGCTGCGGCACTTGATAGTAGGGCCGCAGGCCGCCTTCTGGCGTATAGCAGTGCCCCGGGGGAAATTCTGCCACCTCCTCGACCTCGCCGGCCAATGCCCCGATCTCCGAGGCAAACAGCAGGTTCCCGTTGCAGCGTCCGTAATAAAGCGGCTTGATTCCCAGCGGATCCCGGGCCGCGCAAAGCTGCCGGCCGTCCGACAGGGCATAACTGAACATGCCGTCCAGCGTCCGCACGCCTTCCCATCCGAGTTGCTCATAGGCCGGGAGCAGCACCTCGGTGTCACTTCGCGTTTGAAACCGGAAGCACCCGGCGAACCGGCGCCGCAACGCGGCTTGGTTGTAGATTTCTCCGTTGCCGACGGCAAAAAGTCGCGCCTGCGGGTCGGTCAAGGGTTGCCGCCCGCCCGCAACGTCCACAACCGCCAGCCGCGTCTGGCCCAGCACGGCGCGGCCGTGCTCCACCAGCCCGGAGCCGTCCGGGCCCCGGTGCCGCAGGCGTTCCATCATCCGCGCCACGGCCGCCTGCCCTCGTCCGGGCGCTGCAGTAGGATTTCCGGTCAAATCATAGCAAATTGCGATACCACACATGGTCGGAAGCATCACTCTCGCTGGTGTTTGTGTCTCGGACAATGGCGTATCGGTATTATTTTTCTATCCATCCATTGATTATTTTTATATCAAGCGGGGATGGAGATCTTTCAATTGCGCTATTTTGAGACGGTCATCCGGCAGGGCAGCCTCACCGCGGCGGCGGCGGAATGCCACGTCTCCCAGCCTTCGCTTTCAACGCAGGTCCGGAACCTGGAGGACGAACTCGGTGTCCGCCTGCTGGAGCGCAAGGCCCGCGGGGTTGTGCCCACCCGCGCCGGGGAGCGGTTGCTGCTCACGACCCGGCGCCTGTTGAGCGAGGTCGAAAGCTGCCGGCGCGATCTCCGGCGTCGCAATTTCGCGGGCCTGCCGGAGCTGCGCATCGGCATTCAACCCTTCCTGGCGTCGATCATGCTGCCCCGGTTGCTCGCGCAGTTTCTCGGCGGGCATGACTCTTACCAGATCATGGTGCGGGAACTGCCTTATTATCAGCTTGCCGAAGCGCTCGCCAGCCGCGCGATCGATCTGGGCTTGTCGACGCTGGCCCGGCCGCTGCCGTCACCGGCGGAGGCCCGGGAATTATTCTCGCTCCGCTATGCCGTCATCTGCCACCCCGAGCACCCGCTCGCCCGCATCCGCCGGCCGCGCCTGCAGGACCTGCTGCCGCACCGCCTGGCGCTCTACAACGATCCCGCCGGGCTCGTCGAACGCCTGACCCAGCTCGGTGATAGCGCCCGTCAGCCCGCCCGGGTCATCTTTAGCAGCAATCAGGCCCTGACGGTGTTCGAAATGGCTTCCGCCGGGCTCGGGGCCGCCGTGCTGCCCACGCTTTTCGCGGAGCGGGCCCGCCGGCGCAAACTGGTCATGCGGCCTTTGGCGGACCGAAGCCTGCAGTTCCCGGTGGTAGTGGCGTGGAATCACGATCTGCCGGCCCCGCCCGGTCTGGACGCGTTTCTGCGGGTCTGTCGCAGCTCCCCGCTCCCGGCCTGAATCGCCGGGGCGCGCGCAAGACCTGTTCCAGCCGCGGCCGGCTGGTCAGGCGTCGGGTGCGGCCGGCTTGGCCTTGCCGGTTTTTGGCACCTTGGGGGCGCGCGGCGCGAATTCAAAACCGGTCGTCAAGTCCGGCTTCAGCACGAGGAAGGCCGAGAACGGACGCCGGGTGCGCTGGGACCAGAATTTCTCGAGCAGATCGGTCCGGCCGGTCTCGATCATTTTCAGAAACTGTTCGCGCGGAATGTCGCGGGCGAGGATGCGGCGGGAGCAGCGGACCAGGATCTTGTCCTCGCCGTTCTCCACCCGGCGCACGACGTAGCTTTGCGGCGTCTCGTACACTTCCGCGCCCGGGCCGAATTTTTCGGGGGCCGGGCCGATGGGCTGCAGGCCGGTGAAGTCGATCTTGACGTTGCCGTTGCCGTCGCGCTGGCCGTCGAATTGGAACACGACTTTTTTTTCGGTCGGATCGATCCGCAGGATCGCGCTGAATGGCCGTCCGGCCTTGGAGCGGAAGTTGTCGAGCGGTCCGATCTGGCCCTTCTCGGCCAGTTCCCGCGCCTCCGCCTCCTCGATGCGGCGGTTGCCGATGATCTTGTAAATGGTGAGCAGGCCGTCCTGCGATTTGTAGGCCCGCAGCGTCTCCAGCATCGGTTGGCCGTCGGTCGGACTCTTCCAGTCGGTCCGGCGGGCGTCGTCGAGGGACTCCTCGAAAGTTTTCACCCGCTCCACGATCCCTTTGGTGACTTCGACGATCTCCTCCATGAACTTGGCGCGGGAGAATTTGCCATGCTCGATCTGGCGCAGCTTGTACTCCCACTCGCCGGTCATGTCGGGTTTGGTCAGCCCCTCGGCCTGGACCGCGGCCAGGAACTGCAGGAGCGCCTCGGCCTTGGCCGTCGGCACCAGCTCGCGCTGCTGCCGCTCGACGTATTTCTGGTTGATGAGGCCGTCGATGGTGTCGGCGCGCGTGGCCGGCGTGCCGAGGCCGCGCTCCTTCATGGCCTCGGCCAGATCCTCGTCGTCCACCAGCTTGCCGGCGCCCTCCATCGCGGAAAGCAGCGTGGCCTCGGTGTAGCGCGGCGGCGGCCGGGTGGTTTCGCTGTGCAACTCGGAGGAGATCATCTGCGCCTTTGGCGGCCGGCCGTCGGCCGGATCGAGGGCGGGCAGCGACTTCGCGTCGGGGGCATCGTCATCCACCGTCGTTTTGCCGTAGACGGCGAGCCAGCCGGCGAAGGTGAGGACCTTGCCCTCGGTCTTGAAATCGTGGCCGGCCACCGTGCTGATGCGCGTGGTGATGTCGAATTCCGCGGCCGGATGGAAGACGGCGATAAACCGGCGCGCAATCATGTCGAAAATCTTCGCCTCCATGTCGTCGAGGTGCGCGGCCTCGTGCGCGGTCGGGATGATGGCGAAGTGGTCGGAGACCTGGGCGTTGTTGAAGATGCGCCGGTTGGGCCGCACCCAGCCTTCCGTCAGCACCTTCCGGGCGTGCGGCGCCAGGCTGCCATGGAGGTTGGAGAGAGTCTCCTTCACCGTCGGCATGTAATCCTCCGGCAGGGCGCGCGAATCGGTGCGCGGGTAGGTGATCATCTTGTGCCGCTCGTAAAGCGCCTGGGCGATCTGGAGCGTGCGCCGGGCGGACAGGCCGAAGCGGTTGTTGGCCTCGCGCTGCAGCGTGGTCAGGTCGTAGAGTCGCGGGGCGGCCTGCGAGGAGGCCTTCTTCTCTTCCGTGACGGCGGCGGACGGCTGACCCTGGCAGGCCGCCAGCACGGCCTCAGCCGTGGTTTTTTCCCAGATGCGGTCGATCCGGTCGTGCTCGTCGTTCTCCGCCTTCTTGAAGTTGGGCCGCTGATAGACGCCCTCGTACGTGCCCTTTGTCACCTGGAAAACGGCGGTGACGCGCCAGTAGGGCCGGGGCTGGAAATTGCGGATCTCGAGTTCGCGGGCGACGACGATGGCGAGGGTGGGGGTCTGCACGCGGCCGACCGACGCCACATTGCCGGCGCGCGAGCCGAACATGCGCTTGGTGAGGGCCCGCGTGCCGTTGATGCCGATGAGCCAGTCGCTCTCGCTGCGGCAGCGCGCGGCCTCGGCCAGCGGCACCATCTGCGCGCCGTCCCGCAGGCTCTGGAATGCCGCGCGCAGCCCCTCGTTGGTCATGGTCTGCATCCACGCGCGTTTGACCGGCAGCTTGCACTTCGTGAGCTGGTAAAGGTAGGTGAAGATCAACTCGCCCTCGCGACCGGCGTCACAGGCGTTGACGACCACGGCAATGTCCTTGCGGGCGAGCAGCTTCTTCAGGTGATTGAAACGCTCCCTGGATTCCTCGATCGGCTTGAGGCCGAATTTCTTCGGGATGATCGGCAGGGTTTCCAGCCGCCAGAAGCCGTACAGCTTCTTGTCGATATCCTCCGGCATCTCGAGTTCGACCAGATGTCCCACCGCCGACGAGATGACGTACGCATCGTTCTCGAAGTGGTCGCCTTTTTTGGGGACCTTGCCAAGCGCGCGCGCGAGGTCGGCGGCCACGCTGGGCTTCTCGGCGATGATCAGGGACTTCATGATGGGGGCGGGAAGGCGATAGCCACGGATCGGCTGATTTCAAGCCCTAGTTTCACAAATCGGATTTTGTCGAGCCGCGCGCGCCCGCCTGCGCGTACGCGCGCGCGAGGGGCGGGCGCCGGGAAGAGCAACAGAGTGGGATATGGCCGACGACAAGGGCGTCGCTGCTCTGGCAGCCGCTGTGTTTTGGGACGTGATGCCTGGAGCACGCCCGACTTAACCGGCCGCCAATTTCGGCGTTTCCGCCAGCGCGCTGTCGAGGGCCTTGAGCAGGACGGCGATGGTCTCATCGGTCTCGTCGCCCATGTTGGAGATGCGGAAGGTCTTCCCCTTGAGTTTGCCGTAGCCGCCGTCGATGACGAAGCCGTGTTTCGACTTGAGCACCTTGAGCAGCGCCGGCAGGTCGAGGTTGAGCGTGTTGACAAAGCAGTTGAGGGTCACCGAACCGTAGCCATCGCGGGGGAAGAGTTTGAAGCCCTTGGCGAAGGCCCACGCGCGGACGGTTTGATTGAGCCGGGCGTGCCGGGCATGGCGTTTCTCCACGCCTTCGGCCTTGATGTCCTCCAGCTTCGACTTGAGCCCATAGATGTGCGGGATGCTCGGCGTGCTCGGCGTCATGCCTTTCTCGTGGTTGGTCTGGAACTCGAGGAGGTCGAGGTAGTAGCCGCGGTGGGCGATGGTGGCGGCGCGATCCAGCGCGCGCTTTGACACCGAGCAGAGGGAGAGCCCCGGCGGCAGCGCCAGCGCCTTCTGCGTGCCGGTGAGCATGATGTCGATGCCCAGCTGGTCCTTCGGGATCGGCAGCGCGCTGAACGAGCTGACGGTGTCGACGACCGAGATGACCTCGGGGAACTGGCGGACCACGGCCATGACCGCGGCGAGGTCGCTCATGCAGCCGCAGGAGGTCTCGTTGTGGATGATCGTGACGGCGTCGTACTGGCCGGTGGCCAGCTCGCGGCGGACGGCCTCGGGGTCGACCGGCTGGCCCCACTCGAGCTTGAGCGCGCCGGCGGCCTTGCCGCAGCGCCGGGCGACGTCGTGCCACTTGTCCGAGAACGCGCCGTTCATGCAGGTGAGGACCTTTTTGCCGACGACGTTGCGGATCGCCGCCTCCATCATGCCCCAGGCGCTGGTCGTGCTGAGAAAGACCGGGTCCTTCGTGCCGAAGAGCGCCTGCAGGTCGGGCTGCAGGGACTGGTACAGCGCCACGAAGTCCGAGCTGCGGTGCCCGATCATGGGCTGGGCCATCGCGCGCAGCGTCTTTTCCGATACGGCCACCGGGCCGGGAATGAAGAGTTTGTAGCTCATGGATGGAAAGAAGGAGTCAGGGCCAGAGCCCGGATGTCCAGGGGAAACGCAGGTGTGCTCTCCGGGTTTCAGGGCCGCTGGCCGCGGGGCCGGCTTCAGCTCTGCTTGAGGATCCGCCGGTTGGCATCGGCCAGCACGAGCACCTTGGGGTGCCAGTCGGTTGCCTCGCGTTCGTCGACCCACGCGAAGGACATGATCGTCAGCAGGTCGCCGAGCTTGCCGAGGTGGGCGGTGCCGCCGTTGAGGCTGATGCTCTTCGAGCCGGCGGGCGCGGCGATGGCATAGGTTTCAAACCGTTCGCCGTTGTTCATGTTGCCGATGAGGATCCGCTCGTAGGGCCGCAGGCCGACGAGGTTCATGAACTCGACGTCGATGGCCAGGCTGCCCTCGTAGTTGAGGCTGGCGTCGGTGACTTCGGCGCGATGGATCTTGGACTTGAGCAGATTGAGTTGCATGGCGCGGCGCGGACGGTAGGAAACCATTACCAAGCGAAACGCCGCCGGGTACGTCAACCTTCAATCTTTCCCGCTCCCGCATGCCGCCGCCCTGGCTCAGGAAGAAATACTACGCCTTCGAGCAATATACCATCGATGTGATCCTTGGGCGGAGGGAGGACACAGGGGCGGCGGTCTACGCGGCGTTGTTGCAGGGGCTTTCCTTCCTTTTCAGCGGGGTGGTCCAGCTGCGGCTCTGGCTCTACCGGCAGCGCCTTCTGCATGACCAGCCGCTGGGCTGTCTGGTCGTCGTGGTCGGCAACCTCACCGTCGGCGGCACGGGCAAGACCCCGGTGGTGGAAAAGTTCGCCCGGGCGCTGGCCGAGCGCGGACGCCGGGTCGCCATCCTCAGCCGCGGCTACAAGAGCAAACGCCCGCCGTTCTGGCGCCGGGCCTGGAATGCCCTCACGCATTCGGAGGAGCCGCCGCCGCGCGTGGTCAGCGACGGCGAACACGTGCTGCTCGACTCCGAGCAGGCCGGCGACGAGCCCTACATGCTGGCGCGCAACCTGCCGGGCGTGGTCGTGCTGGTCGACAAGAACCGCGTCAAGGCGGGCACCTACGCCATCCGCCGCTTCGGCTGCGACACGCTCGTCCTCGACGACGGTTTCCAATACCTTCCGCTCAAGGGCCGGCTGAACCTGCTGCTGGTGGACAAGACCAACCCCTTCGGCAACGGGCACCTGCTGCCCCGCGGCATCCTGCGCGAGCCGGTCAAGCACCTGCGGCGTGCCTCCTACATCTTTCTCACCAAGTCCAACGGCCAGCATGATCCCGAGATCGAGGAGCTGATCCAGAAGCACAATCCCGGCGTGGATGTCATCGAGTGCGCCCACCGCCCGCAGTACCTCCAGCGCATCGGCGCCGACGAACGCCAGCCGCTCGGCTTCCTCAAGGACAAGCGCGTCGGCGCCTTCAGCGGCATCGCCACGCCGGAGAGTTTCGAGCATTTTCTCCGCGAACTCGGCGCCAACCTGCTCTACACGAAACGCTTTCTCGACCATTACCGGTTCACCCAGGAAGACCTTGACCTCGTCTTCCGCCAAGCCCGCTCGGCCGGGCTGGATTTTCTCGTGACCACCGAAAAGGACGCCGTGCGGCTCGACGCGACTCTGCACTTCCCGCTGCCGCTCTACTACCTGCGCCTGGAGATCGAGATCATCAGCGGCGCGGCGGACTTTAGCGAGGCCGTCTCGCGCATCTGCTTTCCCGGGGGCAGCAACCCGCCGCTGGAGCGGGCGGACGGGACGAACGGCCGCCCTTCGTGATGTTCGTAAAATAGCCCGACGGGTAGGGACGGACCGCCGGGCCGTCCGTGCTTCTTGGCGTGCCCAGCTCTGCTGGCCAGCAGAGCGCCCTACCTCCGGATGTCGATCTGATGCGCGAATCTCAACCGCAGTTCACCTGCAGGCCGCAGCCCGGGGAGAATTTAAACCGTGCGACGGCTATGTTCGCCCTTGCGACATCGGCTTCGGCCCGCTGTCTTCCCGGAGTATGATTACCGATCCCCGCATGCTTGCGCTGGCCGAGGTGCTCACAGGTTTCTCGACCAGGCTCAGGAAAGGTGAACGCGTGCTGATCGACGCCTTCGACGTGCCCGACGCCATGGTCATCGCCCTGATTCGCGCGGCCCGCCGGCGCGGTGCCCTGCCGTTCGCCCTCGTTCACCACGCCCGCGTTGTCCGCGAGCTGATGCGCGGCGCCGTCGCCGCCCAATATGCGCCGCATACTGCGGTGGAGCTGGCCCGCATGAAGCGGATGCAGGCCTACATCGCGCTGCGCGGCTCGGCCAACATCTTCGAGACCTCCGACGTTCCGTCTACCAGTGTGAAGCTGGTTTCGCGCCTGATGAAGCCGGTGCAGGACCGCCGGGTGAACCAGACCAAGTGGGTCGTCCTGCGCTGGCCGACGTCCGCCATGGCCCAGCAAGCTGGCCTGAGCACCGAGGCGTTCGAGGATTTTTATTTCCGGGTCTGTACGCTGGACTACCGCCGCATGGTGCCGGGCATGAAGGCGTTGAGCGACCTTATGCGCCGCACCGACCGGGTGCACATCAAGGGCCCGGGCACCGACCTGCGCTTTTCCATCCAGGGCATCGGCGCCGAGGAGTGTGGCGGCACGAAGAACATCCCCGACGGCGAGGTGTTCTCCTGCCCGGTCAAGGAGAGCGTCGAGGGTGTGATCCAGTACAACGCGCCCACGGTCTATCTCGGCACCTCGTTCGACAACATCCGCCTGGTGTTCAAACGCGGCCGGATCATCGAGGCCGCGGGCAACAATCCGAAGCGGCTCAACCAGATCCTCGACAGCGATCCCGGCGCGCGCTACGTCGGTGAATTCGCCCTCGGCTTCAACCCGCATATCCTCCAGCCGATGCGCGACATCCTCTTTGACGAGAAGATCGCCGGTTCCTTCCACTTTACGCCCGGCCAGGCCTATGCGGAGTGCGGCAACGGCAACAAGTCGCAGGTCCACTGGGATCTGGTCTGCATCCAGCGTCCGGAGTACGGCGGCGGCGAAATCTGGTTCGACGGCCGGCTCATTCGCCGGGACGGGCTCTTCGTCCCGAAAGCGCTCCAAAAACTGAATCCGGATTACCTCCTAGGGAAACGCTGATCGCATCGGGCGGCTGTGGAAGCCCGCCTCCTGCTGGCTGATGGAAATCTGCGCCAATGCCAGGGCGGAGAACGCTGCAGTAGCTGCAGCAGTAAAGGCACTCCGTGTCGACAAGGATACCCTATCGATGTAACGATCGTTACATCGATAGCGACCAGGGATACGCGGGCGTCTCGCTGACACCGGCACGAAAATCTGCCGGACGTAGGGTCCGGAGACGGTGACTTGCACCGTGCGCGCTCCGCGGTCAGCGTGGCATCGCTTGCCAGCCAGCTCCTACATCGTTCCCTCTTCCATCCGCCGCGACCGGGCCGACAAGGTGCTGGCCGCGGCGTTCCCCGGGCACAGCCGGGCCGCCTTGCAGCGCGCCTTCGCGGCCGGGCGCGTGCGGTGCAACGGCGCGGTCATTGGCCAGAGCGATGCGGTCAAAGGCGGCGACCGGCTGGAGTTCACTCTGCCTGAGATTGTGCCGGCGGCATTGCGGCCCGTGGCCATCCCGCTCGACATCCTGTACGAGGACGAGCACCTGCTGGCGATCAACAAGGCCGCCGGCATGGTCGTGCACCCCGGCGCGGGCACGGGTGACGACACGCTGGTGCATGCCCTGCTGGCGCACTGCGCGGGCAGCCTGAGCGGGGTCGGCGGCGTGGAGCGGCCCGGCATCGTGCACCGGCTCGACAAGGAAACCTCCGGCGTGTTGCTCGTGGCCAAACATGACGCGGCGCACCGCGGACTGTCGGAGCAGTTCGCCGGCCGCCACCTGCGCAAGGAGTATCTGGGGCTCGTATCCGGCGTGCCGCGCCTGCAAAGCGGGGTGATCGAGCGCGCCATCAGCCGCCATCCCGTGCACCGCGAGCGCATGACGGTGGGCGAGGGCGGCCGCCCGGCGCGCACCGACTGGGAGGCGGTCGAGGCATTCGGCGGCCGGGCGGCGCTGGTGCGCTGCCGCATCCATAGCGGCCGCACGCATCAGATTCGCGTCCATTTCAAGTCCATTGGTCATCCGCTCCTGGGTGACCGCACCTACGGCTGGAAGCAGGATCCCCAGTTGCCCGTGCCGCCGCGCGTGATGCTGCATGCGGAACGCATCGCCTTTCTGCACCCGGTCACCGCCCGGGCGATGGATCTCCGCGCTCCGCCGCCCCGCGACTTTGCAGAATTCCTCGCCGCCTTGCGCACCGTTCTCGCACACCGCTGAAAGCGTGCCTGCCTCAAACCCTCGAGGGGCGCCGCGTGCGCTGGTCCGAGCGATTCAATGATCCGATCGGATCATTGAATCGCTCGCCATGGAGTACACAGGTCCGGGGACGGTCAGGCGGGATGGGAAGCCATCAGGTCGGCGGCGAGGCCGTAACGCAGGTTGTAGAACGAGTGACGGAAGGCGGCGATGCCGCCGGCCTCGGCCACGGCGAGCACCGTAGCCAGTGCCGTCGGAAACACGTCAGCCCGTGCTGCCGGGAGGCCGGGAATCTTCCGCCGTTCCGCCAGCGGCAGGCGGGCGGTATCGTCGAGCAGGGCTTGCAGTTCGCTGACGGCAATAATCGGGCTGGTGTCGGTGAGCGACCGGCCCACCCGCGCGGCGAGAATAGCGCGGGCCGTGGTGACGGTGCCGCCGGCAAAGATCGCGGGCATTTCGCCGGCAGGAGCGAGGTAAAATCCACTTTTGACCAGTACTTCGCGGCAGACTGCCATGACGCGTACCCGACTGGCATCACTGAAGGACGCCGCCGGATCCGGCACGCACTGCTCGGTGAGGCGGACGCAGCCGAGGGGCAGGCTGGCCGCCTGTTCCAGGCGCCGCATCCGAAAGGCCAGGCACTCCAGGCTGCCGCCGCCGAGATCGAAGACGTGGAAGTCCTGCAAGTCGGCCAAGGCCGGATCGGAGACAAGTCCGCGCCCGATGAGATTGGCCTCCTCGGCGCCGGTCAGGATTCGGAGCTCATGGCCGGTGGCCGCGCGGACGCGGACGCGGAACTCCGCGCCGTTGGCGGCGTCGCGGACCGCGCTGGTCGCGACGAGCGCGATGCGTTGCGGTGCCAGCGGCGCCATCCGGTCGAGCAGTTGCCGCACGGCGTCGAGGCCGCCTTGCATGCCCTCCTCGGTCAGCCGCGGCTGCGCCTGGCCGATGCCCGTGCCGATGCGGACATCGAGCGTCCCGGTCTGCAGCGCCTTGATTCCGCCCATGTCATCGCGGGTGGCGACAAGCGACTTGATCGAATTGCTGCCAAGGTCGATGACGGCGACGATGCCTGGATTAACCACGGAGACACAGAGGGCACAGAGCGCCTGGTGTTTCAAGCCTTCCGCGATTGCTCTTCGGCATCGGCATCCACTTCAGCCTTCTTACGTCGACTCCTACGATCCAGCTGCATGAGTTCAGCTCAGGGTAACAGTTCTCCTAGCTAGAGCTTGAAATCCGCCGGGGCGATCAGAACCGTGAACTCGCCCTTGAGGCTGGCCCGGGCGAGCCGGGCGCGTACCTCAGCCGCCGGCCCGACGAGGAAGGTCTCGTGCACCTTGGTGACCTCCTTGGCGACGCAGATGACGCGGTCGGGGCCCAGGTTTTCCGCGATCTCGTCGACAAACTTGCCAACGCGATGACAGCTTTCGTAAAGCGCGAGGGTGAAGGCAAAGTCCCGGTATTGGTCGAGGAAGGCGAGCCGGGCGGACGATTTGGACGGCAGAAATCCGATGAAGAGAAAACCGTTGGTGGGAAGGCCGGCGGCACTGAGCACGGCGATGAGGGCACTGGGACCGGGCACAGGCACGACCGGCAGGCCGCGCCGGCGGCAGGCCCGGACCAGACGGAAGCCCGGATCGCTCAAGCCCGGCGTGCCGGCGTCGGTGACCAGGGCGATGGATTTGCCCTCCGCCAGCCGCGTGGCGAGGAACTCGGCGGCCTCGGTTTCGTTGTGCTCGTGGTAGGCGAAGAGCTCCCGGCGGATGCCCAGCCGCGTGAGCATCAGACCGGTGCTCCGTGTGTCCTCGCACGCCACCAGATCGACGGCCGCGAGCAGGGCCCGGGCCCGCTCGGTCAGGTCGGCGAGGTTGCCGATCGGCGTGGCCACGACATAGAGGTGGCCGGTCTGGGGGACGAGCGAGGGGCGCGGCGCCGGTTCTGGCGGTGACTGCGGCTTGGAAGAGTCGGGTATTGGGGGCATTGGCTTGGGGCAGTTCCTGGCGCCTCGCCTAACGTTGTTTAGGGACAAAAAAGTGAACGTTTTAGGTCTGGGATCTCACCGATACGGACCGGGTTGACCTCAAGCGGGATGCCAGCCGGGGTTGGCATGACCACCGTCCTTAGCGCCCGCCGCGGAAATATTCAAGACGCGGAATCGATCGGCGGCTGGCGCAACCAAATGATACGGGGAACTTTTTTTGCCCACGGATTTCACGAATGGCCGCGGATGGGATGCCGGCTTTATCCGTTTCGATCCGTGAAATCCGTGGTTGATTGGTTTTTTTCGCAGTGCGTGAGAATCTCAGCAGTAGCGGGTGAAAATCCTGCGCCTTTTAGCGGCAAAAAATCTTCCCGGCATCGAGAGGAATCGTTGCGCCATGCACAATCCGTAAAGACAGCAACACCCGCGCAGGGTGTACGGAGCCAGGCTCAGCTCAGGCCGCAACCCGGCGGCCGACGATGATCAGGTCGCGCTCGAGGCCGTGGAGGAGCGCAACGCGGGGCAGGTGTCCCCATCGCTCGAAGCCGTACTTGGCGCACAGGCGCAGGCTGGGCTCGTTGTGCGCCCAGATCAGGCCGACCAGCACCTTGAGGCCGAGCGCCGGCGCACGGGCAATGGCGCGTTGCAGCAGCAGATCGCCCAATCCCTGACGGCGGCTCGACTCAGCCACATAGAGGCTGATCTCGGCGGTTGGGTGATAGGCCGGGCGGGAATGAAAATCGCTGAAACTGAACCAGGCGCAAACTGCGCCGCTTTGATTCGTTGCGACCCAGATCGGCCGGCGATCCGGCGTGTGTGTCCGGAACCAGGATTTGCGATCCTCCACGGTGACCGGGGTGGTGTCGGCGGTCACCATGCCGCCGGGAATGGTGGCATTGTAGATGGCGACAATGGCGGGCAGGTCGGCCGCGACGGCATCGCGGACAAGCGGGCTTGGTTTACCGGGCGGCGCCATGGTCAGCGGGTTGCATATCCACCGGGGATGGAGGCGTCGAGTCGGCAACGGCGACGTCAAAAGTGAGTTCGAGGATCCGGGCCTGCATTCTCCGCAGGTGGCCCGTGGCAGGATTGAGGGTAAACGTGGCCTCGATGCGGCCGGAATGCTGGTCCGCGGTGGCGGGCTTGTACGAGTAACGCCAGATCAGTCCGGCCGGAGTCTCCCTGGTCTCGACCGGTGCGCCCAGCTGGGCCCGGAGTTCACTCCCGGTCGGCGGAGGCGGGATTTTGTCGGGCCCGAGATCCTCGTGAACCCAGGCGCGGGCGGTGCGGTGCTCCCGGTCGATCTGGGCCCCGCCAAAGGCGCGGACGACCGTGAGGAAGAAGTGCTTGGGCACGAAGGCAAACAGACGCTCGGGAAGAATCACCCGGGTCAACCGGTGATCGACGAAGATGAGATCCATGGCGAACTCATCCGACCCTGGATTCGCGTCGGGAGCGGCGCCATCCTTGAGCCACCGGAAATGCCAGCGTTCGGCGACGCCGACCCGCTGGCGCGATTCCGGCGCGAGATGAAAGAAGGCCATGTCTTTATCGAGAAACACCGGTGTCCGGCACGTGATCTTCACGCCGTCCCGCAGATCCGTCGCGAAATAGCGCTCAAAGTCGGCCAGCTGGTTCTTGAGCTCGAGCAACCGCAGGTAGATGCAGCCGCTGAAGAGGAGAACGCCCAACGTTCCTCCCAGCCAGACCACCGCCCGCCAGGATCGCCGCCGTGACCGGCTGCCGCCGGCGCGGAACGAGGGCGGTGCGGCCGTCTGGCGCAAAATCAATTGCCGCCCTCCGCGGGCGGGGGAATGAACTGCATCTGGCCCACGAGATCGAGCAGGCGCTGGCGCAGGATGGCGTTCTCCTCCGCGACGGTCTTGTTATAGGTCGACCGCTGCAGCGCGCGCTCGGCCAGTTCGGTGCTGAGCACGAACACCCAGTTGGATTTGACGAAGCACAGGTTGCCGCGCTTGGCGATCACCGGCCCCGGCGAGGAACCCAACTGCATCCGCTGCTCGAAGAAGGATCCGCCGGGCAGCAGCGAGAAGATCAACATGGAACCGTCCTGAAATTTTGGCAGGTAAGCGCCCTCATCCTCCATCGTGGAGTTGGGATAGCGCGCCACGAAGTCGGGCATCACGAAGCTGGTGAAAAAATAAATGAGGAATTCCTTGGTGCCGCGGGTTTCATATTCCCATTTCAATTGCCGGGAGAGGGGAAAGGCCGCGATGCTGGTGTGGGTGCTGAAGTCATCGTCAAACGTCACGACATTGGGGGTGTCCGAAATCGCGCCTCCGAGTTGCGGCAGCACGGGGATTTTGACCTTAAACACGCCGCTGGCCGAGAGGTAGGTGTCGTCCACGATCCTGCCGTAGAGCTGTGGCGGGGGCGTTTGCCCTGTTCCCGGGCCGGCCTCCGGTTGCGGTGCCGTCTGTGCGAACAGACTGGGCAGGAAAATCAGTCCGGCCATTACAGGGGAAAAGACGCTCAATTTCATGGGCCCGGTTCGATTGAATGGAAGGGGAGAGTCATTTCAAGTTCCTACGCACTATGAACATGAACTCACCTCATGCGACTCGCAATTTCTCCCAGAGTGCCACCGGAATCTGCTCGGGCCGGGTCTTGGGTCCAAGCCCGGCGGCGTGCAGCTCAGCCAGCCAATCTCCGGCCGCGTCGTCGCCGAGCCGGCGGCGGAGCAGAACGGCGATCTGCTTGCGACGCTGCTGGAAGCAGCTGCGGATCAGGGCCCGGGCCGGGGCGGTGAACACATACGGCGCCGGTTTACGGACCAGTTGCAACAGACAGGAGTCGACATCCGGTCGCGGATGGAAACAAGCGGCGGAAACCCGGTGTCCGGGCGCGACGTCGAAGGCCGCCTGCAGGAAAATGGAGATGGCGCTGAAATCCTTCGTGCCGGGCCGGGCGGCGTAGCGGTCGGCGGCCTCCCGCTGCAGCATCAACACCAGGCGGATGGGCAGCGGGCCGACCAGGACGGCGTCCATCCAGGGCGTCGAGATGGCGTAGGGAAGATTGGCCACAATCTTGCAACCGGCGCGGGCCAAGGCTGCCGGCAGAGCCGCCAGCGGGAGTTTCACCGCGTCGCCCCCGACCAGATGCAGGCGCTCGGGGAAGCGCGGGACCAGCGTGGCGGCAAGATGCGCCTGCAGCAGGGGATCCTTCTCCACCGCCCAGACTTCCGCGCCCGCTTCCAGCAGGGCCGCCGTGAGCGTGCCCAGCCCGGGGCCGATCTCGACCACCTGGTCGCCCGGCTGCACCCCGCCGAGCTCAAGCGACTTGCGGACGATGTTGCCGTCGACGAGGAAGTTCTGGCCGAGGAACCGCTTCGGCCGGAGTCCCAGGCGGTCGAGCAGGGCGCGGGTTTCCGTGGGGGTGAGGGGCATGGGGAGCGGTAGCGATTTCAAACTACCGGATCGCTTACGGCGCCGGGCCGGACGCCGCCGGCAGCTTGATGTCGCCTTGCACGATGCGCTGCAGGGTCTCGCTCAGGATGACATGTTCCCGCTCCAGCACCCGGGCGGCGAGCGAATCCACGGTGTCGTCCGGCCGCACAGGCACGGTGACCTGGGCCAGAATGGGCCCGGTGTCGTAGTTTTCGTCAATGAGGTGGACCGTCACGCCGGTCTCGCGTTCGCCGGCGGCCAGGACCGCGGCGTGAACATGCCGCCCATACATGCCTCTCCCGCCGAACCTGGGCAGCAGGGCGGGATGGATGTTGACGATGCGTCCGCGGTAGGCCGCGAGGACGGTCGGGCCGATTTTTTTCATGTAGCCGGCGAGCACGATCAAATCGGCCGCATGGCGCCGCAGCGTGGCGAGGATTTCGCGATCCAGCGCCGCTTCGTCCGGGCAGCGCCGGCCGACGCAGAGATGATAACCGGGAATGCCCGCGCGCGCCGCGCGGTCCAGCGCGGGCGCCCCGGCGTTGTTGCAAATGACCACGACCGGGCGGGCGTCGAGCCGGCCGGCCTTGCAGGCATCGATGACCGCCTGCATATTGCTGCCGCCGTGGGAGGCCAGAAAGGCGATGTTCATGGCCGGGGAGGGGCCGTCAGGGGCGGAAACTGGCGATGAGAGCCGCCGGGTCGGGCGACTTCATCAGCGCTTCGCCCACCAAAACGGCGCGGGCGCCGGCGGCGCGGGCGCGGGCGGCGTCGGCGCCGGTGAAGATGCCGCTTTCGCTCACCGCGATGATGCCGGGAGGGATCAGGGGAATCAGCCGCTCGCTGATCGCGAGGTCGGTCCGGAAAACGGAGAGATCGCGGTTGTTCACGCCGATGATTCGCGCCCCGTGGCCGACGGCGCGCTCCACCTCGGCCTCCTCGTGAACCTCGAACAGGGCATCCAGGCCGGCGGCGATGGCGGCCGCGTGCAAAACCTTGAGCTCCTCATCCGCCAGGGCGCGGACGATCAGGAGGATGGCGCTGGCTCCGGCTTCGCGCGCTTCCAGCACTTGGACCGGATGCACCATGAAATCCTTACGCAGGCAGGGCGGGAGGGAGGGCGGCTCCATTCCCGGGAAGGGAGCCGCCGAGCGGAAAGCGGCCGTCACCCCGCGCAGGTCGTCGAGGGTCCCGCCAAAATACGCCTGATCGGTCAGCACGGAAAGCGCATCGGCGCCGGCCGCCTGATAACGGCGGGCCTGTCCGACCGCGGAGGCGCCGGCCTTGATTTCGCCGGCTGAGGGCGAGCGGCGCTTGATTTCCGCGATCACGGCGAGGCCTCCGTCCGTGCGCCGCAGCGCCTCGGCGAACGAAGGCGGCCGGGGACGCGCGGCTCCGGCGCGGACCAGCTCGGTTTCGGTCACGGTGCGCGCCAGGGGCGCGATCTCGCGGCGTTTGTGCGCCATGATCTCGGCAAGCTTGTCCATGAGCGGATACGATTAGCCGCAAAGAGTCGCTTCCGGCGCAAGGCTTTATCTTTTGGATGTTTTCTGCCTATTTTCTGTCCAACCAATGAGTGCTCTTGACGATTTGCGCCAGACCGTGGCCCGTTTGCGCGCCCCCGACGGCTGCCCGTGGGACCGCGAGCAAACCCACCAGACCCTGACCCGCTGTCTCATCGACGAATGCAGCGAGTTGCTCGACACGATCGACCGCCTGGATCTGCCGCATATGCGCGAGGAGCTCGGCGATGTGCTGGTGCAGGTGATTTTCCACGCCCAGCTCGCCGCGGAGCGGGGAGATTTCGACTTCGATGACGTGGCGCGGGAAATCAACGAGAAGCTGATCCGGCGGCATCCGCATGTCTTCGGCCCCAACCGGCTGCACACCTCCGCCGAGGTGCTGGTGCAGTGGGACGCCATCAAGAAGACCGAGAAAAAAACCAGCAGCCGGGCCGAACCGGCGGTCTTCAAGCACCTGCCGCCGCAGCTGCCGGCCTTGATGTTCGCGGAGGCGGTGTGGCAGCAGATTGAAGAGAAGGATCTGCCCGGCGGGGAGTTTGTCGCGACGGGGAAAATCCGCCGCCTCGCCGCGGAGCTGACCGGGGAAACCCTGGGCCGGCGGCTCTTCGAACTCGCCGCGGCCGCGCGGCGGAAGGGACTTGATCCCGAGGGAGCACTGCGCCGGGAGACGGCGCGCGTGATGGGGGGGGTGGAGAAACAGGTGCGCGCGGCCAAGCCGCGAGCCACGACACCATCCTGATACGGGGCCCATTCAGTTCAATCGGGTAGGGACGGACCGCTGGGCCGTCCGGGTTAGCGTTTTGTCCATTCCGCGGACGGAGCCTCGGCGCGCCGGGCCGTCGCGCCCTACCCGCACCGTTCAGTGCGGTAAGAATAGGCAGGCACGGATGCCTGCGCACGCAAGAGACAGATTTCTTGCAGCAAGGAAAAGGTAGCCGGAATGGCTGGGCTACTTTCCGAACTTGGCATACCGCAGTCCGGCAGTGCAGAAATTGAGGTACGCCTGAAGAGCGAAGAATCCAGAAAACCGTCGCGTCCAGCGACAAGGCGGTACGATAGTCCCTCACCGTCCATGGAAACATCGCCGCAGAAGTCGAGGGAACCGGTGCCGGCGGAGGTCGCACGGGAATGGCTGACGCCGTTCCTCGACCACCTGGCCAAGGAGCGCCGTTATTCGCGCTACACCGTCCGTAATTACCGGCAGGCCGTCGAGGACTTCTGGCGCTGGCTGGCCCGCAACGGCTGGGGAGACCGCGGGCTTGACCGGCTCGGAGGGCGCGAGATGAGGGACTTCATCATCGAGGGCCAGCACCGGTTCAGCCGCCGCACGCTCCATAATCACGTCTCGGGCCTGCGGGCCTTCTGTCGCTACTGGCAGCGGCGCGGCCGCCTGCAGCGCAATCCGCTCACGGGGGTTCCGCTGCCCAAGCTCGACCAACCTCTGCCGAAGTTTCTCACGGAAAGGCAGGTGGCGGACCTGCTGCTGGGGCCGCTCCGGCTGCTGGAAAACCGGAGCGCGGACGCCTTCACCGCCTGGCGCGACCGACTGGTCATGGAACTCCTCTACGGCGGAGGGCTCCGGGTGAGTGAAGTGGTGGGTTTGAACTACGGGCAGGTTGATTTTGGGCGCGGCGTGGCCCGCGTGTTGGGCAAGGGACAGAAAGAGCGCCTGTGTCCGCTGGGACGGGTGGCCATGTCGGTGCTCAGCAAATGGCGGGGCGAGTTTGCCCGCGACACCTCGCCGGAGGCGCCGGTCGTCGTCAACGCCCGCCACCAGCGGCTGCCGGTGCGGCAGGTGCAGTTGCGCCTGAAGCGCTACCTGGCGCTGGCCGGCCTGCCGATGGATATGACGCCCCATAAGCTGCGGCACAGTTACGCCACGCATCTGCTCAA
>JAQTYQ010000045.1 GCA_028688225.1 Opitutaceae bacterium | reverse complement strand
CTGAACCGTTTCCGTCGTCTGCTCGTGCGCTGGGAGAAGAAAGCGGTCAACTACGAAGCCATGCTTCATCTCGCCTGCGCCACCATTGTCGCCGGCCAAGCGGGGTTATTCGGATAGGCTCTAAGGGAATTATCTGTGGGATTATAGAGAGAAACACCTAAATGAATGAAATCATCTTAATATGCAATTATTTAGATCAAAATCTTATAAGATAGATCAATTGAACAATTCTGTTATATTGAAGTAATGCTTGACAGAATTTATCTCTTGTTTTTCTTCAAGCCATCACGCGGAGAGGATCGTCCTTCATTCTCGGAACAGGTGATAGGTCATCCCGGGCCAAAAGTACCCCATCATGAAAGGCGAGCGCTTAACCGCGACTGAGAGGATCGACTTTGCTCAATCTGCCGGAGAGCACGACCGTCTCGTCAAAGCGCGCTATCGATCTAATCCAGATAGGGCTTTCCACTGCTGGCGGCATTGGCCCGGTCCAACGAATCTCAACGAGGCTAGGTGGCTCAAGGGACTGGATAGGGAGTCTCACCTATCACTATCCTGCTCCGCAGTCCTGATCGCGGCAGCGGCTGTTGCAGAGATGCCATTTCCTACCCGAGCAAAAGTCGCACCGCGGTTAATGCTGGAGCACGGCCTTATGACACCGACAGATGGAACCGCGCGTGCCGTTGACCAATCGGGAGATGATGAACGGCCATGCCCAATCTACGAGACTCCCCGTCAAGAAGACCGGCAGCGGCGACGCCAACCGGCGTTTTGGGCAATGGCGCTCATTTGTTCGCTCTTCGTGTGGTTGGTCCTTCCGAGTCGTGCCGCGCCTGGTGACGTCGATACAAATGAAGCGCTCGTTATAGGTTCATATAAGGTATCTGCCTATCGGGTTGATAAGAATTATCATCGCTACGCTGATTCGATGGCTCAGCAAAGTCATGAGCCTCTTTCCGCCGCGATGAGCCAAGCTTGGTTTGCCCGATTTCTCGCGCAGCAGGTGATCATCGCGCACGCGCTACAGGAGGGGTTTGGAGAACGGACGGAAGTACGAGCCGAAGTTGAGCGCATGGAGCGGCACATGCTCACCCAGCCCGGCGGTCCGTTCTATGAACGCCTGTACGCGACAGAAATCCCTTCCTTGCCGGCCATGGATGCGCTCTATGAGCGGGTGAAGTGCATTTATGACGTCGAGATCCTCCGCTTGCCGAAGGATACTTCGGTAGCTGCACAAATTGATAACACCTTCCAACGGGAATCCTCGGTCGAATTTGAACATCTGCTTCAGGCGGCGAAAGGATCCAGGCAGGCAAAGTTCTTCGACGGATCAATCGCGTGGCCATTCGAATCGTTCGAAGAGATAGCAGCGACGATTGAGCAAGCTTCACCTTGTTGCTGGCAAAGGGTGACTACTGCCGATGATTTACTCTTTTATTACGTGCGTCAGGTCCGGTCTGCCAGCCTTCCGCCTCTCGATCGCATCGGGCCTTCCTTGGCACAAATAGCCCGATTTACGAATGAGCGCCTCGTGCAGAGGAAGCGACAGAGCAAGGTCCTCCATGATGCCGGCTTTGCTTTCGATTGGGAGGCAGCCGATCAAGTCGTGCACCGGCTGCTGGCGCTCAAGCCCGACCCGCTATTGCCACTTAGCCTTGACGCCATGCCAGATCTGCAGGCGATGCCTGTCGGATGGCTCAGCAAAGACGCCGCTAAGCAAAGTGTCACGGTCGCTGAGTACGTCGATTACTATAACAGTCTTTTCGTACGCCGGCTCCCGCATAAGGCCGTGGATATATATGAATATGTACGCTCTCTGATCGTTGCGCGGCAGGATTACGATGACGCGCGGGCCATGGGTATTCACTTGCAGGCCAAATTCAGCGAAGATCGTGAGAACTACCGGAACAGTCTGGCCCTTGAGCTCTATGAAAAAGAGCGCATCCGTCCAAGGCTGGATGTCACCGACGATAACGTCGCCCTGTTCTATCGCGAGCACTCAGACACTTTTACCCACCCGAGCCGGATCGAGGGGATCATCGTGACCTTCGATCAAATCGGTGATGCCCAGACGTTCGCCCGAAGCGTCGCCAGCCGCGCCCCTGTCCAGCCGCCTAGCAATGCCCGATCTACCAAGGAGGTTATGCTCACCAAGGCGTCTGAGATTCCGGACATGAAGTATCTGTCGGCCTTGGTGTTTTTCGGTGCTACCGCCCCGGTGCTTGGCCCCTTCTCCGTCGGCGATGCCTTCTCGGTCTGGGTCTATAAAAAGACGCACGACTTTGAAACGCAGCCTCTCGCCGCGGTAGCTCGGGTTATTCGGACGCAATTGGAGCAACCACTTCTGGAGAAATACGAGGCGGATCTGGCGGGTGAGCTAGCCCGTCGGACTATGGTCGAAGATCATATCGATTACAGCAAATACGGCATCTCTGAGATGCTGCTGAAACCTTGGAGCACATGAAAAGACCTGCCTTTTATTTATGTCTGTTGGCCGTCGGTATGGCGGGGGTTGTTGCCTGGACGATCTATCGTCCTCCCTCCAGTGGTAACGACAGCAGTAAAATCTCACGTGATTTGTCTCGATCTGAGTCAACCCAGGAGGCGCCGCGGGCGCGGGAATCACCAGCAAAAGTGGTTTCAAAATCCGCCTCAGCTGTTCCGGCGCAAGTCAACGAGAAGGACGATATACTTAACGCACTGAAGAGGCGCTTGGACGACTCAAACCAACGGGGAATCAGGCTGCGTAGAGCGAAAGCTCATGTCGAACAGTCAAAGGGTCGCCTCTTTCAACGTCTTCGCAACGTGCCGCCTGAAAAACTCGATCAATTAAAGGTCATTTTGGCTGAAACGGAGTTAGCGATGGAACGCGGAGCTCTGCCTACGAGTGCAAATTCAGCCGAGGCAGAGGCGGCGGAGATCAATGACACCCTCAAAAGAATCCAGGCAGATAGTGATCATCAGGTGCAGGCCTTGTTGGATGCCGACGACTACGCAATATATGCCGCGTATCAGGGGTCGAATGCTTATCGAAATACGATTGAGCAGGTTACCAATGTCATGCGGGCGCGAGGTTCTGCTGTGAGTGACGATCTCCAGGAAGCCATTCTGGACGGTTATGCCGGCGCAATCGCCGCTGCAGCCAAAGACTCAGCCAATGATATAACGCCCGCCGCCTTCCGATCGCTGTCCAAGGAGCAACAGAATGCGCTGCGCCAGCAGCAGCTGGCTCGCTTCGATGGCATTCTCGCCGCGTCGATGGTGAACATCTTGAGCCCTGCCGAGTACCAGCTCTTCATGGATGCGCAATTCACCCAGGAAACGAACACCCCTTGATGGGCAGGAGCACCCCTTTCTTTGCATGACGCAAAGAAAAACAAACATGATAAAATATGATCACAAATATGCATAAACTGATCGCGGCAGTTGCGCTCCTCGTCCTCGTCTGCACAGCCAATGCTGGCAGCTTCTCCAGTTACACTGGTCCAAACGAAAGTCACTATGGAACAGTGGATGTTCCTACAGCGGCGTTTCTATGCTGGCAATGGGCCGGTGCAAGCGGAAGTGGGAGCTATACAGTTAGCATAGGCCCAAAGGGGACCTATTATTTGTCTGGAAACGACGAACAGCTCGTCTCTATCTCCGAGTATGGACCGATTCCAGCCGGGTCATATTACTATTACCAACAGGTAGCCGCTGCCGGATATTCGAACCTAATGATAGGCTGGTAATCCGGTTGTCGCAAACAGGAGGTCAATCGCCTCAATCGGCGATTGGCCTCTTTTTAAAGGGTGGTGATAGGCGAGGCCAAGGCGGTGCGGTCAGGTTCGCGCTATGTTTCACAAGCGCATCAATGTCCGCTCCGGGCCTGGTTCTTCCGGCGGTAACTCCCGGGCGAATCGCCGGTGAAGCGCTTGAACACGACACAGAGGTATTCCACGTACTCGAACCCGGTGAGTTCAGCGATTTTTTTCAACGGAAAATCGGTCTCGATCAGCAATTGACGGATCCGCGCAACTTGGACCCGACGGATCTCGGCCTGCGGCGACCGGCCAAGGTAGCGCCGAAATTTCTTTTCCAACTGACTGCGTGAGGCGAAGGCATGCTGTAGAACCTGCTCCACCGTGATGCCCTGGAGCGCGTGCTCACGGATAAAACTGAGCGCAGAAGCCACGTTGGTATCGTCGATCGCCAGGATGTCGGTTGAATGCCGCATGACCACACCCAACGGCTCAACCCGGAGATCCCACGTCTGGGGTTGCTGACCGGCCATGAGCAAAGCCAGGGTCTCGGCGGCCAAGTAACCGGATTGAAAAGGATTGGTCGCCACGCTTGAGAGCGGGGGATAGGCTAAGTCGCAGCGGATGGCGTCGTTATTCATTCCGAGGACCGCCACCTCCTCCGGCACCGGCAGGCCCACCGCCTGAGCGGCGCTGATTACCTGCAACGCGCGTAGATCGCAGCACACCATGATCGCCACCGGCCTGGGCAGGCGGCGCAACCAGGCGGCGAGTGCGGCGGTCTGTTTGGCATCCCAGAGCGGGGTGAGGCGTCCCGGCCATTCGACGTCGAAGACATGAGGCGCAGGGCCTCGACAAAGCCATCGCGCCGCTCGCAAGACCACCCTTCGTTGGCGAAGCCGCAAAAGCCGAAATGCCGGTAGCCCCGCTCGATGAAATGCTCAGCCCCGAGGTGACCGCCCCCGACGTTATCGGGCCTGATCTTGGGGACACCGGAAAACAACGGAGTATCGTTCAGATCCACCAATGGCACGCGCAGCGCGGCACAATTTTCCACCAAGGCCGGGGTCGTATGCCGGCTGATGACCCCATGCCATTTTTTGCTCCGCAGCCAACGGGTATCCGATTCCGCCCGCGCTTCGTCATCGAGAAAGACCGCCCACGGCCGATGCGACCGCTCGTACTGGGCGATGCCTTTCAGCATCACCGCGGACTCATCAAGACGTGTCTGAAACACCAGCAGGACCTGAGGCCTCATTGTTGCGAACTTAAGCGACCAACCGGCGGAGTGCAACGCCGGTGGCAGCCCACGTTCATCCGCCCTGCCTGCACACGGTCTGGATCCCATCTCAACTCGATTGCCTCCCGGCGCGGCAAACAGCAAATCCCAATCTTTTTCGAGGACGCAACCGAGGAAGCAGAGTGCCATGATCCTCGCATCGTTTTCCATTTCCTCCTGTTCGTTTCTCAGTCATAAGAAACGGCAAGGTTTGCGACGGTGTTTGCCTATCGCCTGGGCGATTAACTCCGCGGATGGACGCGGGAAAAACAAGCGCTTATCCGCGACCATTCGCGCCATCCGCAGAGAGTTTGGTCCCGGCTACGCCGGCTTGGGACAAATCGAGTGGCTCCTATGGTCAGATCGCATGGCAAAAGCGGGTTGACAACGCCCGCCAGCAAAACAGCCTCACGCTTCCTCGTTTTTCACTTTCGCCATGAGCACCACCGAACCAAAGCCGCGCAGCCTGACGCCGGCCGAAATCCCGTTTACCAACCCGCACATGCTGAACCGCTGTATCACCGATACCGGCAAGATCCTGCCGCGGAAATACACCGGCCTGACCTCGAAGCACCAGCGCGCGGTCACCAAGACCCTCAAGCGCGCCCGCGCCATGCTGCTGGCCCAGTAAGGCGGGGCCGCTGGGATGCCTGATGATAACGGCTTGAGGTTGCCGGAGGGAAAACAGCTGGCAACGCGCTTTGCCAACTTTCCACCCCATCCCAGCAAAGCGGTATCCGTGCAATCGAAACACGCAAAACCGCGTAGCAGCCGAGGTCACGAGGCTGAGGGTTAGCGGCAGCCTCCTTACGTCGGCTGCTACATACGACTGCATGGTTCCTGCTAAGCCCGGGGCAAGATCCAGCAGGGCGCCTCGCGCCTTGATCCATCGCGGCACCCCGGAGACCCTGCGCCGGCTGGCGCGGGTGCTGCGCCGCGGCGGCCTGGTCGCCGTGCCCACCGAGACGGTCTACGGTCTTGCCGCCAACGCCCTCGATGCGAAAGCTTGCCGCCGGATCTTCCGGGCCAAGCGCCGCCCGGCCAACGATCCGTTGATCGTGCACGTGGCCGACCGGCGGATGCTTGCCCGGATTGCCGAACCCAACGACGCCGTGGACCGGTTGGCCCGCGCCTTCTGGCCGGGACCGTTGACCCTGATCCTGAAGCGCAAGGCGGTCATTCCCGCCGTGGTCACCGCCGGACTGCCGAGCGTAGCCGTGCGCATGCCGGCCCACCCGTTGCTCCGACGGCTGCTGCGGGCTTGCGGCCTGCCCCTCGCCGCACCCAGCGCCAACCCCTTCGGCTATGTAAGCCCCACGACGGCCGCCCACGTCCAGGAAGGGCTCGGGCAGGCCATCCGGCATATCCTCGACGGCGGTCCGTGCCGCCACGGGCTGGAATCCACGATTGTCGACATCCGCGACCCGCAGCGGCCCGTCTTGCTGCGGCCGGGCGTGATCACGGCGGCCCAGCTCGAGCGCGTGCTCGGGGGGCCGGTGCGCACCCTGGTCCGGCGCCGGACTGCCCGGCCCCTGGCTCCGGGATTGCTGGCCCGCCACTACAGCCCGCGCCGGCCGCTGCTCACCCACCGTTGCATCACCGCGGCGATGGCCGCCCGCGGCGGGGCGGACGAGGCCTGGATCTGCTTCCGCAAGCCGGCCTGGGCAGCCAGGGCGAAAAACATTTTCTGGCTCAGCGCCGGCGGCGACCCGCGTCAGGCAGGCCGGCGGCTGTTTGCCCTGCTGCGCCGGCTCGACCGCGGCCCATGGCGCCGCCTGCACGCCGAACTGGCGCCAGCGGACGGCCCGGGCGCGGCTATCAACGACCGGTTGCGTCGCGCCGCAGCAAGCCGCTGATCCGATCCGACGGCAGCATGCCGTGCGGGCGCAGTCTCATTTTTCCAGCCTGGACTCCGTTGGACTTCCCCGCGAAAGCCTCTAGAGCGGTTTCAATAATTCTGTAGCCGTTTTTGTAGGTCGGGCTTTACGCCCGACGTGTCGGGGATAAACCCCGACCTACATGGCGGTTACGGCTACACTTCAACTTAAACCGCTCTAGCGTACCGCCATGCTCAGCCGCCGGTTGCCGCTCCTTGCCGTCCTGGCGTTACTCGCCGGTCCGTCGGCCTTCGCCGCCCCGGCGGGAGTAAAACTCGAAACCGGCGAGATCCAGGGCGCGAAATTCACGATCGCCCGGCCGGCGTACTGGAACCGCTGCCTGCTGCTCGTCGCCCACGGCTATCGCGAGAGCCAGGCGCCGCTGGTGGCCGATCTCAATCCCGACCACCTCGCCTACCGCACGCTGCTCGAGGAGGGGTGGATGATCGCCAAGACCAGCTATCGCCGCAACGGGATGATCATTCACGATGCCATCGCCGACCTGGAAAATCTCCGGACTTGCATCGCCAAAACTCATGGCCAGCCGCAGCGAACCATTCTCGAGGGCGACTCGATGGGCGGTGCCATCGTCACGCTCATGGCGGAGCAGTTGGCGGAGTCCTACCAGGGCGCCGTGGCCGTCGATGCGGCGCTGCAGGCCCGCGAGCCCGGCCGCAACACCGGTTTCAGCATCCAGTCGCAGATTCCGCTCATCTTTCTGACCAACCAGAGCGAACTCGACGCCACACGTCGCTATGTCACCGCGCCATTCGACCGCCCGGCGCGGCCCGTGCTGCTGGTGGTGAGACGCGACGGCCACGTGAATGTCAGCCAGCGCGAACGCCTGGCCGCCATCCGGGCCCTCCTCGCCCGCATCGACCGCCAGCCGGTCGCGCTCCCGCGCCTCGACGGTGAATCCGTCATTTTTGATGCGACGCAGGAGCCTGCCCCCGGCCCCTCCCAGGTGCGCCTGCTCAACGACGGGGGCTTCGAGGCGGGCGTGACCGAGGTCACCGCCAGCTTCGGCAACCTGGCCCTCAATGCGCAACCCGCCGATTTCGCGCGGGCCGGGATCGCGCCCGGCACCTGGTTTGAACTCACCGCCCGGGGACAAACCAGCCGGGTTTTCTATGGCCGTGATTTTGGCGACGTAAAGCGCGGCCAGTGGGTCGCCTTCCCCAATGCCGACGGCTTCCTCTACCTTGGTCGCAACCACGATAACGCCGCCGTCACCGCCGGACTCAAGGAGGGCGATCTGGTTGTCATCCATCGTCTGCCGGAGGGTTCCGGCGATGCCGCCGCCGGGCCCGCCTCCCCCTGAACCCGACTTGGGCCATCCCGACCACCCCGCTGAGTTTGTAACGTAATCCATTACAAACGTCACCGCGTATCTATCCGGCGGGATGTAACGTCATCCGTTACAAACTTTCGTCTCCTCGGCCCGGCTGTCGCACAGGCAGTGAAACAAGGCGACCGCGGCGCCTCAGGCCGCCTGCGACTGGGTAAGCTGCCGGCTTGGCACGCGCACAACCTGCATGCCCGCGGCGCGGGCACCGGCCAGGCCAAGCTCGGCGTCCTCGAACACGAGACAGCGCTCTGGCGGTACACCCATGCGCCGGGCCGCCAGCAGGAACATGTCCGGCTCCGGTTTGCCCCGGCCCGGAGGCACATCGGCCGGGGTCACCACGATGCGAAAAAGCCGATCCAGGCCGGTGAACCGCAACAAATGCTGCGCCACGTGGGGCATGCCACCGGTGACGACCGCCACCGGCCGCGTCTGCGCCGCGCGGCGGGCGAACTCCACCACCGGGGCGATGCGCTTCGCCTCCTGCAACCGGTCGAGGTAAACCTGTTCCTTCAGGTGCTCGACCTGCGCGGGGTCGAGCTTCACGCCATAATGCTCGCCGATCTTTTGCGCCACCAGCAGCGTGGGCACGCCGCCCAGCGAATAGAAAAAATCCTCGTCGAGCTCCCGGTCGAGTCCGCAGCGCTTGAGCGCCTCGCGCCACGCCCCGTAGTGCAGCGGCATGGTATCGACGAGCGTGCCGTCGAGATCGAACAGATAACCGGCAAAATCGCCCGTGGGAATGTCCAGCTTCATGAAGTCGCGCACGAGAGCAGACCCCGCCCCGGCTTGCAACCGAAACCCGCGGTGCTGGTTTCCTTATAAGGATGAGATCAGGCCGTCGTTGGCACCGCTTCGAAACACCGTCGGCGGAACCAGAACGCGACGTGGACCAGACCAATCAGTGCCGGCACCTCGATCAGCGGCCCGACCACGGCGGCAAACGCCACGCCCGAGTTGATCCCAAAGACCGCAATGGCCACGGCGATGGCCAGCTCGAAATTGTTGCCGGCCGAGGTGAACGCGAGCGACGCGGAGCGCGGATAGTCCGCTCCCAGCCGCTTCGCCATGATGAAACTGACGAAGAACATGATCGCAAAATACAGCACGAGCGGAATCGCGATGCGGAGCACGTCAAGGGGAAGCTGAACGATCGTATCGCCCTTGAAGGTAAACATCACGACGATGGTGAAGAGCAACGCCGTGAGCGTGATGGGCGATATCCTTGGTATGAAGACACGTTCGTACCACTCCTCGCCCTTGAGCGGCACGAGGATCACGCGGCTGAGCACGCCGGCAGCGAAGGGGATGCCGAGGTAGATCATCACGCTCCAGAAGATGTCGGCCATGCGGACCTTCACGACCGCTCCGGCCAAGCCGAAATAGGGCGGCAGCACCGTAATGAAGAGCCAAGCGAAAAAGCTGTAGAAGAGGATCTGCGCGATGCTGTTAAGGGCGACCAGCCCGGCCGCGTACTCGCGGCTGCCCTTGGCGAGTTCGTTCCACACGAGCACCATCGCGATGCAGCGGGCGATGCCGACCAGGATGAGGCCCACCATGTAGTCCGGGTGATCGCGGAGAAGAAAGATCGCCAGGAAAAACATCAACATCGGACCGACGATCCAGTTTTGCACGAGCGAAAGCGTGAGGACGCGTTTGTCCGCAAACACCTTGGGCAACTGCGAGTACTTCACCTTCGCGAGCGGCGGGTACATCATGAGGATGAGCCCGATTGCAATCGGCAGGTTCGTTGTGCCGATCGTCATCGGCGCGAAGAATCCGGCCGGATCGGAGATCACGAAATGGCCGAGGACAACGCCAAGGCCCATCGCGGCAAAAATCCAGACCGTGAGGTAACGGTCGAGGAACGAGAGCCGACCCAGCAGCGGATGCTTTTCCGTGTTCATCGCGCCGGCTCCTTCCCGACTGACAGTTTCGCTCCCTCGCCGATCGCGTTGAGGTCGGCCGCCCGGAAGGCGGCCAGTTTGTCGTCGGAAAACGCGCACAACCGCTCCACCCGGCGCGCGATCTGCGAGGCCACGTCGACAAAGGCCCGGTAGCTCTCCTCCGCCGTCCCCGCCACCGCCGCCGGGTCGGGCGAGCCCCAGTGCCCGACCACCGGCTGGCCCGGCCACAGGGGGCACGACTCCCGGGCGCGGTCGCACACCGTGATCACGAAATCAAACTTAACCTCCTTGAACTCATCCCACGACTTGGAACGGGCGCCGCCGGCCTCAAGGCCGTAGCGTTCGCGCAACACCCGCACGGCGAGCGGATGCACCCGGCCGGCCGGATGCGATCCGGCGCTGTACGTCTCGAACCGCCCGCGGCCTTTGGCCCGCAGCAGGTACTCGCCGAGGATCGAGCGCGCGGAATTTCCCGTGCAGAGGATCAATACTTTGAAGGGAGGACGGGGATTCATGGAAATGGTTAAGCCGAAGGTCGGGCCCGCTGTCCGGCCACGGGCCGGGCACAGGCGCAGGCTTCGGCCCCCGGCAGCACCGGCGCCAGCCGGTCGCGCCGGGCCAGGTCGCGCCGGAAGACCGGATCCTCGCGCACGCAATCCTGCAGGCAGGCAAAATTGATTTGGAGCTCCCGCGGGGCCTCCAACGGGAGTTGGTACACCATCCAGTTGCCCTCGCGCCTGGCCTCGACCAGGCCGCGGCTCTTCAGGTAGCCGAGGTGCTTGGAGATTTTCACCTGGGGCTCCCCCAGGATCCGCTGGAAGTGGCAGACGCACAGCGGCCCCTCCCCCAGCAGGTGGAGGAGGCGCAGCCGGGTGCGGTCGCAGAGGCATTCGTAGATGGCGATCAGGTCCACGCCCGGAAAGGAAACAGGGTATTCTATATTCTTCAAGAGGTATATTGTAACGATTGGGCTCCGCGCCGGCTCAAGACGCGGTATGGACCAGCCACCCGCCCGCCAGTAACACCAGCATACCGCAGATGCGCTTCAGCCACACGGCGCTGCGCGATGACTCGTGCCAGTGCAGCACGCGCTGCACTTGTCCGGTCGAAACGCCCGCCAGCACGATGATCAGGCAATGCCCGACACCGTAGGCCAGCAGGAGGAGAAACGCATACCCGGGATTGCGTCGCGCTTCGCTGAAAACGACGCCCAGCACAGGGGCGAGGTAGGCGAACGTACACGGGCCCAGCGCCAGTCCGAAGACGAACCCAAGCAGCAGGGCCGCCATTTTCCCCCGATAGCGGGGCAGCGTCGGCCCGCAGCCAAACGTCAGTGGCAGCACGCCGAGCAGATGCAGGCCCACCATCACGAGCACCGCGGCCACGCCGTAGTTGGCCCACGGGCCGACATCGCCAAGCATCCGTCCGGCCACGGCAGTCACGCCGCCGACCGCGGCAATCGCCCCGAGAATGCCAAGCGCAAACAACAGGGCAAGGACCAGCGCCTGCCGGGGCGCGGTGCGCCCGCGGTCGCCGATGAAACCAACGATCAGCGGAATGCTCGCGAGATGGCACGGACTGAGCACGAGACTGGCCACGCCCCAGCCCGTGGCAGCGAGCACGGCCAGCCACGGTGCGCCGCTCATCGCATCGGTCAACCGGATGAAAAGTGTTTCCATCGATGCGAGTCAGGGTTTCTGGCCGGTCTCTGCCGCCTTCGCGTCCGCCGCCGGCGTGAGCTTCACGCCGAGCTCCCGCCACTTCGCGAGAATGTCTTTCTTCGCGTAAAACCCCTCATGGCGAAACAGCTCCTTGCCGTCGGCGTCGTAGAAAATCTGCGTCGGGATCACGCGGATGTTATAACGCTCGTCTTCCCCACGGTTCTTCCACACGTCGATGAACACCACCTCGAGCTGACCGGCATACTCCTTCGCCAGTTCGGCGAGCAGGGGCGCCATCATCTTACAGGGAATGCATTTGTCGGCCCCGAGGTCGACCAGCCGCGGCAGGGCGGGCTTGGCGTCAGCGGCAGGCGCACCGTCGGCGGCGCGGAGACCTGCCACCAGCATCGCCAGACAGGCGCAAGCGATCAGGAATGGACGGAGGGGTGACATTGATTTCATAGCGGGAAATTCGGGTTTAATTTTTCAGGAGCGCGGCAGCGGCATCGGCCACCTGCCGGATCGCTTGGTCGCGAGCAGGCGTTTGGCCCTTTTTGAAACCAAGATCGGTCACCCGGACATGCCGGATATTGGTGAAGCCGGCGAGTTCGAGGGTCTTTCTCGCGCAGTCGTGCGGGCAGCCGTCGATGGCGAGCAGCGTGGGCGCGGCGGCAGCGTTCGCCATCAAACCGCTGACGCGGCCGCCGATGCCGGCGAGGCACGACATCCATGCGACGTTCTCTGCGTCGAGCCGGCGGGCGGCGCGGTCGGCGATTTCGCCGGTGTCGGCCGAGCCGGAGCACGGATAGACGAGCGCGGCCGGGCCGGACTCTTCGTTGCAGCTACAGGAGCATTTGGGCTTGGGGTCGTTCATGGCGGGGCAAGGTTTGATCTTCTGGAAAAGCGCAGGGAGCGCGTGCGATCAAGTTCGAGCACCTGGGCCTCCAGCTCGGCGGCTTCAGGATTTGAAACCCCTGCCAGCGGGCTTCAGGCGAGCAGTTTTTTCATCTCCTCGAGCGACGGCACCTTGCCGGCCACCTTCACGGTGCCATCCACGACCAGGGCGGGCGTGAACATCACGCCGAATTCGGCAATGCGGTTCAGATCGGTGACTTTTTCGATCTCATAGCTGAGGCCGAGCGCCTTGGCGGCCGTCTCAGCTGCTTCTGTGAGTTTCATACACTTCGGGCAGCCGGTGCCCAGGACCTGGATCTTTTTCATGATGACGATTCTCCGGGTTGAGATTGGGATTGGGCGAAAGGATGTGGCGGGCGGCGTATCTCGAAGGTCAGGAACAGCAGCATCCTCCTTTTGGTTTTTGCACCGTTCCAAAGGCTAGGAGCCGGTCGAGCGCTTCCTCCACCTCGGGACGCAGACTCGGGACCGAATGCCGCGTCTGGCGCACGACTTCCGCGAGGTCGTCCTGAGGAAGGCCTGGTCGGCGCAGGCGATAATAGACCGTGAAGACTGCGTCCAAATCGCCGCGACTGAGCGCGCGAATCGATTCAGTCTCGAAGATTTTCACCCTTGGCATGACGGCCCTCCCTGATGGTTCACGACACCCACGCGCCATAGACCCAGCCGACGAGCGTGGACAGCACGACGACCAGCCCGATGTAGGCGGCGGTCTTTTTCGGGCCGATGATCGAGTTGAGCACGATCATGCTCGGCAGGCTGAGCGCCGGTCCGGCGAGCAGGAGCGCGAGGGCCGGCCCCTGCCCCATGCCGCTGCCAATAAGGCCTTGCAGAATCGGCACCTCGGTCAGCGTGGCGAAATACATGAGTGCGCCTGCCACCGCGGAGAACGCGTTGGCCGCGAGGGAGTTTCCACCAACCGATCGGGCAATCCACTCATTGGGGATCAACCCTTCGTGTCCGGGCCGCCCCAGCAGCAAGCCGGCCACCAGCACGCCGACGACGAGCAGCGGGAAAATCTGCTTCGCGTAACCCCACGACTGCTCAAACCATTCGCCGGCCTCGCCCTCGCGTCCGGCGGTGGACCAAGCCAGTCCAGCCAGCGCGACGAGCACGGAGGCCTGCGGATGTCCGGGCAGCCCGATCGCGACACCCGCGGCCACAGCCGCCGTGATGGCCAGCCGGATCCTGGGCAGCTTGAACCAGCGCCAGAGCATGAAGCCGAAGGCCACTGCGAACCCCGAGGTGAGCCACCACTTGACGGCGAAGACGCCCGCGAAGAAGCCAGCGGCGGCATCCGAACGGCCCCAATTGGCAAAGACGAGGATCGCCACCATGAGACCAAAAAACACCGACGTCTGCCACAGCGGCCGGACCGGCGGCGGGTCCGGCAGTTCGGCGAGCTTGGCCGCCTTGGCATGTTCCTCACCACGGAAAAGCAGGTGCATCGCCACGCCGAGCACGAGCGAGAACACAATGGCCCCGACCGCGCGCGCCGCCCCGAGTTGGAGGCCGAGCACCTTGGCGGTGAGGATGATCGCCAAGACGTTAATGGCCGGTCCCGAGTAAAGAAACGCCGTCGCCGGCCCGAGACCCGCGCCCATGCGATGGATCCCGGCGAAGAGCGGCAGCACCGTGCAGGAGCACACCGCCAGGATTGTGCCGGAGACCGCGGCCACGCCATAACTGAGCACTTTGGGGGCGTTCGGCCCGAAGTAGCGCATCACCGACTGCTGCGACACAAACGCCGCGATCGCGCCCGCGATCCAGAAGGCGGGAAGCAGGCAGAGAATCACATGTTCCTGCGCGTACCACTGGGTCAGCGCCAGCGCTTCCTGCACCGCCCCCTCCACCCGGGGCGCCCCCAGCGGCGGGAAATAGAAGACGGCGAAGACCGCGGCCATGGCGGCAAGGATTTTGAGTTCGTGGCGGGCATTCATGGTCCGTTATTTCGCGAAGCAGCGTAACAGGCGGGCAAAAAAACTCACCCGCAGCAGCGTCGCACCTCCACCGCTTCACCCTTCCGGGCGGCGTCCAAGCACGCCGTGAACGACGCGACGCATGGCAATGCCAGCCGGTAGTAGACCTGCAGACCCCGCTTTTCGTCGTCCAAGACGCCGGCCGCTTTCAGCACCGCCAGGTGCCGGGACACTGTGGACCAACCGGAGCCGACCGCCTCGACCAGCTCGCACACGCAACGTTCGCCGCCCATCAACTCCTCGACGATCCGCAACCGGGCCGGGTGCCCGAGGGCCTTGAAGACGGCGGCCCGCTGCTTGCGAAGCTGGAAACCGGAAGCGCTCATTGTGACCCGCTTTATTTCGCCGAATGGCGTAATAGTCAAGCCCGCTTTCCGCCGCCGTCCCGGAATTACCATGGCCGCGGCGCGAGGCTACTCGCAGCAGAGCAGCCGCCGGCGCTCCCAGCCGATGACCTTGCCGAGCGCGTCGAACTCGAAGCGGCAGCAATCCTGCAGCTTCCCTTTCAACATGGTCCGGCCGCGGCGCACCCGCGATTTCACCGCCGTGAGCGAAAGGTTCATCCGCAGCGCGATCTTCGCCAGCGGGAGTCCTTCCAGCTCCGCCAGCCGCACCGGCTCGCGGTAGGCCGCGGGCAGTTCCTCCAGAAACCGGCGGGTCGACTTCATCACCGCCTCGCGCAGCGCCGCCACCTCGTCGGCGCTTTCCGCCGCCAGCCCCGACGCGGCGTCGCGGGCCAGTGCCGGCGGCAGCTCCTCGGTGGGCCGCTGCCGGCGGTAATGATCAATCACGGTTGTGCGGGCCACGCGATAAAGCCAGGCGTCCAGCCGCGCGCCGTCGCGGAGCTTCTCGCGCGAGCGGTAGACCTTGAGCAGCGTTTCCTGCGTCAAATCGTCGGCGGTGGCGTCGTCCCGCACGCGCCGGCGGATGAATCCGCGGAGGCGCGGTGCCATTTCGAGCACACCGGAGTCGAAGCTTTGCGCCGTCATGGTTTCACCAATTTCAGACTTTATAGGCGGTGAGGTAGGCCGACACCACAAAATCCGCGATGGTGGGATCGTCGGTCCATTGCGCGACGATCTGGCGCGAGGATTCCCGGGGCTGGATGTCGATCCGGGCAAAGCCGGCTTCCTTGAGCATGGCCTGGAGGTCGGTGACCAGCGCCGCGCCGGCCACACAGGCGCCAATCGCATCCAGTTTCCCTTTCAGCTCGGGCGGCAGGGACCTGGTGGCCACGACGTCGGCGATGGCAAGCCGCCCGCCGGGCTTGAGCACGCGGAACGCCTCGCGGAAGACCTGCGCCTTCTCCGGGGAAAGGTTGATGACGCAATTGGAGATGATCAGGTCGACGGTAGCGTCGGCCACGGGCAGGTGCTCGATCTCGCCGAGCCGGAACTCGACATTGGCCAAACCGGCCCTGGCGGCGTTGCGGCGGGCCTTGGCGATCATCGGTGGCGTCATGTCGACGCCGATGACACGGCCCGTGCCGTTGAGCTGGCGCGCGGCGAGCAGACAGTCGAAGCCCGCGCCGCTGCCGAGGTCGAGCACGGTTTCGCCGGGCTTGATGGAGGCCAGGGCGAGCGGATTGCCGCAGCCGAGACCGAGATCGGCCCCGGCGGGCAAGGCCGCCGTGTCGGCCGCGCTGTAGCCGAGCTGTTCGGCATAACTCTTGTCGCCGCAGCCACAGCCGCTTAGGCCGGCCGCCTTGGCGGTTTCGTCGGCGACGCAGCAAGCGTTGGCATCGTTTTTCGGCGCGCCGCCGCAGCAGCCGCCGACGGTGTCGCCGCATCCGGCTGCGGCCGGGGCGTTATCCTGCTCCGCGATGGCGCCGTAGCGCGCGCGGACGTAATCTCTGATTCGGGTGGCTTCAAGGTTCTTCATGGTCATGTCACCTCTATAGACGAGGGACGGCCGCAAAAGACGCAGAAAAACGCCGCCGCTGGGTGAGAGTTGGCCGCCTCCCCTGCAGGCGATTCGATGATCCGATCGGATCATCGAATCGCCGAGCCCAAGAGCGTGGCAAACTTTACGCCCTCTGCGGGCGGGGATTGACCGGATCTTCCGCCGGCTCAAACCAGGGCTAAAGGGCCTTTCAGCGCCGCAGGCCGCGGTGCAGGCGGCTGGCCGGCTTGGCGGCGTCCTCGGCCGCCAGCGTCCGCTCCTCGAACAGGGCGGAGTAAACGTACGGAAAATCCTCGAGCTTCTTCCACTCGATGGCCCGGCCGATGAACCGCTCGATGCTGCGCGCATCGCGCACGCTTTCCTCGGTCACCAGGGTGAAGGCGTCGCCGGTATGGTGGGCGCGGCCCGTGCGGCCGATACGGTGCACATAATCCTCGGGGTTCTCGGGCACGTCGTAGTTGACGACATGCGTCACACCCGCGATGTCGAGGCCGCGGGCGGCGAGGTCGGTGGCGACCAGCACCTCGTAACGGCCGGCCTTGAAGCCCGCGAGGGCCTCCTGCCGTTCGCTCTGGCTGCGGTCCGCATGCATCACCGCGACGGAATGCTTGTGCGTCTTCAGCCAGGCGGCCACGCGATCGGCGCCCATCTTGGTGCGGCAGAACACGAGCACGCTCTCGAACTTGGTGCGCTCCAGCAGCGTGCGGAGCAGGTCGAACTTCTGCGACCCGACGACCGGATAGAACGCGTGCGACACGGTCTCGGCGGGCGCGCGCTGCCGGCCGACGGCGACTGTGACGGGATGGCGGAGCACCCAGGCGGCCAGCGACTCGATTTCGGGCGGCAGCGTGGCGGTGAAGAGCAGCGTCTGGCGTTCGCGCGGGCATTGCTGCACGATGCGCTTCACGTCCGGCAGGAAGCCCATGTCGAGCATGCGGTCGACCTCGTCGAGCACGAGCACGTTGACGCCGCGCAGCGTCAGCGTGCGCTGCTCCAGGTGGTCGAGCAGCCGGCCGGGCGTGGCCACGACGACGTCGACGCCCCGCTGGAGATCCTCGCGCTGCCGGCCGTAGCCCACGCCGCCGTAGATCACGGTCACACGCAAATTGGTGAACTTGCCGAAGTCGCGGAACGCCTGCTCGACCTGCAACGCCAGTTCGCGCGTGGGCTCGAGGATCAGGCAGCGCAGGGGGCCATGACGGTCGAGCCGTTGCAGGATGGGCAGGGCGAAGGCGGCGGTCTTGCCGGTGCCGGTCTGGGCGGAACCGATGACGTCGCGCCCGGCGAGCACCAGCGGGATGGCCTGCTGCTGGATGGGCGTCGGTTCGGCGTAGTCCATCTTCTGCACGGCGTGGGCGAGCGCGTCAGTCAGGCCGAGCTGCGTGAAGACGGTGTCCATTGCCGGCACGACGGGAGGCGGGGGCACGTCCGCCGGATACGACGGACCCATTTCCGCCGGGTCCGACGCAGACCGGGCGGGACGCGCCCCGGACCGCGGCGCAGGTTTTGCCTCGGATCGCGGTGCGGATTTCGGCACGTGACCGGCCTGCGGGCGGTAGCCGCGACCCCGGTTGCGGCCAGGTCTCCCGGCCGGATGCGGTTTGGCCGGAGCCGGCTGGTCGTGACCGGAAGGGCGGTGCGAGGGCTTGGGCGTCGATTTTGCCGAAGGACCGGCGGGCTTGGCCGTCAGGGTCTTCCGAATCGACGCGATGATTTTGCGCAACATGTCGGATGAAAGCCCGACAGCTTCCCGGTTTCCCCGGGCTTGGCAACCCTGTAAACCGGCCCCTGTCACGGCCTACTTCCGGGTGAATACCGCCTGTTTCCGGCCGGGAAAAAGCGTGCGGCAGATTTTGCACACCGTGCCGTCGCAGCCCCGCGCGGTGCAGTGCTCGCGACCGTAGTAAATAATGCGCAGGTGCAGCAGGTTCCAGTGCTCGCGCGGGAACAGGTGTTTCAAGTCACGTTCGGTCTGCTCCACGCTACGGCCGTCGGTCAGTCTCCAGCGCTGCGCGAGCCGGTGGATGTGCGTGTCGACCGGAAACGCCGGCTCACCGAACGCCTGCGCCATGACGACCGACGCGGTCTTGTGGCCCACGCCCGGCAGGGTTTCCAGCTCCGCGTAGGTGCGCGGCACCTGCCCGCCATGCCGATCGACCAGCAGGCGTGACAATCCGGCGATGGCCTTCGCCTTTTGCGAGGCCAGGCCGCAGGGACGGATGATGGCCTCGATCCGGGCCACCGGCACCCGGCTCATCGCCCCGGGCGTGCCGGCCTCGCTCCACAGGCGCGGCGTGACTTCGTTCACGCGCCGGTCGGTGCATTGTGCCGAGAGCAGCACGGCCACCAGCAGCGTGTAGGCATCCCGGTGCCGCAAAGGCACAGCCGGCGCGGGATACAACTCCGCCAGCCGGCGGTCGACGTACGCCGCACGAGCAGCCTTGGTGGAAAAGGAACGAACGGGAGCCACGGTCTTCAGATTGTGGGATGTTCCGGCCAAATGTCCAAATTCTCACGAATTTGGCTACGGGACCGCTCCCAATAAAAATGACCGGCAATCTAGACCCTGATCGCCTTTCGATGAGCTCCGCTTGAAAAAATTGCCGCCAAAATGGCGCAGCCATTATGGCTCATCAGCGCCGAGGACTGCGCCCTCGGCGCTGATTCGCAGTTGCGCGCCCCTCATCCCCGCCTACCGTCCGTGGCTATGTCCCTGCACCGCGATCCGTTCGCCCCGGCCGACACTTTTCCCCGCCGTCACCTCGGTTCCAACGACGCCGATCTCACGGCCATGCTCGGTCTGCTCGGGCAGCCGACGCTTGACGCCCTGACCGACGCCATCGTGCCGGCGCACATCCGGGTGCGTTCGCCGCTCCGCCTGCCGGAGGCGGCCGGCGAGAGCGCCGCGCTCGCCGAGCTGCGGGCCATGGCCGCGCAAAACCAGGTGTTCCGCAGTTTCATCGGCATGGGCTACTACGACACGCTCACGCCGGCCGTCATCCAGCGCAACATCCTGGAGAATCCCGGCTGGTACACGGCGTACACCCCCTACCAGGCCGAGATCTCCCAGGGCCGGCTCGAGGCGCTGCTCAATTTCCAGACGATGATCTGCGATCTCACCGGGCTCGAGATCGCCAATGCCTCAATGCTCGACGAAGGCACCGCCGCCGCCGAGGCCATGATGCTCTGTCACCGCATGAAGGAGGGGGCCGGCGGCGTGTTCTTCGTCTCCGCCGCCTGCCACCCGCAGACCATCGACCTCGTCAAGACGCGCGCCCGGCCGCTCGGCATCGAGGTGGTCGTGGGCGACCACCGCACGTTCAAAATGGAGGGCAAGGTTTTCGGCGTGCTGGTGCAGTATCCCGATACATGGGGTTCGATCCATGATTATGCCGGATTCTTCGCCCAGGCGCATGCCGCCGGAGCCCTGTGTGTCGCCGCCACCGACCTGCTGGCGCTCACCCTGCTGCGCCCACCGGGCGAGTTCGGCGCCGACGTCGCGGTCGGTTCCGCGCAGCGCTTCGGGGTGCCGTTGGGCTTCGGCGGCCCACACGCGGGATTCTTCGCCACGCGCGACGCCTGCAAACGCCAGATGCCCGGCCGCCTCGTCGGCGTGTCGAAGGACGCGCAGGGCCATCCCGCCTTCCGGCTGGCGCTCGGCACCCGCGAGCAGCACATCCGCCGCGACAAGGCCACCTCCAACATCTGTACCGCGCAGGTACTGCTCGCCGTCATGGCCTCGATGTATGCGGTCTACCACGGTCCGGAAGGCTTGCGCCGCATCGCCCGGCGGGTGCGCCTGCTCACCCAGTACCTCGCCCGGGGTCTCGCCGCCATCGGGGTGCGGGTGAACACCGAGCCGGTTTTTGACACGCTCACCGTGGCCACCGTCTCCGCCGCTCGCGTGCACACCGCCGCCCTGGCCCGGCAGATGAACCTGCGCCACATCAATGCCCGCACGGTGGGCATCTCGCTGGACGAGACCACCACGATCGAGGACGTGCATGCCCTGCTCGATCTCTTCAGTCCCGCCCAGCCGCCCGCGGTGGACGGCGTCATCGTCGACTATCCCGCCCCTCATGCGCGGCAGACGCCGTTCCTCGCCCACCCGGTGTTCAACTCCTTTCACACCGAGCACGAGATGCTGCGTTACCTCCGGCGGCTCGAATCGCGTGATCTCTCCCTCTGCCACTCGATGATTTCGCTCGGCTCGTGCACGATGAAGCTCAACGCCACGAGCGAGATGATCCCGGTTTCGTGGCCGGAGTTCGCCCGGTTGCACCCGTTCGCGCCCGCGGACCAGACCCGCGGCTACCAGAAACTCTTCGCCGACCTCGCGGCCTGGCTCGCGGAAATCACCGGTTTCGCCGCGGTCTCCCTCCAGCCCAACGCCGGCTCCAACGGCGAATACGCCGGGCTGCTCGCCATCCGCGCCTGGCACGAGGCGCGCGGCGAGGGCCACCGCAACATCTGCCTCATCCCCACTTCCGCGCACGGCACCAATCCCGCCAGCGCCGCCATGGCCGGCCTCAAGGTCGTGCCCGTGGCCTGCGACGCGCAGGGCAATGTCGACCTCGCGGACCTCCGCGCCAAGGCCGGGCAGCACGCACCGACCCTCGCAGCGCTCATGATCACCTACCCGTCGACGCACGGCGTGTTCGAGAGCGGCATCAAGGACATCGCCGCCATCGTGCACGGGCACGGCGGCCAGGTGTACATGGACGGGGCCAACCTGAACGCGCTCGTCGGCCTCACCACCCCGGCGGCGCTCGGCGCCGACGTCTGTCACCTCAACCTGCACAAGACGTTCTGCATCCCGCACGGCGGCGGGGGACCCGGCGTGGGCCCCATCGCCGTGGCCAGGCATCTCGTCTCCCACCTGCCCGGTCACGCGGTGGTGTCCCTGAAACCCTCCGCCGGCGCCGTCTCCGCGGCCCCATGGGGCTCGGCCTCCATCCTCGTCATCTCCTGGATGTACCTCCGCATGATGGGCCCCGCCGGCCTGGTGCAGGCGACCAAGACCGCCATTCTCAACGCCAACTACATCGCCCGGCGCCTCGATCCCTATTTCCCCGTCCTCTACCGGGGTGCCGGCGGTTGGGTCGCCCACGAGTGCATCGTCGACCTGCGCGATTGGAAAAAGCACGGCCTCGAAGTCGACGATGTGGCCAAGCGCCTCATGGACTATGGCTACCATGCGCCCACGATGTCGTTCCCGGTGCCCGGCACGCTCATGATCGAGCCCACCGAGAGCGAATCGAAGGCCGAATTGGACCGCTTTTGCGATGCCCTGATCGCCATCCACGGTGAGATGCAGAAGGTGGCGACGGGCGAGCTCGACAAGGCGAACAACCCTCTCAAGCACGCGCCGCACACCGCCCAAGTGGTTTGCGGCGACGCGTGGGACCATCCCTACCCGCGCGAGCTGGCCGCCTTTCCGACCGCGTGGACGCGCCATTTCAAATTCTGGCCCGCCGTGGGCCGCGTGGACAACGTCTACGGCGACCGCCACCTCGTGTGCTCGTGCGCCGGCATGGAGGCGGTCACGGAGACGGCGAAAACCTGACACCTCGGCGCCGCGAGAGCCGGGCTTGACGCCAGGTGTCACCGGTGACACCTTGGCTGCATGAGGATCATCTCCATCAAGCAACTGCATGCGGAAACCGGCCGCTGGGTGCGCGCCGCCCGGAAGCAGTCGATCGTCGTGACGGACCGCGGCGCGAAAATCGCCACGATCCAGCCGCATGAGGCCTCCGCCCGGCCCCGCGCGGTGCTTGACCCTGACCGGCGGCGGGCGTGGATGCCGGTCAGCTCCGTAGACTCGACGGTTTTCATCTCCGAAGACCGGGACGGGCGATGATTTATTGGGATACGTCCTACCTGGCCAAACTTTACCTGCGTGAAGCCGGCACGGATGACGTGCTGCAGGCTTTTGCCGGGCAGGGCGGTTTCGTTTGCGGAGAGCATGGCCGGCTCGAATTGCTGGCGGCGTTCAAGCGCAACCAGCGCGAGGGATTGCTCACCGCGGCCCGGTTGAAAACCCTTTGGGAGAAGCACGCCCAGGATGAGGCGGACGGTCTGGTCGAGTATCTGCCCCTCTCCTCCCCGCTCATCCAACACGCCTGCCAGATGCTCTTCGTGCTGCCACCGACGATCTTTCTGCGGGCGAGCGACGCCCTGCATCTCGCCTGCGCGGCGGACGCCGGCCTCAAGGAGATCTACAGCCACGACCGGCACCTGCTGGCCGCCGCGCCGCACTTCGGCCTGAAGGGCCTCGACGTCATCAAACCGGCCTGAACCAACGCGAGCGGCAGCCGGCTGTGTGGACAACGTCTCCGGCGACCGTCACCGGGTGTTGCTCGTGCGCAGGGATGGTCGTTTAGCCCAGCCGTTCGTGAGCTTGGGAATTTATTTCCGCGATGTCGGTCCACAGGTTCTGAACCGGCATACCCTTAAGTTCATCGAGGTATCGAATTCGTTGAATGCGACCGTCAGGGTTCTTTGGAAAATACAAACGGCCTCTTCCGGCATGAACGGCTTGAGCGGGAGCGTGCGATTGCCGAAGGCCGACGGGTCGAGGGCGGAGAGGTTTTTGAACTCGCGCTGGTAGCGGCGGGTAAGCCGGGGGAGCGGAATATCGAGCGCGTCGAGGTTCTTGGCCTCGTCGTAGAGATGTGGACGCAACCGCGGACCAGGGTTCAACTTTCAAAAAATCCGTGCCATCCGTGTAATCCGTGGTCAGATGTTTCTTCATGCGCCTCATCCGCCACCTCACCCCCGCCGGCCCCGCCTATGCGGCCCTGCAGCCCGACGGCACCGCCTGGGAAATCGCCGGCAACATTTTCGGCGATTTCCGTATCACCGACCGTACGGTGAAACCCGGCAGGCTCCTCGCGCCGGTCGTGCCGGTCAACCTGCTGGCCATCGGGCTCAATTACAAGAAGCACGCCGAGGAAGGCGGACGCGGCGCGCCCGAGAAGCCCGTGCTCTTCCTCAAGGCCACCAGCGCGGTGCAGAACCCCGGCGACCCGATCGAGATCCCGCAAAAACTTGCCAGCTGCGAGGTCGACTACGAGTGCGAACTCGCCGTCGTGATCGGCCGGCGCTGCAAAAACGCCTCCCGCGCCCAGGCCCTTGACTACGTGCTCGGCTACACCTGCGCCAACGACGTGTCGGCCCGTGACTGGCAGCGCAAGCCGTGGGGCGGCGGCCAATGGAGTCAGGCCAAGAGCTTCGACACCTTCTGTCCGCTCGGCCCCGTGCTCGTCACCCGCGACGAGATTCCCGATCCGAACCACCTGCGCATTCGCACGCTCCTCAACGGACAGGCCATGCAGGACTGGAACACCAACGACATGAT
>JAQTYQ010000044.1 GCA_028688225.1 Opitutaceae bacterium | reverse complement strand
TGGCTGAACCGTTTCCGTCGTCTGCTCGTGCGCTGGGAGAAGAAAGCGGTCAACTACGAAGCCATGCTTCATCTCGCCTGCGCCACCATTGTCGCCGGCCAAGCGGGGTTATTCGGATAGGCTCTTAGTAGGGGCGCTCCGCTGGCCAGCAGAGTCGCGCCCTTGAAGGGACCGGGCGCAGCAAGCCTGCGCCCCTACGGTTTTAGAGATTCTCGGATACAGCGATTTAAGTTTTTTCGTAGCCGTCTTGGTATCGGGTAGCGCAGGCATCCTGCCTGCTCCCTCGACTGATGCAGGCTGGAAGCCTGCGCTACTTTTACGGCCATACTTCGATTTAATCCGCTAGCCTCTTTCAGCGGCTCAGGGATTCAGCCGCCGGTAGACGCTCTTCATCTGCCGGTAGATCTGCGTGAACACCGCAAAGCGGTCATCGTAGCGCGCGCGGTTTTCGGCCTGCGGCGCATACCGGCTCTTGAACTCGACCAGCCGCGGCACATCGCTGAAGGCAATCGCGCCCAGTCCGACGGCGGCAATCCAGGCCGCGCCGCGCGCGTTGGCCTGAATGGGATCCCGGACCTGCCGGATTTCGACGTTCAGCACGTCGGCGAAAATCTGGCACCAGACGTCCGAGTTGCCGCCGCCGCCGACCAAGTTGATCGGCGCCATCGTGCGCCCCATGAACTTCTCGAACGGAGCCACCAGCCAGCGCGTGTTCAGGGCCACGCCTTCGAGAAAGGCCCGGATGATGTCCGCCCGGGTGTTGTGCAGGGACAAATTATACAATCCGGCGCGCAGGGTGCGGTTTTCCACCGGGGCGCGTTCGCCCCAGAGCCAGGGCGTGTAGATCACGCCGTTGCTGCCGGCCGGGACGCGCGCGGCAATCTGGTCGAGAATCTTGAACACATCCGGCACGTTCTCTTCGCGCAGGAGCTCATCCTTGTGATAGAGGATGTTGTCGCGCAGGAAGGCCAGGTTGCCTCCCGCGGTCGCCTGCAGCGCCGTCAACAGGTAACGCTGCGGCAGGGCGCAGGGCACGGACGCCAGCGAGGCGAACACATCGGTTTTCTTGAACGGCACATGGGCCGCCATCCACGACGACGTGCCGATGTACAGGTGCGTCATGAAGTCCTCCACGGCGCCCGCGCCGATCGCCGCCGCGGTGTTGTCGATCGAGCCGGCCACCACCTGCACCTCCGTCGTCAGTCCCAGCGTTGCCGCCACCCCGGCTTTCAATCCGCCCAGGACCGTCGTGCACCGCACGATCTCGGGAAATTTATCGGCCTCGATCCCGCTGACGCGCACCAACCCGCGATCATAGTGGATCTGGTCCGGATCCCGGTTGTCGGTCACCCACGAAGTCAGGATCGAGTCGTGCGTCGCCGCAAACCGCCCGGTCAGGCGCAGATTCATGTAGTCGAGGACGTTGAGAAACTTGTAGGTGCGCGCATACACCTCGGGGAATTTTTCCCGGATGAGCAGCATATGACCGGCCGGATCCTTGCCGCTCATCGAAGGCATGCCGCCCGTCAGCCGGATCCAGCGCAGCGTCTGCAGCCATCCCGCGCCGAGGACCCGGGGCCATCCCCGGAACCGGGCCCGGAGATACGGCGCCGCGCGCATGTCCATCCACAGGATGCAGTTCATGAGCGCGTTTCCGTCCTTGTCCACCGGCACCGTGCCTTCACCCTGCGTCGAGCAGCAGACGGCGCGGATCGCTCCCGCCGGCACCAGGTTCTGTGCCAGCAACCGCCTGGATGCGGACAGGAACGCCTGCCACCATTCCTCGGGCGATTGCTCGGCTCCGCCATCGGGGGTGATCAGCAGATTGACCGGCTCAAATTTCCATCCCAGGACGCGACCCTGGACGGTGACGAGCGCCGCCTTGACGCCCGAGGTGCCGAGATCCACGGCCAGAACGACGGTTTCGGAGGACATGGAGTTCCTGGACCTAAATCCGCCGGACAGGATCGGGGCGCGCAACCGGGTAGAGGCTGTCCGAAAACCGGTGAACGAATCGTAGGGGCGCAGGCTTGCTGCGTCCCTCTCCAAGGGCGCGACAAGATCGCGCCCCTACCAATGCCTGATGATTCATATCTGTTTCAGGTTTTCGGATCGCTCAGGGTCATCAGCGCGGCTCCACTCCCTCCACGCTCGCCAGCACGGTTTCGAACCGGTTGAGCGCATCGTCGATCACCTCGTCGGTGTCGGCCATGCTGGTGTACATGCGGCTGCCGGCGAGGGTGACCAGGCCCTGCGACATATAGGCGGCGCCCATCTCTTCCATCATGTGTTTGCGCGGCTTGGCCTCGCGCATGAGTTTGAGCGGATTCTTGAAGTCGAGCAGCATCGTCGCCGAGGTCTCCAGGTGGACGATCGATCCCTGGTTGTAGGCGACAAACGGCAGCTGGTGGCGGGCGATGATCGCGTTCAGGCCCCGGGTCAGCCGGTCGCCGGCCCGTCCGGCGATGGCCGGGGCGTTGGTGCGCTCCATTTCGAGCAGCGCGAAGTAGCCCGCGGCGCAGCTCAGCGGGTTGGCCGAGAGGGTTCCGCCCACATACGCGCGCTCGCCCATGCCGCCGATGCCCGCGGCGAACCGCATCATGACCTCGCGCCGGCCGCCCACGCCTCCCGCCATCGGATAGCCGCCGGTGATGCACTTGCCGAACACGGTCAGGTCGGGCCGGACGCCGAAATAACCCTGCGCGCCGCCCAGCCCCAGCCGGAATCCGGTCACGACCTCGTCGAAGATCAGCAACGCGCCGAACTCGTCGCACAGGGCGCGCACCTGCTGGTTGAAATCGCGGGCAATCGGCCGCGTCCCGCTTTCCGGCCCCACCGGCTCGACCAGGACTGCGGCCGTGCCGCCGCGCAGCCGGTTGAGCCACAACCGCCGCCGGAGCTGGCCGAGATCGTTGGGAAAGAATTCCTGGGTCTCACGGGTCGCGCCGCGCGGGATGCCGGCCGATTCCATGCGCCGGGAGCCGGGGAGATGCAGGCTGTAGACCAGCTGGTCGCTCCAGCCGTGGTAGGCGCCGCCGACCTTGATGATCTTCTGCTTGCCGGTGAACGCCCGCGCGGCGCGGATCGCGGCCATGACCCCCTCGGTGCCGGAGCCCAGCATGCGGAACATTTCAACGGACGGCATGAAGCGGTTGACCAACTGCGCCAGCTTCAGCTCGTATTCGTGAAATAGTCCCGTGACCGGGCCGCAGGACTGCAGCAATTCGCAGACTTTTTCGCGGACGGGAGCGTAGTTGCTGCCCAGCACCGTCGGCCCGCCCGCCTGCAGGAAGTCGATGTAGCGGTTGCCGTCGGCGTCCCAGAGATACGGCCCGTCCGCCTTTTCCATCGCCAGCGGAAACGGGTAGTTGAAGGCCAGGTTGTGTTGCACCCCTCCGGGAATGTATTGCTTGGCCGCCGTGGTCAGTGCCTTCGAGCGGACGCATTTCGTCTCGAAATAGTTGAGGAACTCCGTCATCCGGTCGCGCCGGACCGGACGAATCGGCTGGCGCAGCAGCGCCTGCAGGCGGGCGTAAATCTCGCCGGGGTCGGGCCAGGTGGAGATGGCGGAGGGCGTGTCGCTCATGGTGATTTCGCGGTCGCGGGGGTCGGGGCAGGTTACGTCTTCTTTTGCCGGGAGTACTTTCTCAAGTAATACTCGTGCATGATCCGGGCCTCGATGCGGTTGATGGGCACGGCCCCGCCCAGGAATTCCGCCTCGATGAACGCCCGGCAGGATTTTTCCAGGATCTCGCAGGCGACAAAAGCCTCCTCCATGTCCCGGCCGACGCAGACGGCGCCATGGTTTGCCAGCAGGGCGGCGTTCCGCCCCGCCAGGGCGCGCACGGTGACGCGGATCAATTTTTTCGTGCTGGGGAGCGCATAATCCGCCACCCGGACGGACGGACCGATGATCTGGGCCATGTCATCGAGGATGGGGGGAATCTCCCTCCGGGCGGCCGCGACGGTGCTGGCGTTGGGCGAGTGCGTATGGATGACCGCACCGATCTCCGGCCGGGTGCGGTAGATTTCGGCGTGCAGGCCCAGTTCACTCGAGGGCCGGAGGTTCCCCTCGTAGCTTTGGTCCCGGAGATTGACCACGACCATGTCGCCGGGAGTCAGCCGTTCGTATTCCCGTCCGCTGGGCGTGATGACCATGTAATCCTCGTTGACCCTCCGACTGAGGTTTCCCCAGGTGCCGGAAACGAATCCGCTCTGCAGCAGGCGCTTGCCGGCGTGGCAGACGGTCTCTCTCGCCCGCTCGATGTCCTCGGGGCGGGGAGACCTGGCGGCGGGGCGCAGGCCTTGGATCAGGGACGATTCCCTCAATCCCAGGCTGACCAGCAATACGGCGAACATCAGGCAGAGCAGGAGGGTGAGTGACAGAGTCATGGTGCCGGTGGCGATGGACCTGCCGGCGTCCATCCCGAAGATAAAAATAATGCCGGAGATTTGTCCCATCGTCATCAAGATCCCGTAGGATGTGCCTTCCGGGAGGGGGTAGGCGATCTCGGCCCCGTATTGAAAGGCGACCGGACCGGCTCCGAGGAGGGCGAGGCCCATGAGGGCGGCGGAGAGCAGCAGGAGATAATAGCTGGAGCAGAAAGCCAGCCCGGCCATGCCGGGAATGGCGACCAGCACCGCCCCGATGAGCACCGGGCGCCGCACGCGCAACCGGTCGGACAACACCGGCAGGATGACCGCGCCGATCAGCCCCACCGCCACCATGACTCCGCCGATGATGCCGGCCTGGGGGGAGGAGATTCCCCTCGGTTTCAGCATGTCTTCGATCCAGGTCGTCACCGCGTTGAAAATGCCCATCATCACAAACAGGCAGACCATCAACCGCAGGAAATCGCGGTTGTGGATGATTCCCTTGAGATCGGTGCGATTCAGCTGGTGGACCAGTTCATCGCCGGGTCCCGGCGGCGTCAGGGGATGCTCCCGCGCGAACAGGAGGAAGATGAGCGCGCAGGCGATTGCGGCATAGCCGTGAAGCAGGAGCGTTTGTTGAAGGCCGAACCTTGCCGCCAGGAACGGCGTGAGCACCAGGGCGGCCACCATCCCGGCATAGCCCGCCATGGTGGCGATGCCGGCGGCCGTGGCCCGTTCATCGACCGGGAACCACCGGGCCGCCATCTTGGTGATGGAGTTGACGAGGAAGGGCTGGCCGGCGGCCACCCCCAGCTGGGCCCAGGTGACGAGCGTAAAATCGGACGCAAAAATTCCCCGCATCATCCCGAATCCGGCGGTCAACAAGGCTCCGGTGCCGACGGCGAGGCGGAATCCTTTCGTATCCACCAGCCATGAGGCTGGAACGGCCATGAGGATATAGACGATCATATAGCTCATGGACAGAAAGGCGATGCGCAGGGGCGGGACCCGATAGAATTCCTCCGCGGCGCTGGTGATGGGAGCGAAGGTCAGCCAGCAGACATTGGTCATCGCCAGGGCCGGCAGCATGCAGAGCAGAATCACCCACCGGTAGGGGCTTGATTGATAGGTCTTCAAGATTGACGGGGTGAAGTGAAAGGAGGGTTTCCTTGACCAGACTCTGCATTCGGAATGCCCCGGTGTGTTAGCGGGACAGGCAACCGAGGCTGGAAGGTCGCCGTGGGTTTGTCCATCCCCGGCGGAAGAAGGCGCGATCAACATTCCCGAGGCAGCACTCCGTGTACGGGCGAAGCGTTCGGGCAACACAGCCCATATCCCCTCGTGTTCTCGTCCGGTAATTTCGCATGGAGACGCGGCGCCCCCGCCGCGTATTTTTCATCTCGCCGGACGGGGGCGATCGGGCCGGACGCTTGACCCGTCCATCCTCGGCTTGTGTGCTGGCGCCTAGCTTCGCCGCCGACCCCTGAACTCCCGTGCACTGCCCATGAAAAACACCCCTGATCTCCTCGCCGCACCGATGAACACCGGACGCCATCGCGTTGGCGCAGTGCCGTTCTGCCTAGTCCGGGGCGGAGTGTTCCGCCTGGCGCTGCTGCTGACGGGATTGGGCCTGCTCTCTATCTGTGGACACGCCGGGGAGGCGCCATGCGGGCCGCTGCAGGAGAAACTCCACGCGGCAAACGCAGCGTGGGCGCGGAGAGATTTTGCCACGGTGCGCGCCGAGTGCGTCCAGGTGCTCGGCAACCCGGATGCGTCGGCTCACTATCAGAGCTATGCGCAGCTGCGCATCGCCCAGAGTTACGTCGCGGAGGGGAATCGGGCCGCGGCCGCGGCGGAATACGCGAAAATCACCGCCACCGGGCGCTACCCCGCATCCCACCGTTACGAGGCGGAGGAATGCATGCGTGAGCTTGCGCGCGTGGCTCAGGGTCTGACTCCCCGCGACCCGGGCGCCACGCGGCTGCAGGTCGGTCCCGCGCCGGCTCCCGGGCGCGAGTTCGTGGTGGCCCCCGACGGCAGCGATGCGAATTCCGGCACGGCTCGGCGGCCGTTTGCCACGCTGACGAGAGCCCGCGATGCCGTCCGGGCCCTGATCGCGGGCCAGGGCCTGCCGGCGGGCGGCGTGGCGGTGACCCTGCAGCCGGGTGAATACCGGGTGCAGGACTCGCTGGTCCTGACCGCGGCCGACAGCGGCACGGCTGCGGCCCCCGTGATCTATCGGGCCCGGGAGGCGGGCACGGCGGTGTTGTATGGCGGCACCCGGCTCAGCGGTTTCAAACGGGTGAAGGATCCAGGCGTGCTCGCACGCCTCCCGGCGGAAGCCCGCGGTAAGGTGCGGCAATGCGACCTGAAGACTCTCGGGATTACCGATTACGGGAAGCTGCAGGTGCGCGGATTCGCCCAGCCGCCGGCGCCCCCCACCTTGGAGGTTTACGTCAATCAGGTGCCCATGACGCTGGCGCGCTGGCCGAACCAGGGCTTTGTGCGCGCCGCCAGGCTTGTTGAAGCGGGCTCAAGGCAAGACGGCAGGCCGTCGGTGCTGGCCTACGACGCCGACCGCCCTGCACGCTGGCTGCGCGCATCGGACGCCTGGTTGTTCGGCTATTTCCGGTTTCTCTGGGCGGATGCCACCATCCGCATCGGGCAGATCGATCCGGTCGCCAAAACCATCACCACCGCCGAAGCCTACGAATACCCTGGCGCCGGTCCGATGGAAGAAAAGCACGGCATCATCTACTACGCCTTTAATCTGTTGGAGGAGATCGACGAGCCGGGCGAATGGTATCTGGATCGGATCTCCGGGATCCTCTATCTTTATCCACCGACAGACCTCGCCAAGGCGACAGTGGAGATCTCCCTGCTGTCCCAACCGATGATCGAGGCGCAGGGCGTGTCGCATGTCCGTTTCGAGGGCCTGGTCCTGGATCTCGCCCGGGGCGACGGCATCGTCCTGAAGGATGCGGAGGACTGTCTGGTGGCCGGGTGCACGATCCGGCGCATGGCTGGAAACGGGATCAGCATCCTCGGGGGCCGCCGGGACGTGCTCCTGAGCTGCGATATCCACACGATCGGCCGTCGGGCCAGCGAGGTGATCGGCGGCGACCGGGCGACCCTGATTCCGGGCGACCATGTGGTGGAGAACTGTCGCATCCACGACTTCGGCCGCATCGACCGCACCTACACGCCGGGTGTGCAACTGGAGGGGGTGGGGAACCGGGTGGCCCACAATCTGTTCTACAACTGTCCGAGCAGTGTTGCGCGCATCGAGGGCAATGACCACCTCATCGAGTTCAACGAGGTCCGAAACGCCGTGCTGGAATCCGACGACCAGGGGGCGATGGAGCTGTTTGGCAACCCGACCTATCGCGGGGTGGTCTTCCGCTACAACCTGTTCCGGGAAATCGGCCCCCAGGGGTGCGAGGTGCCCGCGGTGGCTGGCCGGGCCGCCATCCGCTTCGACGATGTCATCTCCGGCATGCTGGTCTATGGGAACATCTTCGATCGCGCGGCCTACGGCGCTTTTGGCGCCGTGCAGATCAACTCCGGCCGGGACAATCTTCTCGACAATAATCTTTTCGTCGAATGCCGGGAATGCGTGACGGGCGGCTGGGAGGAATCCAATGGCGTTTGGCAACAGATCAAGGACGGCAAGCCGCGGGCGGATTTCTACCTGACCGAGCTCTACCGCACGCGCTATCCGGGCCTGGCCCGACTGCTCGACCTGCCGGCCATGAACCGCCTCTGGCGCAACGTCGCTTATCGCTGCGCCGGAGCCTGGGAGGCGAGTCCGTCCAGTGCCGACAAAGGAAAGCCGCCGGTCGTGCCGCCGGCGCGGGCGCGACCCGACCGCTGGGAACTGTTTCAGAACGCCGTGGCCACCGGTGCGGATGTAGGATTCGTGGATGCCGACAAAGGCGATTTTCGGTTCAGGCCGGGCACCGGCGCGTTCTTCGAGACAATCGGCTTCCGGCCGATCCCGGTGGAGGAGATCGGCCTTTACCAGGATCGGTATCGGCGGGATTTGCGGTGAGGGCCGGGATCAGGGGCTTTCAGGGGTAACAATTGGTTCGATATTGCTAGATCAGAGATCGTCGACCGGCGGCGGTCCAGACAACCAATGCTGCTCGCTGTCCGCGATGAATTGGCTCGGCCAGCCGGACGGGCTTGTGTCCCAGGCGCGGAATTGGCGCACGACGCTCGCATAACCAAACCGTTTATTGAGAGACAGGGCAAGCCTCTCACCCGCAGGTGAATTGTGCCGCGAGACCTTTGATGTTCATGTTCTCGGCGATGGCGTTGACGTGGCGGTTCATGGCTGCTTCGGCAATTTTTTCACCTTCTCCTCCAGTTCCCGCAGGGCTTTCTCGCCCTCGGCCTCGGCGAGGGCCCGTCGCCGCTCCTCGAAGCGGTCAAACTGCTCCAGGGCCCGCCGATCTGCTTCCTCCCGCGTGATCGTGCCCGCGTCGGGCAGCACCCCGCGTTCATGGAAACGCAGGAACTCGTCGAGCTTCTGCCGCCAGTCCGCGAGGAAAACCTGCTTGCGGCGTTTCGCCTGGTCCTCGGCGTAGTCGAGGAACATGGTCACGATCCGGTTCAGCTCCGTGATCTCGGTCTCGTTCAGGAAGTTCTTGGCCACCGTCATGTCCGTCCGGCGCACCGCGCCGCCCTTCCAGGTCGTCAGCCCCATGTTGGGCTTGCTGGCGTCGGCGCGCTCCGCGATCAGCTCAGGCGCGGTCTTGCCGGCCACGGCGAAGTGCAGCTTGTTTTGCGCGGTCTGGAAGAACGCCTGCACCTCCGCGTCCTTCGGATTGTAGTCGGCCGCCAGGGCGAAAATCTCCCGCACCCGCAGATACATCCGGCGCTCGCTGGCCCGGATGTCGCGGATGCGCTCCAGCAACTCGTCGAAATAGTCCGGCACGCCCGGGCCCGGCGGATGTTTGAGCCGCTCGTCGTCCATGACGAAGCCCTTGCGCAGATATTCCTCCAACCGGGCGGTGGCCCACTGGCGGAACTGCGTGCCCCGCGGCGAGCGCACCCGGTAGCCCACGGCAAGGATGGTGGGCAGGCTGTAGTGTTCGATTTCCCGCGCCACCTGCCGGGCTCCCTCCTGGCGAACTATCCGGAATTTCCGGATGGTTGCCTCCCGGCTCAACTCGCCCTCGTCGTAGATGTTCACGAGGTGCTCGTTGATGGTCCGGACATCCTTTTGAAACAGCGTCGCAATGAGCGCCTGCGTCAGCCAGAGGGTGTTGTCGGTGAAACGACATTCCACCCGCGTCTGACCATCTTGGGTCTGGTAGAGGAGAATCTCGCCCTGCGGCGGGGTCTGCTCGGAAGGCGGTTCGTTGCTCATGGAGTTTCTCCGGCAAACAGCTCCTGCTGCCCCGGTTTGGGCGGGGCCTTGGGCAAATTCTCGACCTTGAGGCTGTAGTCGTCCTTGCCCCATTCGCAGCGGGTGAGCACGGCCTTGGGGATCTTTTTCACCGTCAGGTTGGGGTAGCCCTCCTTGCGGCCGCGGAAGTCTACAACTGAACGAAAGTTCTGAACGCGAAGCTTGTTAAGTTTCACTTTTGATCCTCCTCGTGCTTCGGTCCCTCCAACGCTTTCACCTCAAGCCCTTCGATCTCCTGCAGCGTCTTGTCTGCAATACCCTGCATGTCGCCGTACATCCCAACCTGCGCCCCGGCCACCGCACCTGCCAGCTTTTCCAGGCTGTCCGATGAACAGCGCTTGGTCAGCTCGTAGGCGAAATACTTGGCGTGGTAGTCGGTGAGGTTCACAGAACTCGAAGAGCTTTTTTGTAGCTTCCAGAAAGTTCAACGCAAGCCCGACCATGGTCGCGTGGGTGGAGTCGGAATGTTCCGCCGGACGGCAGGACACCTCAGCCAATTGATCAATCCCGGCTCACGCCGGCTCGTTCACCGCGGCGAACATCGCCTCGATGTTTTCCGGCGGGACGCCGGCCAGGATGTTGTGGACCTGCTGAAACACGAAACCGCCTCCCGGGCTGAGGGCTTTCACCTGTTCCCGGACATGGCGCCGGATGACGTCGGGCGTGGCCTTGGGCAGGATCTGCTGTGTATCGCAACCTCCGCCCCAGAAAACCAGGTCCTGGCCGAAGTCGCGCTTGAGTCCCTTGACCTCCATGCCGGCGCAGGAAATCTGCACCGGGTTGATGGCGTCCAGCCCCGCCTCGATGAGGTCGGGCAGGAGTTCGCGCACTCCGCCGCAGCAGTGCAGCAGGACCTTGACGTTGGCCAGCTCCTTCGCCCGTTGCCACATGCGCGCATGGCGCGGCTTGAAGAATTCCCGGTACATCGCGGGGGAAATCTGGGGGCCCGTCTGCATGCCGAGGTCGTCGCCGAAGAGGATGATGTCGATGTTGCCGCCCACCGCACCCAGGAACCGTTCGAGATTGGCGAGGTGGATCTCCACCAATTGGTCGAGAAACTCGTGCGCCTTTTCGGGTTCGGCGGCGAGGAGCATGAAGAAATTGTCGTTGCGGTAGAGCATCTGACCCGATTCGAGCAGATTGCCTCCGAACAGGCCCAGGATGGCCCGGTTCGTTTTTTGGCGCAGGGCTTTGGCCCCGGCCGCGAGGCGCTTGAGCCCCTCGGGCCCGTCGGCGAGGGGACCTGGCGGGCCGGCGCAGGCGTGCCACATCGATTCCTGCATGGCCGCGGGGATTGTCTTCGGACCCTCTTCCTCTGCGAAAGGGTAGTAGGCTTGCTCAAAATACAGCGCCCCGTCGGGCATGGTGGCGATGACCCGACCGCTCTTGGAGCGCAAGACCCAGGCGCCTTTCACCCGCTCGGGCAGCACCCAGACCGGCATCTGGCAGGGCGAGCCATCCGGCAGCGTCCAGTCGGCCCAACTGGAGTCATCCACGGCGAAGGCCCGGCCGAGCTCGATGGTATCCACTCCGAAACGGTCCAGAACGTCCTCGTCGACGATGGCCAGCTGCTGGAGGGGGTCGTAGACGCGGATGGGTTTTTCGGGCAGGCCCAGATGCTTTCGCAATCGGGCATACGCCAGGGCGGCGATGCCCGATGACCGGTGCCCGGAAAAATCGATGGGCACGCGATCCGGCTGGCGATGCGCAAAGGCGGTGAGGATCCGTTCTCTTGGGCTCATGATGATTGTTCCATTGATTAGAGACTGAAATCGCGCAGGGGTGGGTTATCTCCAGATCCAGGGCACTGCGCAAAAGGCAGGGCTGGATTGCAAGGAAGCACCGTCAGTAAAAACGGCCGCAAAGGCCCGCCGGATTCAGTTGGCTGGGCAAAGGCATGTTCAGGGGAGCTGGCATGATGAAATGCCGGGCGCGGCGTTGTCACGTTGTTTGTTTCCGGCGCCCGGATCACCTGAATCCTTGCGACGATCCGTGTTTGTGTTTTTGCAGGGTATCTGGCCGGAAACGCCCGTGCGTGGCGCGCCCGACCCGCTGTCGCGTGATCGCCGAAGGTAGGGCGGGCCCGCCGGGCCCGCCTAAATTCAGCAAGCGGCGTTTCCGGACAGGCGCTACCGAACGTCGCGATCTGCAGAAAACCGGGATGCGCCCACGCCGGTTCGCGAAATGGCCAATCGACTTGCCAGGCGGCGAATGTCATAGCTTATTTGCCCGCCCTGCTTGGTTGACCACGGGTTCACCCCTGCGGGCGCCATCCGCAAAACCCCTATCCCGCATCTTTCACAGTCTTCGCCGCCGCCATGGCTACAGCCAGCCCTTGATCAATGCGCCGCCAAGAGTCCCACGCGATGCGGGCTATAAGCAAAACCGCCCATAAAAAATATTTAATTCACTACCAATGAATAAATTATCCATCAAATCGCTCCCGAAGGAATGTCTAGGGAGCGGCCATTTCCAAGGGCGATTTTGCCTAAGCCCGGCTGGCAGAAGCCGGGAAAAACGCAGCCGGGGCTCAGCCCAGACTGTTGCCTGTTGTCAGAGTGGAGTGTGAAAAAGCCGGGCTATGCCTGCCTCAAGCAAACCGAAGCAAAGCCCCGCGGCGCCGAAGGCCGCTTCGCCGGGGGCGCGTTTCCGCGCCGCCGTCCAGGCCGAGCAGCCGCTCCAGGTCGTCGGGGTTATCAACGCCTTTTGCGCCCTGCTGGCGGAGCGGGCTGGATTCCGCGCGCTCTATCTCTCCGGCGCCGGGGTGGCCAACGCCTCGTTCGGCCTGCCGGACCTCGGGATCACCACCCTCAACGACGTCTGCGAGGACATCCGGCGCATCACGCAGGCAACGGATCTGCCACTGCTGGTGGACGCGGACACGGGGTGGGGCGGGGCATTCATGGTCGCCCGCACCGTCAAGGAAATGACCCGGGCGGGCGCGGCCGGATGCCATCTCGAGGACCAGGTGCAGGCCAAGCGGTGCGGGCACCGGCCGGGCAAGGAGCTCGTGAGCGCCGCGGAGATGTGCGACCGCATCAAGGCCGCGGTCGACGCGCGCGCCGATCCGCACTTCGTCATCATGGCGCGCACCGATGCGCACGCCAACGAGGGTCTGGCGGCGGCGATCGCGCGGGCGCAGGCCTATGCGGCCGCGGGCGCCGACATGATTTTTGCCGAGGCGCTGACCACGGCGGACGAGTACCGCGCCTTCACCACCGCGCTGGGCGCCGTGCCGGTGCTGGCCAACCTCACCGAGTTCGGCAAGACGCCGCTGCTCACGACCGGGGAACTGCGCGCGGCCGGGGTGCGGCTCGCGCTCTATCCGCTCAGCGCCTTTCGCGCGATGAACCACGCCGCCGCCGCGGTCTATGGCGCCCTGCGGAAGGAGGGCACGCAGCGATCGCTCACCGGCGCCATGCAGACGCGCGCCGAGCTTTACGACGTGCTCAACTATCACGCCTATGAGCAGAAGCTCGACGCCCTCTTCACGCACCCCAAAGCGCCTCCCCCGTCCTCATGAGCGAAGCCAAGCCCGCCCCGCCCTTCAAACCCAAGAAATCCGTCGCCCTTTCCGGCGTAATCGCCGGTGACACCGGCCTCTGCTCGGTCGGCCGCAGCGGCAACGACCTGCACTACCGCGGCTACAACATTCTCGACCTCGCCGCGCATTCCGAGTTCGAGGAGGTGGCGCACCTGCTCGTGCACGGCCGCCTGCCCAACCGCTGCGCGCTCGCCGCCTACAAGGCGAGGCTCAAATCGCTCCGCGGCCTGCCCGCCCTCGTGCGCACGGTGCTCGAGGCGCTGCCCCCCTCCACGCATCCGATGGATGTGCTCCGCACCGGCGTGTCCGCCCTCGGCTGCGCCCTGCCCGAACGCGACACGCATGACGCCGCCGGGGCGCGCGACATCATCGACCGGCTCCTCGCCTCGCTCAATTCCATCCTGCTCTATTGGTATCACTACGCGCAGAACGGGCGGCGCATCGAGGTCGCCACCGACGACGACTCCATCGGCGGCCACTTCCTGCACCTGCTCCACGGCCAGCCGCCGTCGGCTTCCCAGGTCCAGGCCATGCACACCTCGCTCGTGCTTTACGCCGAGCACGAGTTCAACGCCTCCACCTTTGCCACGCGCGTGGTCACCGGCACCGGCTCGGATCTCTACTCCGCCATCGTCGGCGGCATCGGCGCGCTCCGCGGGCCCAAGCACGGCGGGGCGAACGAATTCTCCTTCGAGGTGCAGAGCCGCTACCCCACACCCGAGGAGGCCGAGGCCGACATTCTCCGCCGCCTCGTCGCCCGGGAGGTCATCATCGGCTTCGGCCATCCCGTCTACACCGTCTCCGACCCGCGCAGTCATGTGATCAAGGAGGTCGCGCGCCGTCTCTCGGCCGAGGCGGACAACCTCCAGATGTTTTCCATCGCCACGCACATCGAGAGCGTGATGTGGCGCGAGAAGAAGATGTTCCCCAACCTCGATTGGTACAGCGCCATCTCCTATCACATGCTCGGCGTGCCCACCGCGATGTTCACGCCGCTCTTCGTCATCGCCCGCACCTCCGGCTGGGGCGCGCACATCCTCGAACAGCGGGCCGACCACAAGATCATCCGGCCCAGCGCCCACTACGTCGGCCCCGAGCCGCGCGCCTTCGTGCCGATCAACGAGCGTTGAGGGGCCCGCCCCACGGCTGATCTCCTTCCGCATGTCCCCCCACGACCCCACCAACGCGGCGCGTCCCGCGCCCGACCAGCTTTTCCAGCAAATCGCCGACTACACGCTCGGCGTGGATCGCCTCACCAGTGGGGAGGCGCTGGAGACCGCGCGGCTCTGTCTGGCGGACACGCTGGGCTGCGGCCTGCTGGCGCTGTCCTATCCGGCGTGCGTGAAACTCCTCGGGCCCATCGTGCCCGGAGCCGTCCTGCCCGGTCGCGGCGCGCGGGTGCCCGGCACGGGCTACGAACTCGAGCCGGTGCAGGCCGCCTTCAACATCGGCGCGATGGTGCGCTGGCTCGATTTCAACGACACCTGGCTGGCGGCGGAATGGGGGCATCCGTCGGACAACCTGGGGGGCATCCTCGCCGTGGCCGACTGGCTCAGCCGCGGCGCCGCGGCCGGGGGCCGCGCGCCGCTCACGATCCGCGACGTGCTGCTCGCGATGATCCAGGCGCACGAGATCCAGGGGGTGCTGGCGCTCGAGAACGGTTTCAACCGGGTCGGCCTCGATCATGTGCTGCTGGTGCGCCTTGCCTCGACCGCGGTCGTCACGCGCCTGCTGGGCGGCACGCGCGGCGCCATCATCAATGCGCTCACGAATGCCGTTCTCGACGGCGGCGCGCTGCGGGCCTACCGCCATGCGCCCAACACCGGCTCGCGCAAAAGCTGGGCCGCGGGCGATGCAACCAGCCGCGCGGTGCGCCTCGCGCTCATGGCGATGAAGGGGGAGATGGGGTATCCCAGCGCGCTCTCGGCGAAAGTGTGGGGATTTCAGGACGTGCTCATGCACGGGCGCCCGCTCACCGTGCCCGCGCCGGGTTTTGGCAGCTACGTGATGGAGCAGGTGCTGTTCAAGATTTCGTTTCCCGCCGAGTTTCACGCGCAGACCGCGGTTGAGGCCGCCCTCGCGCTGCACCCACGGGTCGCGCCGCGCCTCGCCGACGTCGCGCGCGTGGTCATCGAGACCCAGGAAAGCGGCAAGCGCATCATCGACAAGACGGGCCCGCTCGCCAACCCCGCCGACCGCGACCACTGCCTGCAATACATGGTCGCCGTCCCCCTGATCAAGGGGTCGCTGGCGGCCGAGGACTACGAGGACGGCGTGGCGGCCGACCCGCGGATCGACGCCTTGCGCGGCAAGATGGAGGTCGTCGAAAACGCCGCCTTTACCCGCGATTATCTCGATCCGGCCAAGCGCTCCATCGGCAACGCCGTGCAGGTGTTCTTCCGCGATGGCAGTTCCACCGAACGCGTCGCGGTCGAGTATCCCATCGGGCATCGCCGTCGGCGGCAGGAGGGCGCGCCGCTGCTCTGGCAGAAATTCGAGCGGAACCTCCGCGGCCGCATCCCGGCCCGTCAAGCCGATGCCGTCTTGTCCCTGTTCCAGGATCCGGTCCGGTTGCACCAGACGCCCGTCCCGCGCCTGCTCGATCTGCTCGCGGTGTAGGTGGATATTTCATGGGGACGCGACGCCCCCTGGGCTCCGTAGGCTTGGCGTAGGAGGCTCGTCCAAGGGTTCGCCCGCGAGGAAGAGGGTGCCAGGCGGCTCAGCACCAGATACCTGCTCTATTTCACCGCCGTTGCTGCGACGTCCGTGCCAGCACGCCGTGCTTTCAAGGCGCTTTCAATCTCCTGCATCTTCTTCGTGTTGAGCGGATAGAACATGATGAGTGCGATCGAGATCACGCCAAAGATCGCCGGGATTACGCTCACCAGGAGCACCAGCCCTTGGCACACCTCGGCCGTCTGGGCGACATTGGCCTGATATCCGATCAGCGCCAGCAGCCACAGGGCGGCCGCGGCGCCGACCGCGAAGCCGATCTTCATGCCCATCGACGTGGCGGAGAAAACCAGCCCGGTGGCCCGCCGGCCGTGCTTCCATTCCGCATAATCCGCCGTATCGGCAAACATCGCCCAGATCAGCGCGCTCAGCGGGCCGCCTGTGCCCGAGCCGACGACCTGCAGCACAAACATGGCGGGCAGCTGCCCGGGTTGGAGGAAGTAGAAGGCAGAGGTGCTGACAACGGACACCGCGAAGAGGATGATGTAAGCCGACTTCTTGCCGACCCGCTTCACGAACCAGGCCAGCAGCAGCACCCCGATGACGGAGGAAATCGACCCGACGAAGGTGAACGCGGAGACAATGGTCTCGAAATCATAAATCTTCGCTCCTCCGGTGAAGGGCAGCGCCAGGGTCTGCTCACCGACGTAGTATTTGAAATAGTGCACGATCATGCTGCCGCGAATGGAGCTGCAGAGCACCGTGGCAAAGGTCGTGAAGAGCAGGATGATCCAAGGGCCGTTGGTGAGGAGATCGGACAAATCCCGCCTGACCGAGGTCTTTTGTTCCTTCGGCGGGCGGATGCGCTCCCGGGTGCCCCAGAAGGCCGTCAGGAAGAAGATCACCGCCACGATGCCGTAAATGATGAACGACCGCTGCCAGCCCTGCGCGGCGTTGCCGTGGCCGAGAGCGGAAGACATGGGCAGCAGGGTGGCCGAGACAATCGTGCTGGCCGCATAGGCTCCGAGGAATTTGATCGAAGAGAGGCTCGTGCGTTCAACCGAATCGGAGGTCACAACCCCCAACATGGCGTTGTAAGGGATGTTGATCGCCGTATAGAGCATCAAGAGCACATTATAAGTGACAAAGGCCCAGATCAGCCTGCCGGTGGAGCCAAAGCCTGGTGTGGTGAACGTCAGGACGCCGACAATGGCGAACGGCACGCAGATCCAGAGCAGGTAGGGGCGGAACTTGCCCCACCGTGTTTCCGTGCGATCGGCGATCATGCCCATCACGGGGTCGTTCACCCCGTCAAAAATGCGGTTGAACAGAATCACGGCCCCGGCGGCGGCGGCGGAAATCCCGAACACATCCGTGTAGAAGATGGGCAGGAAGACCGTGAAGGTCTGCCAGTAGAGGACGGAAGCGAAGTCTCCAGAGCCGTAGCAGAGCTTTTCGCGCAGGGTGAGTTTGTCAGGATTGGTTATCAAAGCTTAGAGCCGACCGACGGGAGAAGGAGCGCACCAGATGGGAACGTGACTTCCGCAGGAAACCAGCGAGGCGGAACTGGAAAAGCACGGGTTGTGTATGCTCACCTCACGTTGAATCACAAGCTGGCAACGATTTTGGAACCGTCTCGCAATTGCTCGAACGAGATGAGGTTGCCCGTGACGGGTCGGCGATCGACGGTGAGCAGCTTCACCCCCCGGCAGACGTGGTCCGGATTTTTTACCTCGATCTTGAGCGTCTTGCCGCGGAAAACGCGTGCCATCGTGAATCCCGGCCAGGTTGAGGGGATGCAGGGATCGATGCGGAGGCCGTTGAGTTCCGGCCGCACACCGAGGATCCACTGCACGGCCGTGTGGTAGCTCCATGAGACCGTACCGCTGAGCCATGGGACGCGGGTTTTGCCGGCGTTGCGGTTGCACGGGGCGTAGGTCGTCTGACCATGCACGTAGGGCTCAATCTCGCGGAGTTCGGCACGATCATTGTAGGCCGCGGGCATGTAAGCACAATAATACTCGTAGGCCCGATCCCCGTCACCGAGCAACGCTTCGGCGATGACGGCCCAGCTCTGGGTGTGGCAGAAAATGCCGGCATTCTCCTTGATCCCGTGGTTGTAGATCACGCCGGCCATCACCGTCGGTGGTGTCTTTGTGAACGGCGGCGCGCTGAGCATGATGCCGTAGGGCGTGGCCAGGCGTTCCTTCACGGCGTTCATCGCGCTGCGCGCCTGCGCGGGCGTGGCAGCGCCGCTGATGACGGCCCAGACCTGCGTGTTGATGTAGATCTGACCTTCTTCCTCCTGCTTCGAGCCGAAGCGATGGCCATCTTCGCCAATGGCCCAGAGGAACCACTCGCCGTCCCAGGCAACTTTTTGGATGCGGACGTCAAGGTGGACGAGTTGGGCGCGGGCCCAGGCTGCCTCGGCGGGTAGGTCGAGTTTTCCCGCGATGGCGGCATAGGTGGCCAGGCCAAAGCGGAGTTGGAAGGCGACCATGATCGACTCGCCCTGATAGCCCATCTTCACGCAATCGTTCCAGTCGGCGCGCAGACCACAGGGCAGGCCATTCTTGCCGGAACGTTCGAGGTTGAACTCGAGGGCGCGGCGCAGATGGCCGAGCACGGTGGTCTCGCCGTGGTCGGCGTAGGGCAGCACCTTGTGGTAGAAGTCGGTGTCGCCCGTCTCCGCCACATAGTCTGGCACGGCATGGAAGAACCACAGGCAGTCGTCGCTGCGGTACTCGTCGTCGGGTGGGGGCTTTTCGAAGCCGGGGCGATGGCTGAAGGGTTTGATCACCGGAATGGCGCCGCCGTTGGCGAGCTGACCGGTAAGCATGAGCTCGAGGCGCCCGCGGACTTTTTCCCCCATGAGCGGCATGACGCCGAGGAAGTCCTGCACGGTATCACGGAAGCCGAGCCCGTCGCGCTCGCCGTTGTAGATGAGCGATGCGTGACGCGACCAGGCGTAGGTGACGAGGGCGTTGTAGGCGTTCCACACGTTGACCATGTGCTCAAAATCCGGGTCGGGCGTGCGGACCTTGATCGCGGAGAGGAGGCCATGCCAGTGGGTCTTGAGCCTGGCGAGTTCCTCCTCGCAGCGCGCAGCGCGGCCGAATTCGGCGATCGTCGCCCGCCCGTGCGAGTCGGGGGTACCGAGGCCGAGGAGGACGAGAAGTTCACGCGTCTCGCCCGGCTGAAGGGTGAGATCCGCCTGCAGGGTGCCGCAGCCGTTTTCACCCTCGGCGAGGAAATCTGAGCAGCGGCCCTGCGCCACCGCCCCGGGGTTGGTGTAGGTGTTGTAGATGCTGCCGAGGAAACGCTCGCGCACGGTCTCGTAGCCCGCCAGTGGCGCGCCGACGAGCTTCATCCACGTGCGGTCGCAGCCTTCCAAGGTGGCGCCATTCCACGGCTTGTAGGGATGTGACGTCATGCCGAGGATGTCGTCGGGCGTCATGTCGGCTTTGACGACGAACTGCGAGTACTGGAGGTTGCAGAGATCGTTCGGCATGTTCCAGCAGCTCGCGAACTCGCAGTAGGTGAAAACCGATAGCCGGCGTTCCCGCTTCGTCTTGTTCGTGACGCGCAGCCGCCAATACTCGAAGGCCTGTCCGAGCGGCACGAAGTAGGTGGATTCTGTCACGATGCCCGCGTAGCGCGAGGTGATGACGGTGTACGCCGTGCCATGCCGGCAGACGGACTTGTAGTGAGTGAGCGACTTACCCACGGGCTGCCAGGACGCGCTCCAATAGTCGCCGCTGACTTGATCGCGCAAATAGAAATAACGCCCGGGCTGATCGGCCGGTACGGCGTTGGAACGGATGCGCAGGAAGCGGCTGTTCAGCGCGCTGCGGAAGAAACTGTAGCCGCCGGCGTTGTTGGTGACGATGGCTCCGTATTCAATTGACCCGAGGTAATTGCTCCAAGGGCGCGGGGTGTCCGGGCGGGTGATGACGTACTCTTTGGCGTCGTCGTCGAAGTAACCGTAGTGCATCGAGAGGCGGGATCGAGAATAGTGTCCCTTACCTTGGATGATGCCGGTTCAAAATGGAATCAATGACCGGATGAAACGCCTGTGATTTTGACTGATATGCGAGGATTCCGAAGGCGTCACCCCCGGCCGAGGCGGTCTTGGGACGTGTTCTCAAAATGTCATTGCGTACTGCTGTCCAGCAGAATGCTGGCCGGCAAAACGGGCCTCGCGCTGACCAGCACTTTGAAGACACGCGGTGGAACCGCTCAACGAGCGACGCCGGCCAAACCGCCGGAAATCCTCGCGGCGGGCGCCCGAACGATCAGGGCAAATCGCCGCACCGAGCCATCAGCGAACGGTAAAATCGGCGTGGAGCGGAAGGTCCGCCGCCGAGGCGCCTACATGGACCGTGAATCTGCCCGGATCGACCCGCCACGCGTGAGTGCGGACGTCCCAATAGGCCAGCGCCCGCCGTCCAAGCATAATCCTGACGCGCTTTGTTTCGCCGGGTTTCAGGACGACACGCTCGAACCCTTTGAGCTCCCTGAGCGGACGCTCGACCGCGGCCGAAGGATCGCCGACATAAACTTGCGCGATTTCCGCGCCCGCGCGGGAGCCGGTATTCTTCACGTTGAAACTTACCGTCACCGGCTTGTCCGCCGCAGTCTGGGCCGGGCTGACAGTCAGTTTCGAAAAGGCGAACGTGGTGTAGGACAGCCCAAAACCGAAGGGAAACAGCGGCTTTACCCTCGCGCGGTCGTAGTGCCGGTAACCGAGAAAAACGCCTTCGCCGTAGGCGACCTCAGTCGAACCTGGCGCCTCGTAGTAATGGGCGAACGTCGGATTGTCCTCGATCCGGCGCTCGAAACTCATCGGCAGTCGTCCGGAAGGATTGATCCGGCCGAAAATGATGTCAGCCAACGCGCGGCCGGATTCCTGCCCGCCGTAGAACGCATGAAGGAAGGCGGGGACCCGATCGATCCAACCGCCGGTGTCGACGCCACCGCCCGCGTTGAGGACAACGATCGCGCGCGGATTCGCGGCGAGCACGGCGCAAATCAGCTCGTCCTGGCCAAAGGGAAGCCGGTAACTGCGGTCGCACGCCTCGGTTTCGGTCCGGCTGTCGAATCCGACGGAGATGACCGCCACATCCGCCGCGGCGACCAGGGTCCGCACTTCCGGTTCGACAATCTGATCGCTGGCGATCACTCCGAGACCGACGGTCGGGAAGGCGGTCATCGGCGCATAATCGAAGCGCACGGAGACCGCTTTTCCTGTCTTCAGCCGAACCTCGACAAACTGGGGCGATTGGCGGCCGTCGCGCGCCGGCTTCCTTTGCTCGATGATCTGCCGGCCATCGACGTAGAGCCGGTACGAATCCAGGTCGATTCCGGCGGCCACGAACACGTGAGGGCCGGATTTGCGCGGGATGAAGAATCCAGAGAAACGGATCGCCGATTTCGCATTTGGCGGGTGGCCGGGCCGCCGGCCTTCCCAGAAGTCGAGATGGGCGATCATCCGCTCGGTGGAAGCCCCGGTGAAGGTCTTGCCGCGGAACGTCTCCTGCCGCAATCCCGACTGCTGGCCATCGGGATCGACGAACCAGGGGCTGGAACGGAAGATCTCAGAAAACGTTTTGATTCCGGCTGAGTAAGTTACGCGGGCGCGCGGGCCCAGGGCATCGCTGATTCCCGTAAGCAGACTGACTGGCGCGAATGCCGTGACCCGGGAACTGCCGCCGCCGCCGAGCACGGCCGGATGGGCGTTCGGGCCGATCACCGCGATTTGGCGGGTCCGGGCCGGGTGAAGCGGCAACAGCCCACCTTCGTTTTTGAGAAGGACCACTGACTCCCGGGCGGATTCGAGGGCGACCTGGCGGGATTTCTGATCGTAGAGGGGAGTGGCTGGATCGAGCTGGTCCCGATCGAAGAAATGAAACTCGATCGCGGTCCGGAGGATGCGCCGCACCTTGTCGTCGATCGTGTCAACCGACACTCGGCCGGAATGGACGGCGGGAAGGAGGGTGGCGCGATTCATGAACAGCCCCTCCGGCATCTCCAGGTCGAGTCCGTTGTTGGCCGCCGCGACTCCATCGTGAGTGGCCTCCCAGTCCGACATCAAGATCCCGCAGAATCCCCATTCGCGCTTCAGCACCCGGAGATTGAGGAAGGCGTTCTGCGTGGCATGGGTGCCGTTGATCCGATTATAGGAGTTCATCACCGCCCCAACGCGCCCCTCCTGCACCGCCGCCTCAAAGGGCGGCAGGTAGATCTCGCGCAGGGTGCGTTCGTCAATGATCGAATCGACGTTACGGCGATCGAATTCCGAATTGTTCGCCGCAAAGTGTTTCACGGTGGCGATGACGTCCTGGCTCTGCACGCCCTCGATGTACGCGACCGCCATCCGCGAGGCCAGGAACGGATCTTCGCCAAAATACTCGAAGTTCCGCCCGTTCATCGGGGCGCGGTAGATATTTACGCCCGGACCCAGAAGGATATTGACCCCGCGGGCCCGGGCATCCCGGCCGAGGGAGACGCCAACGCGCTCTGCCAAAGCGACGTCCCACGTGGCAGCCAGGGCCATGCCCCCGGCGTAGGCGGTCGCGAGGCCCCAAGTGCGCACGCCAAGCGGCCCGTCCGCCATCTTCAATCGCGGCAGACCGATTTCGGGGATGGTCTTGATGTACATCCAGTCTTCGCCACCGATCAAATCGATCTTCTGTTCGAGCGAGAGCTTCTTCAGCAACGTCTCGATGAGAGGATCGGCTTCCGCCGGCGGAGCCGCGGTTGCGACGGCCGCGGCCGGGATCTCGCGCGAGGCTTTACGCGACAAGCTGGAGGCGTCGGTGTTCATCGAGGGCAGCGAGAGGGGTTGGAGAACATCGATTCTCATCGTGGATCAGGCCGGTCCGGAATGGAATCGGTGGCTGGATGAAACTCCTGTGATTTTGACTGATGGACGCGCTCGCGCGCCCGGCTGTGGCGGTACTGGAACCGCTTGGCGAGCGAGCCCGCCTCCGCAGGCGGGAGATCGCCGCGGTTGGCCATCCAGACTATTTGTCTGTGCATTTCGTCGCGGTGGAACGCCCTCGCGGCCAACGAGAGTGCCATGCAAAAGGCCTTCCACGAAGGCGACCTCGTCTACTGCGGCCTGCACATCGACGACATCGTGATCGTGCAGGCGGAGTGAGTCGCCCCTGGCACTGGTGGTCGCGCGCCACGGAACGGTTTCAACCTGGAATCCGCAGTTGAAGCAGTCACAAGGGCACGGAGCCCCAGAAGGAGACCACAGAGAGATTGCCGGGGATGGCCTGGCTTTTCCGGATAACCGCACCCGGCGGGTGAAGGCCTGAATTCCGTCTTCTTCATTCCAACTCTCTGTGGGCTCGTGCTGTGTCTCGGTGTGCTTGCTCTGTGGCGACCTGCTGAATCTATGTTCAATTCAACCCGCCGCGGTTTCGGAGTCGGCGGCCGCCACCCTCCCGATCCGGTCCAAAATGGCGCAGCCATTTTGTTCCAGCAGCGGGCGGACGAAGTCCGACACGCTGCTAGCGATCTTTGGTTTTGGAGATCTCCGTCGCCGTCCTTAGCGGGGGGGTCCAAAGTGGACTTGCCCCCTCCCTGGTTCTCGCATTGCGGTAGGCGCTCGGACTTAGTTCGAAGCGACGCTTGAAACGGGTGCTGAAATAAAAGGGATCCTCAAATCCGACATTCGCGGCGATTTCGCCAACCGAGTAGGCGGTGGTCATGAGGTAAAAACGGGCCAACTCCAGCCGTCGTTCCTCGATGTACTCGTGAGGCGAACAACCCATCCCGGCGCGGAAGAGCAGGCAGAATTGCGATCGCGACAGGTTGGCGACGCGGGCCAGGCTGTCGACCGTGTGTCGCGCGCTGAAATCGTTGTGGAAATGTTCGATCGCCTTTTCGATCCGTACGTCAATGCCGCTCCCCACCGTGCTCGTCCGATCCTGCGTACTGGCCACCCGGAAAAGCACGCTTTCGAGGAGTGCATCCA
>JAQTYQ010000080.1 GCA_028688225.1 Opitutaceae bacterium | reverse complement strand
GGCCAGCAGGCCGCGCGCGTCCTCCAGGACAGCTTGAGCGCCTGGCGCGCCCCTTATCCTCCCTCCGTGGTCCTGCAGGCAGCCGTCATCGCCGCCGCCGCCGGGACGCGCGAAAATCTGATCCTGATCGAGCGCAACAAGCCCCAACCCAAGCCCGCGGCCGCGCTGCGCCGGACCCGGCCGAAGGAACCGACCTACCTGGTGCTCAAGTCCGTCGCCGTGGAATACACCCCGGGCGGCCAGCCGGTCATCCGGCTGGAGCTGGCGCATAATTCGGACTCCCGCCAGGTCGTGACCCAATTTTCCAACCTTTTGAGCAAGGACTGCCCGCCGGGATACCAGTTCAATTTCCGCCCGGTCGAGCACGCCAACATGGTCCAGATCGAGACGACCTGGCGCCTCCAATAACCCCCCCCGCATCCATGGGCAAGGCCTTCACCTATACCGCCACCATTCTCGCGACTTCGGTCACCGTCGTCGCCGCCCTGGGCTACGGCATCAGGCGGCTGCACGCCCGCGAAGCCGCGCTGCGGGCGTCGGTGGCCGATTACCGCAGCGTCATGGACCGGGCGAGCGCGGCCGGCCAGCGCGAGCGCCAGATCCAGAAGGACGGCGCCGCCACCCTGTCGTACCAGCTGGCGCTCAGCCGCCGGCAAACCCTGCCCGCCCGGCTGGAAAAAACGATGCAGGAGGCCGGCATCTCGCTCGTCGGACGCGACGTCAGCGACACCAAGGTGGAACTGCGCTTCGTCGACACCCATCTGAAGGCGCTCAAGCTGCTCGCCCGGATCGAGGCGGAATTCCCCGAACTGCGCGTGCGCGCCATCGTCTGGACCGGCCAGCCGGAGGGACTGGTCAACCTCACCGCCACCTTCGACGTGTGGCCGATCCCGAGCCCGGCCGGGGCCAAGAACCCTTAACCCTTCCCGCCCATGCGCCTGCCTGCCCTGCTCAAGTTCACGGACTTCAAGCCGATCATCGCCGATCGCGCCTTCCCGCTGGAAGAGCGCCTGCTCATCCATCACACGCTGAATCTGATCGTGGTCTCCATCGGGGACGTGATCCAGAAACAACACCTCCGCCGCACCGGCCGGCACTGGGTCCTGGAAGGCGAAGTCCAGGCCAATGAGCCCGCGGTGCTGCTTTTGACCCCGCGCAGCGTGGTCTGCGACGTGCGTGAACTGCCCGCGCTCCCCGGCGGCAACACCGAATCCAACCTCGCCCGCGCCGTGCTCGAACGGCCGGAAACCTTCCTGCGCGACCTGTACGAGCCGGACCGGAGGTATCATCTGGTTCCTTTTTCCGCCCCCCGGACCGCGCTCATCTGCTCGATCAAGGAGAGCGATGTCCGCCGGGGGGAGAGCGAAGTGACCCGGTCGGGCTGGAAACTCGTCCAGGCCTGGTGCGGCCTCGCGCAGGCCGTCCGTTTCGCCCTCGCCGACTACCCCCAGCGCTTCCCGACCGCGAACGTGCTGCTGGTCTGCGACCAGGCCTTCTGCCTGGAGGTGGGCCTCAACTCCGCCGGGCGGCCGGAATCCGCGAACCTGACTTCGATCAGCCGGGAGGAGACCGACCCGTTTGCCGGCATCGTCGGGGAATTGGCCGATCACTTGAGCCCGGACCCGGCGCAGGCCGCGCAAGCCGTGCTCTACCGGACGCCATTTTCCATCCTCACCGGCCAGAACCTCCCGCCGCCGGCCGGGGTCCAACTCATCACGCAAAACATCAGCACCTCCGACCTCCTATGCCTCGGTTGACCCATCTCCCCGCCCTCCTCGCCCTGGTCCTTGCGGCCGCCGTCGCCCCGGTGCCGGCGGGCGGCGCGCCCGGGCCGTTGGAGAATGACCTCACCGATCTGCTCGCCCGCCTGGAGAAAAATTCCATCAATCCCTTTGCCGCCCCGGTCGGGACCTCCGACAACGGCCTCCAGGGGGTCTACGAGGTGCTTTCCGCGATCACTTCGCCGCTCTTCGGACCGGACGGCACCGGCACGGTCATGTTCGAAAACCACCCCTGGCGGGTGGGGGAGACCGCCACCGTCACCGTCGGCGGCGGCAAATCCCCGGTCCACTTCCGCAGCCTGACGCCGCCCGGCGGCGACAATCCCGGCAGTGCCCTCTTCGAACTGGGCGACACGCATCAGCAGATTTCCATCGACCTGCCCACCCTGGGCAGCGCCGGCACCACCCTGACCAATCCCGCCGCGCACACCGGCTGGCTGCTCGGCGGCCGCACCATCATCACCCCCGCCGTCATGCACGGGGGACCCGTGATTGTTCATTGCCATGGCACGGAATATCCGGCCCGGGCCGTCTCCCAGGCGCCGGAGGCCGGCTTGACGCTCGTGCTGCTCGACCGCCCCCTCGCGATGAGTTTTCCGGCCGCCGGTCCGGACGACGAAGCCCGCGTCCGGATCGTCACCCTGGACGGCCGCGCATTCCGGGTTTCGCCGGATCTGCTGCGCGTCCCGCCCACGCCCGCCCTCGTCGGCTCGCTCGTCCTGACCGATGACAACCGCCTGGTCGGCATCCTCGGCGCCAGGGGATTGATCGACATCCGCCGCTTGCATCTGCCGGCCGGGGATCAGCCGGATTCGCACCCGGAGGCGCGCCGCCTGCCACCCCTGGTCTTCATGACTCCGGCGCCCGGGCTCACGGCGGGCCCGCCCTAGGCGGTTGACTTCCGTGCAGTTGGGAGGAATCGGGGCTTGAACCAATCCGCCCCTGCTGCCCGCCGCTATCATGGGGGCATGGTTTCGCATTCCGCCACCGCGCCCGTGACCCGGCAGCTGCCCTTATATCTTCCGCGACGGGAACAGCCCCGCCCATCGGCCCGCGCATGGATTTCCGCCTGGTCGCAGAAATTCTCCCTGGCCTCCCCGTTCAATCATGGCCAGCCCTGGCTGCCGCTGACCGCGATCGAAGGCCTGCTGGTCCTGGGGCACAAGGATCCGGACGCGCCCCATGGCGACATCCCGGATGAACTGACCGTCCGGGTGCTGCTGCGGCCCCGCGACTACGACCTGATCCGGGACCGCTGCCTTGAGGCCCTGGCGGCCTTCCAAGGCGACGCCCCGGTGCTCACCCGGGCCTGGTCCGACTTCCGGACCGGCCTGAACGGGTCCCCGGCGTTCCAGGCGCCCCTGCAGTTTCTCCTGCACTACGGGCTCGCCCCCCGCGCCACCAAGGCGACGAACGCCGCGCAATACCTCGCCGAGCACAAGGATGCCGAATGGGTCTTCCGGGGTGTGGCCCGGCATCTGCCCATTCTGCCCGTCGAGGACATCCATCCGAACCACATTCCGATCGGCAAGCTGCCCGACACCCTGGTCAACAAGTTCAAGGCGGTCTGCTATGAGCTCGACGGCGACGACCTCTACATCCTGCTGCCCTACGGCAGCAACGCCGGCAGCTTCAGGACCGAGCTCGCCTCGCGCACCGAGGGCACCCTGCGGGCGCACTTGGCTTATGGCGACCCCGAGGCCCTGACCAAGTTCGTCGAGTCCACTTCGGTGACCGGCTTGGCGGATCGCAGCGTCGCCGAAGGTCCGGAGCCCTTCGACGACGACGGCATCCTCGCCTGCGACCCCCAGCTGCTCGCGCAGGGCGTGGCCAGCCTGCGCGAAGCCCGCGACGTGCTCGCCTGGGCGCTGGGCCACGCGATCAAGGTCAACGCCACGGATGTCCATTTCGACCCGCAGGACCTGGCGACCGCGGTCATCCGCCTGCGGCTGAACGGCACCCTCAAGACCTTCGGCCGCATCCCCACCGCCATGCTCCAGCGCGTGATCTCGGTCGCCAAAATCCGCGCGGGCATGAATTCGACCGATGTGCGCCTCCCGCAGGACGGGAAATTCCGGGTCAAGTTTGAGGAGCGGGAGTGCGACATCCGCCTCTCCACGATCCCGGAGTACAAGACGGAGGCGATCGAGGGTGCGGCCATGCGCGTCCTGGGCAGGGTGCGCATCCCCACGATCAAGGATCTGGGCATCAGCCCGAGCCAGATGTCCCAGATCGACTGGGTGCTCAAGCGCGACCACGGGATATTCCTGGTCACCGGCCCCACCGGTTCCGGCAAGACCACCTCGCTCAATTGCTTTCTGCGCGCGGTCGCCGGCGAGCACATCAACTGCATGTCGGTCGAGGATCCGGTCGAGATCCCCCTGCCCTGGGTCAAGCAGGTCCAGGTCAACCCCGCGATCGAGTTCGGCTTCGACACCGCCTTGAGGTCCTTCCTGCGCCAGGACCCGGATGTAATCATGGTCGGCGAGGTGCGCGACGCGGAAACGGCGCAGATTTCGCAGCGCGCCGCCCAGACCGGCCACCTCGTCTTCGCCACCCTGCACACGAACAACGCGCTGCTCTCCTTCGCCCGCCTCGAGGAGCTCGGGATCCCGCGCTCCGTCATCGCCTCCAGCCTGATCGGGGTCCAGGCCCAGCGGCTCGTGCGCTGCGTGTGCCCCCAATGCCACGAGCAGATTCCCCTCCCGGATGATCAAAGGGGCTATGTCAGCCGCTACCTGAAACGGCTGGAAAAAAACCTCGTGCCCGAACCGGCCGAGGCGGAAGCCCGCGAGCTCATCGTCCAATTGCAGGCGTGGCTGGAGGCCGGCCTGACCTACCGGGCCGCCGGCTGCGCCTCCTGCAACCAGACCGGCTTCCACCGCCGCACCGCGGTGATGGAAATCTACCTCGTGGGCAACGATCCGGCCGTCCTCGACCTCCTGCTCGAGAACCGGCCCATCCGCGAGATCCAGCGCTACTACGACGGGCAGGGCCATCTCGACCTCGCCTCCCACATGATCCAGCTCTACGCCCGCCATGAAACCACCTTTGCCGAAATCGAGGCGCACCTGCCGATGCTCTGAAACGGCCGGTTGCGGCGGCATGATCCTGTTCGACGCCGCCATCGCCTTCGCCGTCGTCTCCCTGATGGTCGGGTGCATCCTGCAGGTCATGCGTTCGCAGCAGGACGCGATCGGCGCCGGCGCGGGGCTGCCCGGCATGCTCTCCCGGGCCGACGGCGAGGTGCATGCCTTCACCGCCAATGCGTACGCCGGCGCCCCGGCTACCGCCCCCACGACCGCGGGCACGACCGACGCCGGCCAAAGCCTGCAGGCCATGCGCGCCACGAGCTACAACGCCACCCTCGGCCTGCGCACCTACGCCGTGAGCATCTTCGTCGCGGGGTCGCCGCGGGCCGTGCTCGCCGGGGCGGCCCGGCTGGAGCCCCTGAGCCAGCCCGACTGGTCCCCCGACTTGTCCGCCGCCGCCGGCGGCAGTTCGGCACACGTGCTCACCGTCACCTCCGCCAATCTCGCCCTCGGGACCGCCGCCGGGACCGGCACGTACGCCTTCGGCACCGTCGTCCCGATCCGGGCGACGCCGGCCTTGGGCCATGTCTTCATCGGCTGGACCGGCAACGCCCTGATCGCCAATCCCGCGGCCGCC
>JAQTYQ010000079.1 GCA_028688225.1 Opitutaceae bacterium | reverse complement strand
AGAGCAGCTCCTCCGAGGTCTTTCTCTCGGCCTACTTCCAGCGTTTCGGCCCATCCCCCGTCAATCCCACGGGTTGGCGGATGGTGGCCCTGGCCGACTCTTCGAGGCCGGAATTCTATCGGGAGGAACTCAATCAGGAACGCGTTGAACTGCTGGGCGCTCCCAAGCAACCGGGGGGCCGGTAGGCGGCTATCATGTGTTTATGAAAACACCCCTTTTACTGCTGGTCGGACTGCTGGTCATGGCTCCGCTGCGGGCCGGCGATCCGGCGAGTCACGCCGTCGCCTCGGAACCGGTGCTGTTGCGACCCGGGGAGATCAACAACCTCACGCTGGGATTCGGGGTCATCACCTCGATCCGGCTCGAAACCAAAAAGAAGATCGACCGGATACTGCTCGGCTCCCAGATCGTGTCGCTGCAGGTCGACGAGGCCCTGGGCCGGATCGACATCCGGCCATTGCGTCCCAATGGCGCGACGAACATGATTCTCACCATCGATGGCGTCGACTATTCCTTCGTCATCGAAATCACCTCCCGGCTCGACCAGGTGATGTACACCCGGACCTTCACCGTGGGCTCGGGCGGGATTTCCGGTGACGTCGAGGCCGACCTGATGCGGCTGGGCGCCGCACCCAAGTTGCGGCCCGCCCAGATTGACATTGTCGGCATCACCAAGGTGGTCGAGCGCGCCCGGCTCGACGCGGTATACCGCCAGGCGCTGTCCGACTTCCGGCAGCTGCCCCTGAACAAGGTCTACCAGTGGAACAACTGCCTGATCCACCTGCTGGAGGTGGACGCATTTCTCGACCGGGACCTCCTCGCCTTCAAGGTGCAGTGGGTCAATACCTCCGGCTTCGGCCTCTACCTGCACCCCCGCCAATTGGAGATCTGTGTCGCCGGCAAGCCCGTGCGCACGGTCGCCGCCATGCAGGACGCCACCGACAGCTGGGTGCTGCCCGGCCAGATGGATACGCTCTGGGTCGTGGTCCAGGGCGAAAAGCTCGGCCCCCCCCAGGACTGGAGTCTGCGGCTGCCGCCTTCCGGGGCCGATCTGAAGGCGCGCGGTTACTAGAAAGGCATCCCGACCATGGACCTGCTCCGACGCAAACTTCCCGACGGCCGCAAGGGCCCGGGCTTTCTCGTCTACGCCGGCCTGTTCGGCGGGACGGCTCTGCTGCTATTCCTGCTGCTCAAGGGCGAGAATATCGGCAGCAGGATTCATGGCCAGGGCGTCGACATCCCCCGGGTGAGTCAGACCGTGCAGACCGCGACTCCCCCCGAGGAGCCGAAGCCGGCGCCGGTGCTGCCTTCCACCCGCAACATCTCTGGCGCATCAGAAATCGCCCAGGATGGGCCGAAGGCGCCGGCCAAAGGCGGGCCCGCGGTTCCGCCCAACGCGCTCGATGCGGCCGTGGCCGAAGCCAACCGCCCGGTTGAGACCGACCGGCCCATGCTGCCCGAAGCCGGCGGACTGCCCGGTTCGATCGGCGAACGGGGTTCGCCGGCGGCGCCGGTCAGTTCCGGCGACCTGGACCCCAATCCCCTGCGCAACGGCCTCGGAGCGGTGGCGGGGAACGGCACCGGCGCACAGACGACCGGCACGGTCCTGGATCTGGTCGTCTATCGGCGCCCCGCGCCTTCGCCCCTGCCGCCGGGCGGAGCCGGGTCCTCCGCGGGTCCGACTGCCCCGGCCGCGACTGAAAAATACACCCCCGGCAATTTCCTGCCGCGGGGGTATTACATTGATCTTTACCTGCTCGATACGATTCGGACCGACCAGCCGCAGCCGATCGTGACCTTCGGGGTCGCCCGCGACGTGGTCTTCGGGAAAAAAGTGTTTCTGCAGTTCGGCACGCGGCTCCTGGGCTCGGTCGGGGGCAATCCCGACAAGGGAACGCGGGTGCCGGTGAATCCTTCCTCCTTTCAATTTCCCGACGGCACGGAATGGGCGGTCAATGGCGTGATCAAGGGGTTGGACGATGCCACCGGGATCCCCGCCTATTATATTCCGCCGCCGACCTGGGTGCAGCTTTCCGGCTATGTGAACGATTTCCTGTCCGGTTATCTGGACCTGCTCTACCTGCGCCAGCAGCAATCCACCCAGCTCACCCTTGGATCTGTGAATATCGGCACCGCCCAGCCGGTCTTTGACTACAAATCGCAGGCGCTGGCGACGACCAGCGAGGTCATTCGTGATTTCTCCAAGAAGCAGATGGAGGAATTGCAGGCGCGCTTCGCCCCGTACCTGACCATCCCGGCCGGAACCATGGTCCGGCTGCAGCTGACCAGCCCGCTCGCCCTGGCCGACCGGGGTGTCAATGTGGCGCAGCTGAAACCCGTAGCCGATCTCAAGCCTCTGATCCAAGGGGGGCTTGGCGCCGGTGGCCTGACCGGCGTGGGTGCTTCCTCCGGTCCGATTTTGAACGGCCTCGAGCAGGCGATTAAAACCGCAAACGGGGGGCAATGAGGGCCGCTATCATGATAACCATGTGCCGCCGTATCTTTCTCTCCCTCCTGTTCGTGCTGCCCGCCCTGGCCTGGGGTCAGGAAACCAGAGGTAACTTGGAAGCGGTGCTAGACGCCTTTATCGCCTCGATTGCGAAGGATCACGCCGAATACAAGACGGACATCCGCCTGTGGACTTCCGGTGCGGCGGTTCCGCCCGGCTGCCAGCTGGGTCGATCCGCTTCGCTTGGCGCCTACAGTTTCCGGCCCAAGACCTGGAAGGAGCTCTCTGAGGCAGAGCGGGCCACTCTGCTGGTGCATCCGCAACTGAAGGGGTTCCTCGTATCCTTGCGCAATGAGCGGACTTACCCTGCGGTCTCGGCCGCCAATGATTCCGCCGCCACCGCCCAGCCCGCGGGCTGGTTCCCGGTCGAGGGATCATCCCCGAAAAAACCCGAATACCGGATTAAACTTGATCCCCAGGAAATGGTGCGCAATCGGCCCGTGGTGCTGCCCGTCACGGCCGTACCGGCCAAGGAGTGAATCCCATGCGTGCCTGGCTCATTTGCCTTGGTCTTGCCGGCGGGTTCTTCCCCATCAACTCGCCAGTCTGCGCCCAGAACCTCACCCCCGCCACTGCGGCCGCCGCGGTGCCCCTGGCGAGATATCTGCTCGCGCCGCTGCCCGAGCTAGAACTCCCGGCGGGCCTGGAGGTGCATTTCGCCCCGCAGGAGGATCTGGAGCAATTGCTGGTCCGCGCCATCGACGGGGCCCGGCAGGAGATTTTGGTCAACCACTACCTGATCACGAGTCCGGCCCTGCTCGCCGCGCTCGGACGCGCCGTGGAGCAGAAGAAAGTGGTGCTCGTGCTCCTCGATGCGGCCCCCGCTGTTCGCGACTACCAGGGGTTCACCGAACTGCGCCGCCGCCAGGTGCCCTTTGTGCCGGTGCGCCGCGCGTCCGGTCGCTGGAACAACAACAAGTACCTCATCATCGACCGGGCCCGGGTGCTCGTGGGCACGGCCGATCTGACGCCGCGCATCGCGCTCAACGACGAGGAGATCATGGCTTTCGAGGAGCCCTCCGTCGTCATCGCCTTCTACAACCATTTCGTGCGTTCCGCCCTCGGGGCGGAGCCCGCCCCCGCCCCATGAGCAACCCTCCCGTCGATCCCCAGGCCGCCCAACAGGCCCTCGAACTCCTGGAGCGTGTGCAAGCCAAGGTGCTCCTCGAACTCTGGACTACGATCATGCTCTGTGCCGGGCTGGCGGCGATTGTCCTGTCCCAGATCTGCCAGCTGTTCGGTCTGCGACGGGTCGCCGCCGCCTTCGTGATGATCTATGGCTACGGCATGACCTGGGTGCCGGCGCAGATGGCGCACGTGCTTGGCTATGGGGCGATCGTGCTCGGTTTCGCGATTATCGTGAAGGAAAGTCTCAAACCTCGAACGAAGGCCGCCTGATGAAAGCTTCCCTCTCCTGCTCCTTGCTCCTGACCGCCATCGGATTTACCGGCGCGGGCTGTCACACCGCCAAGTCTGCCGCCCTCCCGGCGAACACCCCGGTCGCCGTCACGCTCTCTGCGACGGGCAGCCCGGCTCCGGCCGAGCCCGATGCGGTCACGCTGCCTCCACCCGCCGGAGCCCAGCCCATCTACATTCCCGGGAGGGTGAAGAAGATCTATCTCGAGGGTGGAGTCGACCCGGATGGCAATGCCTTCGGCCCGCAGGAGATGTGGGTCAAGGAGGATGGGCACTGGAACATGGACGCGGTGCGTCACCCGTCCAAAGCCTACATCCCCCCGGCGCTCGCCGGCGATCTGCCGGCCCCGGCCGCGGTGGTCACGGCCAACCCGGTCTCCGATCCGCAGGCGGCCCCGGTCAAGACACTGCGCGATCTCTATAAGATTTCAGACATCATCGTCACCGGCTTTGTCGAACGCGGCCAGGAGCCGCTGGCCCTGGAGCAGGCCGCCAAGGCGGGGGACAAGTACGTCGCCTACTTCGACGACAATCTGGGCTGGATCCTGCTGCCCAAGTCGGCGCTGCAGCCCGTGAACCCGGGCTAAAGGCCCGGGACTCCGGGCGCGCCCCTGGGCCCGGCGCCGTTTGCCTATCATGCCCTATTTCATCAAATACACCCTCAATGGCCGGGGTTGGTCGTGGTGCTACGCCGCCGGCGTGACCCGTTCCGCGGGCGCCGTGGTGGTGACGCAACCCCTGGTCCCCTTCGGCGGCGAGGCGCCCCGGGTCCTGTTTAACGGCCGCCTGAGCTGGGCGGATGGCTCCGGATTGATCCAGGCCTACCCGCTCGCCCCGCGACCCTGGATTCAGGCGCCGGCGGAAGTGAAACTGCCCCGCTCGCTGCCCGAACCGGTCCGCGCCGGCGGTTTGCGGGCGGCGGTGGCGCATGTGCTGCGAGGCTCATATCTGGCGAGGCTCTTCGCCTCGCCGGCTGTCCGCCGGGCCGTGGCGGAAGACCGGCTGCTGGAGGAGGCGTCGAGCTGGCTGCATCAGCCTTTTTTCGTGCCGGCCGACGACCGCTGGTTGACGGCCTGGACATCGGATCGTCCGGCGGCCGCGCGGCATGCGGCCGAGGATGCGGACCGAGTGGTCAAGGCCTCGGGGCTGACCGGCATCGCCGCCGCCCAGCGCGCGTTGATCCGCCGCGAGGCGCACCGCAAGCTCGATGCGGCGAAGGAGAATTTCACGAACGCACCCGGGCTGGGCGGGGAGCCCTTTCTCGAATTCACGACCGCGGCCGGCGTGGTCAAGATGGGGGAATTGAAAAGCGTGACCTATGCCCGCGGGGAAGGGGCCGAGGCGGTCTGCGCCCTTGCGCGCAACGAAGCGGCCCTGCAGGCTGTGGAGGCGGCGCTGCTGCCCGGGCCGGGCGGGTGGGCGGAACGGCTGGAGCGGCTCCAGTGGCAGCGGAAGATCGCGCAATGGGAACAGGTCAATCCGCGGCCGGCCATCGGCTATGTGCATTGGGTGGAGGGTCTGGCGCCGGAGGGCTTTGTGCGACGCGAGGGCCTGGAGGCGCCGGCCGGCGATTATGCCCGCCTCGGGTTGGGCTGTCTGCTTTCGACCGTGGCGCGGGATTGGTTGGCGGACCGGCCGCTGGATTTGCCGGAACCCCTGG
>JAQTYQ010000011.1 GCA_028688225.1 Opitutaceae bacterium | reverse complement strand
GGCGGGTTTCCAGTTGGCCGGCAGCAGCGGGGCGAGGTTGTCCTTGGTGGTCATCCGCGGCAGGCGGGTGAGCACGTCCTTGAGGTAGGCGAAGGGGTCAAGGCGGCGGCGCTGGCAGGAGACCACCAGCGAGTAAAGGACGGCGGCACGGTCGCCGGCCTGGGGGTGGCCGATGAACAGCCAGTTTTTCTTGCCCAGGGCGGAGGGCCGGATGGCGTTCTCGACGGCGTTGGTGTCAAGCTGGGTGCGGCCGTGCTCAAGGTGGGCGGTCAGGGGCGCCCAGTGGCCGAGCAGGTAGGCGCAGGCCTGACCGAGCTGGGATCGGGGCAGGCTGAGCTCAGCCAGCCGTTGCGCGCTCCTTTTGAGCAGGGCCAGCGTGAGGCCGAAGTGACCCTGCCGCAGCGCCGCCCGTGCCGCCGGGCCGGCCGGCCGCCACGCCTGCTCATACTGGTAGAGGTGGGCGATCAGCCGCAGCACGAAGCCGGCGCGGGCCGGGGCCTCGGTCATCGCGTCATGGAACTTGCGCCGGGCGTGCGCCCAGCAGCCCAGCCAGACGACGCCGGGATGCGCGCTCACGTAGGCCGGATAGGCTTCGTAGCCGTCGGACTGCAAAAGGCCTTGGTAGTTGCCGAGGAGTTTTTCGGCTTCGTCATGCCGGCGGGACAGCCGCCAGGCGAAGACCACATCGCCGCCCGGCCGGCTCAACGCCCACAACCAGCCTTGGGTGGTCTGGCCGTCTTTCAGGTCGGGATCGTTGCAGCGCACGGGCGTCTCGTCGACCTGCACGTAACCGCCTTGGAGCAGATCGGTCTGCATGCGTTTGACCAGCGCTTCGAGCAGCGCGGTGGCCGCACCCACCCAATCGCAGAGGTTCTGCCGGGAGATCGGCGCGCCCCAGCGCGCCAGCATCTTCTCCTGGCGATAGAGCGGGAGGTGGTCGCAATACTTCGCGGTCAACGCCCAGGCGATCAGCCCCGCCGAGGCGAAGCCGCCGGGCACCACGCGGGCGGGCGCGGAGGCCAGCAGGGGCGCCCGGTTGCGATCCAGCCGGTGCCGATACCTCGGGCGCACGATCTCGCGCTTGAAGAGTTTGGGCGGGGTGAGGTCCACCTCGAAGGTCCGCTCCTCGCCGATCTTCTCGTAGAGCGTGGGATCGGCCTGCACGGCCGCCGGCTCGATCACCACCGTCTCCTGCACCGGCAGGTGCGCGAAGGATTCCGCGGGCAGCGTGCGCTTCTCGCCGGGGCCCTGCGCCCGCTCGTAGGTGATGGTCGCGGTCGGCCGCTCCGCGGCGGGGGCGGGTTTTTCCAGTTCGTCCAGTTGCAGCAGCCGTTGTGCCCGGTCCAGCCGCTCGCTCTGACCGCCACCAAAGAGCTGTTGCTTCAGCCAGGCGATCTGGGCGCGCAAGACCACGATCTCCTGCCGGAGAAGCTGGACTTCAGCGAGGGGGACGGTGACCGCGGTGCTCACGCGCGCACTCCGAAAACAACGCGCCGCACAAGTTCCCCCGCGGAGAAACTTTTTTCTCAGCGCTCATACCAGGCCTTGAGCGAACCCTGCTTGAGCTCGATGCCGCCGACCAGGAGCGCCAGCGCCTCCGGCGCCAGCGCGAGCTTTGCGCCCGCGGTCGAGGGCGCCGGCCAACTGAACCGGCCTTCTTCCAGCCGCTTGGCCAGCACCCACACCCCGGTGCCGTCCCAATACAGCAGCTTCAGCCGCGTGCGCCCCTTGTTGATGAAGGCGAAGACCGCTCCGTTCTTCGGATCTTCGCCCAAGCGCTCCTGCGCCGCCGCCCACAGCCCGTTGAACGACTTGCGCATGTCCACCGGCTCCACCGCCACGTAGATCTTGATCGCCGCCGGAAAGGCCAGCATCGCTCACCCCCTCAACGCCTGGACGAGCGCGGCCAGTTCCACCGCGCTCCCACTCCGCATCACCGTGCCGTCGGGCAGCCGCACCTCCAGGCCGCAGACCGGCAGCTTCCCCGGCCCAGGCAAGCAAGCCTCCACGAAACGCACGGCCGGGACCGCCACGCCCCGCCGCCGGCGCGACCGGCCGGCTGGGGCCACCGACAGCTTCCCGGCCCGCCGCTCCGCCTGCGCCCAGGTGCAGAATGTCGAATACCGGAGCCCCTCCCGCCGCGCGAAGGCCACCTGCGTCAGCCCGCTGGCCCGATACGCCGCCAGCAACTCCGTGCGGCGCTCCCTCGGCGTGCGCCGCCGTCCCAGGGCATCGCGCTTTTCTCCCGTCTCAATCAACTCTGTCGTCACAGGGGGATTGGTCACCATGACCACACCCTACCACGTCGTAGCTCTCGTAGCTACGAGGCACCCAGAGCGACGCTTACCCCCGAACAGCGGGTGGTGGGTCTGTTGATGTAGGTCGGGCTTCACGCCCGACAGTGTGATGTCGATGCACATAGGTGTCGGGCATGAAGCCCGGCCTACATCCTATCGAGGTTCGCATATCAGACTGACATCTGGAGGTAGGGCGCTCTGCTGTTCAGCAGAGCTGGGCACGCCGAGAAGCATGGACGGCCCAGCGGTCCGTCCCTACCCGTCAGGCTGTTTTGCGAGTATCAATTGCTATGCCTCGTCATCCGCCTTCTGAACCTCGATGGCAGCTTTGCCCACTCTGAGACTGAGGAAGCCCAGCGCCACCAGGCCCGCGCAAACGGCCACAAACCAGTCGCCGTGCTCGACGTAGAAACTGGTGCGGCCGATCCAGCGCGCATCGCGTTTCACCGGGAGGGTTTTCACGCCGCGATAGTAGATGCTGCCCCGGTCGTTCGTGAGCACGTCGCGCACGACGCCGAATTCGTCGATCCAACCGCTCCACCCGCCGTTGCCACAGCGCAGGACCGGCCGGCGGGTCTCGACGGCACGGAGCACGGAGTGCGCCGCGTGCTGGTAGGCCGCGCCGCCCTCGCCATACCAGGCGTTGTTGGTCGCCACAAAGAGGAGGTCGGCGCCATTGCGCACGTCGGCGCGGGCCAGCGCCGGGAAAATATCCTCGAAGCAGATGAGCGGGCCGAACGCGAGTGAGTCATGCCGCAGGGGCGCAAGCAGGGGGGCGGCCGAAAGACCGCGGCGGAAATCATCGTCGCCGACCGGCACGACCTTGTTCAGCCAGCCCAATACCCGGCGCAGCGGCACGTATTCGCCAAACGGCACGAGGTGACGTTTGGCATAGTAGGCGGTCTGCAGGCCGAGATCGGGCGCAACCACAAACACGCCGTTGTACCAGGCCTCGTCCGGCCGGCCCCGGTTCTCGATGGCGATGGAGCCAAGCACCAGCGGCACCCGGGCGCGGGCGGCCAGCGACTCGATCCAATCGCGCACCTTTTCATCCCCGCGCACCGCCCATGGCGTGGTGGCCTCGGGCCACAGGATGAGGTCGGGCTCGCTGGCCGCGGCCACGAGCGTGGCCTTTTCGAGCGTTTCAAGGATGGTCCGCCCCTGCGTGGGGTCCCACTTCACGGACTGCGGGATGTAGGGCTGAACGAAGGCGACATCGGCCAGCTTGCGGCTGTAGGGCGCGCGGTTGAACGCGTCGGTCATCGGCAGCATGGTGCCAAAGACCAGCGCCAGGAGCACGGCCATGAACTCCGGGCTGCGGCGGCGCAGCCCCTGGTGCCGGACCCCGCCCATGAGCCGCCAGCCGTAGGCGGCGAAGCCCAGGTTGAAAAGGATGAGCAGGAACGACACGCCATAGGCGCCGGTATACGCCGCGATCTGCAGCAGCGCCGTGCGCTGCCACTGGCTGGCCGCGAGCGGCAGCCAGGGGAAGCCGCTGAGCAACCACGTGCGCAGCCACTCGATCAGCACCCACCCGCCCGCCAGGCCGAAGAGGGCCGTGATGCGCAGCAGGGTCGGCCGGCCCTCCAGCCGCGGCATCGCCCACCAGACGGCGAGATACCACGCGCCGACGAACACGCCGATGAACGGCCCGAGCAGGAACAGGCCGAGCCAGGTGACGTGGTGCAGCCACCAGAGCAGCGCGGTCCAGGCCACGGCCTGCGCCGCGAACAGCGTGCCGGCGTAAAGCCGGAACGACGGCCGGCGGTAAGCCCAGAAAATCGTCGGCGCGGCAAACGCATAGGCGAGCTCGGGGACATCGCACGGGGGAAAGGAGATGATGCTCAGCAGCGCCGTGAGTGCGCCGACCCCGCCCGCCCACACCCAATCGGCATGCCGCCGCCACCATGACGGCGACACATCATAGGGATCAGTGGAAGTAAGGACGGATGTCGTCATGCAAAGGGTCGCGAAGCATCCAGAGGGGAATCGAGCGCCGGGTCAAAGTGGATTGTTTGCAGCGCGGTCGCCGACCAACCAATCCAAACTCTCACGAGTTTGGCGTATGAAACCGTCCGCCGGCACCTAATGAATTTCCCGCTCTGGCGGGGAATTCATTTCCCGTGGCAATGCTTGTACTTCTTGCCGCTGCCGCAGGGACAGGGATCGTTGCGACCGACCTTGGGCGTCTCGCGTCGGATGGTGACGCGGGGAAGCTGGACCTCCTTGTCGGCCGGCGGTGGGTCCGGATCGGCCTCCGGGACCGGCATATCCAGGCCGCCGAGACGCCGCGGCAACCCGGCCGGGGCCGGAGTGGAAACGGGGCCCGGGCGGGGGCGGACCGCCCCGCCGTTCGGTGGCGCGTCTTCCGGGCCCTGCAGCCGCGCGCTGCGCGACAGAATCGACAGCATGTTCTCAAAGGCCTGCAGGTTGGTGGTGGAGCGGAAGAGGCCGGTGCAGATCTGCAGGCGCACGTTGTTCATCAACTCCTCGAAATAATGGTAGGCCTCGCCCTTGTATTCCTGCAGCGGGTCCTTCTGCCCATAACTGCGGAGGCCGATGGACCGGCGCAACTCCTCCATCTCGGTGAGATGTTCCTGCCAGTGATGGTCGATGGCGTTGATGACCACGTAGCGCTCGAGCGTACCGAGCGCCTCGGGCACCTCGACCGATTCCTTCACGGCATAGGCCTTCTTGATCCGCTCGACGACCAGGGTCATGGCCGCCCGGCCCGCGAGGCCGTTGAGTTCGTCGAGCTTGAGCGTGACGGGGAAATGCGAATTGACCCAGCCGACGAAGCTTTCGACCGCGGCCGGCACCGGACCGGTCTTGGTGTCAAACCCGGCGGCTTCCAGCCGCTCGGCGATCTCCTCCTCGACCATGTCGTAGATGGTGTCCTTGGTCCGCTCGTTGTGGATGGCGCCGTTGCGGATGCCGTAGACGACCTCCCGCTGCTTGTTGAGGACGTCGTCGTACTGGAGCAGGCGCTTGCGGATGGCGAAGTTCTGCTGCTCGACCTTCTTCTGGGCGCTCTCGATGGAACGGTTGAGCCACGGGTGTTCGAGCTCCTCGCCCTCCTTCATCGTGCCCTCCATGAGCCGGGAGGCGAGATTGCCCTGGAGGAAGATGCGCAGCAGCTCGTCCTCGAGCGAGAGGAAGAACTTGCTCAGACCCGGGTCGCCCTGGCGGGCGCAGCGGCCGCGGAGCTGGCGATCGATGCGGCGCGATTCATGGCGCTCGGTGCCGATGACGTAGAGGCCGCCGAGGCCGGCGATGCCCTCGCCGAGTTTGATGTCGGTGCCGCGGCCGGCCATGTTGGTGGCGATGGTGACGGAGCCGCGCTGGCCCGCGCGCGAGATGATCTCGGCCTCCTGCTGGTGAAACTTGGCGTTGAGGACGGCATGCGTGATGTTGGCCCGGCGCAGCATCCGGCTGAGCACCTCGGAGGCCTCGACCGACACGGTGCCGACAAGGACCGGCTGGCCGCGCTCGTTGGCCGCCTGGATCTCCTTGACCACCGCGTTGTACTTGTCGCGCCGGGTCTTGAAGATGGAATCATTCCGGTCGATCCGGACACACGGCTTGTTGGTCGGAATGACGACGACGGTCAGGCGGTAGATTTCGTTGAACTCGGTGGCCTCCGTCTCGGCGGTGCCGGTCATGCCCGCCAGCTTCTCGTACATGCGGAAGTAGTTCTGGATCGTGATGGTGGCATACGTGCGCGTCTCCCGCTCGATGACGACGTTTTCCTTGGCCTCGACGGCCTGGTGCAGGCCGTCGGACCAGCGCCGGCCGGGCATGACGCGGCCGGTGTTCTCATCGACGATCATCACCTTGCCTTCCTGCACCACGTATTCGACATCGCGCTCGTAGAGCGAATAGGCGCGCAGGAGCTGGCTGATCGCATGGATGTCCTCGCTGATGACCTCGAAGCGCTGCTGCGCCTCGTGCCGGCGCTTCTCCTTCTCCTCGGGCGTGAGGTCGTGGTTTTTTTCCAGGTCGCTGAACTCGGTGGCGAGATCCGGCATCATGAACGCATCGGGATTCTCCGGGTGGAGCTTGGTGCGCCCGATTTCGGTGAGATCGGCCTGATGCTGGCGCTCGTCGATCGTGTAGAACAAATCCTCCTTCAGGTGATAAAGCTCATCCTTGTTGAGGTCGGAGTTCATCTCCGTCTCGACCTTGTCGAGTTGTTTGCGCCACTCGGGCGTCTCCATCAGCCGCAGGAGCTGCTTGTTCTTGGGATGGCCCATCTTGACCTGCAGCATGCGCCGGAGCGCGAGCTGCCGGTCGTCCGGGGTGGCGTCCTTTTTTTCCAGGAGTTCCCGGGCCTCGGTGATGAACCGGTTGCAGAGGCGCGTCTGCTCGCTGACGAGTTGTTCGACCGAAGGTTTGACGCGCGAGAAGGGCTGCTCGCGCTCAATGGGCGCGGGGCCGGAGATGATGAGAGGGGTGCGGGCCTCGTCGACCAGGATCGAGTCGACCTCGTCGACGATGCAGTAGTAGTGGTCGCGCTGCACCTGGTCCTCCTTGCGCGTGGCCATGCCGTTGTCGCGCAGGTAGTCGAAGCCGAACTCGGAGGCGGTGCCATAGGTGATGTCGCGATTGTACATCTCGCGCCGGAGGTCGTTGGACATGAGCTGCTGGATGCAGCCGACGGCCACGCCGAGAAAATTGTAGATATAGCCCATCCATTCGGCATCGCGGCGGGCGAGATAATCGTTGGCGGTGACGAGCTGGGCGTTGCGGCCGGACAGGGCGTTGAGGTACAGCGGCAGCGTGGCGACGAGGGTCTTGCCCTCGCCGGTGGCCATCTCGGCGATCTTGCCTTCGTGCAGCGCGATCCCGCCGATGAGCTGCACGTCGTAGTGCACCATGTCCCAAGCCAGCTCGTGATCGCAGACCGTGATCTTGCTCCCGACGAGGCGGCGGGCAGTGTTTTTGACGACGGCGAAGGCCTCGGGCAGAAGCTGGTCGAGGGTCTCACCGGCCTTGAAGCGGTCGCGGAATTCGCCGGTCTTCGCCCGGAGCTGGTCGTCGGTGAGCGACTGATAGGAACGCTCCAATTCGTTGATACGGACAACGAGCGGCCGGCACCGCTCGAGGAATTTGCGATAGTGACGGCCGGAGAACTTCTTCAGGAGCCAGGAAATCATGAAAAGAGGTTGAAGCTAAATTGGCCCGGACAGGCTTGGCAAATGGCAAATGCCATCCGAGCCCCGTCCCTGGGCGCGGTCGACCAGCCGTTCCGCGCCGGGCGGAATACGTGCAACCTGATCGCACAAAACCCGGCCGGGCCACCGTCCGTCATACCCGGCCGCGGAAATAGGCGATGGTGCGCTTCAGGCCTTCCTCCAGCGGGACGGACGGCTTCCACTTCAGCACGCGCCGCGCCAGCGTGATATCGGGCCGGCGCTGCCTCGGGTCGTCCGCCGGCAGCGGCTTGTGCACGATCTTCGATTTCCCTCCGACGTACTTGAGCGTGAGCTCGGCGAGCCGGAGCATGGTGAATTCATCGGGATTGCCGAGGTTGATCGGCCCGACGGTTCCGGTCTGCTTCATGAAGCGCACCACGCCTTCAATGAGGTCGTCGACAAAACAAAAGGAGCGCGTCTGTGCGCCATCGCCATAGACGGTGAGCGGCTCACCCCGGAGGGCCTGCACGATGAAGTTCGAAACAACACGGCCGTCGTCGGACAGCATCCGGGGGCCGTAGGTGTTGAAGATGCGCGCGACCCGGATGTCGACCCGGTTTTCCCGATGATAGTCGAAAAAGAGTGTCTCGGCGCAGCGCTTGCCCTCGTCGTAACAGGAGCGGCGGCCCACGGGGTTGACGTGCCCCCAATAGCTTTCGGGCTGCGGATGCACCTGCGGGTCACCGTAGACCTCGGAGGTGGAGGCCTGGAACACGCGGGCCTTCACGCGCTTCGCAAGACCCAGGCAGTTGATGGCGCCCATCACCGAGGTCTTCACCGTCTTGATGGGATTGTACTGATAGTGTGGCGGCGAGGCCGGACAAGCGAGGTTGTAGATCTGGTCGACCTCGGCCTTGAAAGGATCGACCACATCGTGCCGCACAAATTCAAAGCGCGGATTGGCCAGCAGGTGGGCGATGTTCTCCTTCCGGCCGGTGAAGAGGTTGTCGAGGCAGACGACCTCATGACCGTCGCTGATGAGCCGGTCGCAAAGATGACTGCCGAGAAAACCGGCACCGCCCGTAACAAGGATCCGCATCGTGGAATGGGAGTTAGCCAACATCTTTCCCGACAATCCAGCCTAAGTTGACGTTCCAACCCGAGATCGCGACACTTTATTATAGTCTGTAAACAGAATACAAGTATATACAGAAGAACGAGTTGAATTATTTTTTACACCTCACAAAGGGAACCATCTTGCCGCCGGGCCGGTCCATCAACTCAGTTCACACCCCCACCATGAATATTATGAACCATTGCAGAGCTCTGATCATCGTCACCCTCGCCGGCGGTCTCCTCTTCGCGGCTTCCGGCCTGTCTGCGGCGGACAACCAATCCCCCGGCCTGATCGGCAAGCGTTATTACGGCGTCGATCTGAGCCTCGAGCACTATCACAGCGCGTGGCTGGACAACGCCATCGGTGGTTTGGGCAGCGTGAATCTGCCCGTGGCCCCGGGCTTTGACGCCGCCATCGCCTATGGATATTCGCATCTGACCGGCACGGACTACAGCCGGGATGAAAATACCCTGAGCGCCTCGGTCATCGCCTACAGCCAGGATGAATACGGCAAACCGTACTTTTCCGCCACCCTCGGGGAAGCTTGGAATTCCGCCTCCCTCCTCGGCGTGAAGACAAATATTGACGGCAGCTACTGGGCGCTGGGCGCCGGTCTGGAGGTCCCGTTCGGGCAGTTGGCCGCGGTCACCTACAGCATAGGTTATAGTGATTCCTTCAGTAGCAACGGCCGGAATCCGACCTGGCGGTATGGCGTACAGGGCAACTACTGGTTTACTCCCAAGATCAGCGGTATCGCCTCGGTCAGCTACAATCAGATCCGGCACGCGCCCGACACCTGGCTCTACACGCTGGGCGTGCGGGTGCTCTTCTGAGCTGGAACGCTTCGGCCCCAACCGAAAAACGCGCGCCCCAGGACGAGGGCGGCGCGTCTCCAACGCTGGCGACTACTGGAGCCGGGACGCCCTCGTCCCGGCTGGATCTCTCGATCCCATTGGAGGGGCGACGATCCCCGGGCTTCGATCGCTCCGTCTTCGCGACGATGGCAGAAAGCTTGGCGCATGAAGTCTCGCCGCGTCACGAGGGAGATGAATGTTTTTCGTTGAAAGTGGCCGTGCAATCATTAGCGAGCTGACCTTTCCCGACTCAAAATCGGGAGATAATAACCTGACCTATATGAACCTAACCAAGAAAATCACCCTCGCACTGGCGGTCCTCGCGGCCTGCAGTGCGGGCTTTGCCCAATCGTCTGCCGCGACCGGAATTCCGGTCGGCACCCTCGGCCAGCGCTACGCTGACTTTAATCTCGGCATCCAGGACATCCGGCACCTGACCGACAACGCCTACGGCCTTGGCCTCAGTGCCAATGTTCCTGTGACCCCCCACCTCGATCTCGGAGCCGGCTACAGCTACGGCTGGCTCCGGGGCGCCGTGCCGGCGCACAGCAACACCCTCACGACGATGGCCACGGCCTACACCACCTTCAACGAGGTGAGGCCCTTCGCCGAGATCGGCCTGGGTTATCAGTGGGTTCACGCCCTCGGCATGAGCGACAACAGCGGCATTTGGGCCGCCGCCCTCGGGGTCGAGATTCCCGCCGGTCTGGTTTCGATCAAGCCGAGCATCGTCTACAACGACGACTTCCGGACCTCTTCCCGCAGTGCCCAGGATGTCACCTACGGGGTGGAGGTTAACCATTGGTACTCCAAGTCGCTGGCGGTTTATGCCGGCGTTGGCTACACCGATGTGCAGAACAGCAATCTCGACTCGTGGAACTACAGCATCGGCCTCCGCATGCGTTTCTAAGCCGAGCATTTCTACGAACATCAATCCGACCCGCACGGCTCCGTCGTGCGGGTTTTATTTTTCGCCAGCCCGGCCTCATACCGGTCGATCCATCCCCGGTGCCACGCCGCGAAATCGCCCGCCGCGATGTGAGCGCGGGCCTGCGCCATGAGTTCGAGATAGAAATGCAGGTTGTGGAGGGTGAGCAGCGTGCCGGCCAGCATCTCGTTGGCGAGCGAGAGGTGCCGCAGATAGGCGCGGGAGAAATGGCGGCAGGTGTAATTGTCCAAACCCTCGACGACCGGCCGCGGGTCGGCGCGAAACCGTTCGTTCCGCAGGTTCATCGGGCCGTCGGGCGTGAACACCAGGCCGTTGCGGGCCACGCGGGTGGGCAGCACGCAATCGAACAGGTCGACGCCAAGGGCAACCATCTTCAACAGCTGCACCGGCGTGCCGAGACCCATCGTATACCGCGGCTTGTCCGCCGGCAGGTGCGGCGTTGTGGCGGCCACCTGCCGGAGCATCTCCGGTTCGGGCTCGCCCACGCTCACGCCGCCGATGGCGTAGCCCGAAAAATCGAGCGCCCCCAAGGTTTCCGCCGCCTCGCAGCGCAGGTCGTCGAAGGTCGAGCCTTGCACGATGGCAAACACGTGGTGACCGGCGGCCAGGAAGCCGCTTTCGTGCGCGGCGGCCAGGCATTCGCGCGCCCAGCGATGACTGCGCTCCACCGCCTGCCGGCAGGCGTCGCGCGCGCACGGCCAGGGCGGGCATTCGTCCAGCACCATGGCGATGTCGGAGCCGAGGTTCCGCTGGACGGTCATGACCTCGCGCGGTCCCAGAAAGATGGTCGCACCGTCGAGATGCGACTGGAAGGTGATGCCCTCGTTGCGCACGCGACGCAGCTTGGCCAGGCTGAAAACCTGGAATCCGCCGCTGTCGGTGAGGATGGGGCCGTTCCACCCCATGAAGGCATGCAATCCGCCCAGGTCGCGGATGAGTTCGGAACCCGGCCGCAGGTTCAGGTGGTAGGTGTTGCCGAGGATGATCTGGGCGCCGATCTCCTGCAACTGCGCCGGCGTGACGGCCTTCACCGTCCCCTGCGTGCCCACCGGCATGAAGACGGGCGTCTCCACCACCCCGTGGCGGGTGGTCAGCCGGCCGCGGCGGGCGGCCGTGACCGCATCAGTTTTGAGCAGGGTGAAGTGCCCGGGCATGAACGTGGCGCAGCTTCGAATGCCGCAGGTTCGAAGGCAACCGGTTTCAAGCCGGCGGAGGCGTCCAGCGGGTTACATCCGCCGTCGCCTGGATCGCGGCGAGCCGGGCGCGCACCTCCGTCCAAGCGGGGCGCTGGAAGCGCGCGGACCGTTCGATCAGCTCCCGCAACGGCACCAGGACAAACGCCCGCTCCCACATCCGCGGGTGCGGCAGGGCCAGTTCCGGCCCGGGGCGCGTCTCGCCTTCGTAGAGCAGCAGATCGAGGTCGAGCGGGCGCGGCCCCCAGCGCTGCTCCAGCTCCCGGCAGCGGCCGGCGTTTTTCTCGAGCTGGTGCAGCCCGGCGATCAGCACCTCGGGAGCGAGGGTCGTCTCGATCCCGGCCACCAGATTGAGAAACTTCGGCTGGTCGACCACGCCGACGGGCGCCGTCTCGTAGACCGCCGAGGCCTCCACGGACTCGATGCCCGATGCACGTGCCAGCGCCGCCAGCGCACCGCGGATCGTGGCCCACCGGTCGCCGAGGTTGGCGCCCACCCCGATGAAGGCTTGTCGCGCGCTAGCAGGCATGGGCCCTATAGGTCGTATCGGACCTATGTGCTCCTTTCCCGCCGCACCCGCACCGACAGGCCGGCACTCCGGAAATCCACCGGTGGCTTCAGTTTCACCACCTCGACCTCGACCGCCTGCACGGAGGGAAAGAGTCGCAGAAGCTCCGCGGCCACGGCCTCCGCCAGCGCCTCGACGAGCCGGCGCGGCGGCCCCTCCATGATTCCCCGCACCGCCGCCTGCACCGCCCGGTAGTCAACGGTGTGGGTGAGATCGTCGGTCCGCCCGGCCTCCGCCAGCGGCAGTTCCAGCCGCACCGTGACTTCAAATTCCTGTCCGCGGGCTGTCTCCTCGGGCAGCACGCCATGATGGCCGAAGAAATGCAGGCGGGAGAGCGTCAGCGTGTCGGAGGTCATGGGTTCCAGGCGAGTCCGGCCTTGATTGCATCGGCCATCCGCACGAAGCGCAACATCGGGGCCACGTCGTGCACGCGCACCATCTGGCAGCCCTGCTGGATGCCCCACACGAGCGTGGCGCCGGTGCCGTCGAGCCGGTCGTTGACGGGGGTGCCGAGCACGCGGCCGATGGTTGACTTCCGCGACGTGCCGAGCAGCACCGGGTGCCCCAGGGCCACGATCCGGTCGAGATGCCTGAGCACCTCGAGATTATGCCGCGGTTCCTTGGCAAAACCAAATCCCGGGTCGAGCCACAACTGGTGCCCGGGCACGCCGGCGGCGCCCGCCACGGCCAGGCTCAGACGCAGGTCGAGCAGCAGGTCGGTCCAGAAATCGCCATAGTCCCGGTCGGGCCGGTTGTGCATCAAGATGACCGGACAATTGAGTGCGGCCACTGCCTCGGCCATGGGCGAACGAGGCAACGAAGCAGTCCCGCCGCGCTCCATCGCCTCGATCCCGCGCCGCCGTTGGTCGGCCGTAAAGCCATGCAGACCGCCCCAGATGTCGTTGACGATGTCCGCCCCGGCCCGCACTCCCGCCTCGGCCACCGCCGGTTTGTAGGTATCGACGGAAATAGCCGCGGCCGTAAAGGCCCGCCGCAACGCCGTCAGCGCCGGCAGGACCCGGTCGCATTCCTCCGCCACGCTCACCGGCGCTGCGCCCGGTCGGGTGGATTCTCCTCCCACATCGAGCACATCGGCGCCGGCCGCGAGCATTGCGCCGGCGCAGTCCACGACCGCCTGGGCCGAGGGCAGCTGCCCACCGTCGGAAAAGGAGTCGGGAGTGACGTTCAGCACGCCCATGACGAGCGTGCGTCCGCCCGGCCCGGGCAGCGGACGCCCATGCGGACTTTGCCAGGCGGTGGGCTGCATCGGATCTGTAGTACGCGGAGGCGGAACGGCGAGGCAACCCTCTTCACGCGCCCCGGGGCGGTGCCATCGTGACGCAGGCATCGCGAAATCCCTGCTCCAGGCGGCGGAACCAGGGATGCCTGCTGGTCGCGGGCGAGGCCAGCAGACGGTCCGCGGCATCGAAAATCCGCTCCACCGGCGCCAGTCCGAGTGCACCGCTCGTCAGGAAGACCATTTCGGCCTGCGCGAGTGCCGCCAGCGGGAACGTCCCCTCCGACACGGTCATCCCTTCCTTCCGCGCCAGTTCCAGCACGACTTCGCGCATCACGCCGGGCAGCACACCCAGGTCGAGCGCCGGTGTGCACAGCCGGTTGTCGTTGAAGAAAAACAAACTGGTCGTCACGCCCTCCGCGAGCCAGCCCTCCGGCGTGAGCATCAAGCCCTCGGCGCCGGCCGGCAGGCCGCGATCCAGCATCTCCCAGCGGGCCGCCAAGGCGTTGGCATATTGCAGGGACTTGGGGCGGGGAGAAAACTCCGGCGCGAGGCGTCTGGTCGCGAGAACGTGCACACTGCGTCCGCCCGCCGGCGGAACCGGCAGCGCCCGCAGCGTCACGATCTCCGACGGCCGGCGGTAAGGCCCCGCCGGCAGACCGGGCGGCGCCTCCCCCGCCGTCACGGTGTAACGAAAAACCGCATCCTCGCGGCCGTTGCGCGCGAGCAATTCCTGCAGAATGCGCGGCAGCTCCGTCTCCGCCCGCGGCAGCAACGTTCCGGCGGGAAACTCGATGCGATACTGGCGGCAGCCGGCGCGCAACCGGGCCAGATGCCGGTGCAGCAGCGGCGCCCGCCCGCCCCAGGTGCGGAAGGTCTCGAAAAGACCGGCGCCATATTGCACCGCGTGGTCGGCCACGGGAATCCGCGCCTCGGCCGCCGGCCGGCAGGCTCCATTGAACCAGAGAATATCGTCAGCCACACGCGCCTCCTTCCGCCGCCCGCTCCGCCGCCAGCCACAAGGCGCGGGCCTTGTTGAGCGATTCCTCGAATTCGAGCGCAGGCTCGGAGTCGGCCACGATGCCGGCGCCGGACTGCATCTGCGCCATTCCGTCGACGGCCACCAGCGTGCGGATGGCGATGTTCAGCTTGGCATTGGCGTTGTAGCCCAGCCAGCCGATGGCCCCGGTGTAGATCCCGCGGCGCAGCGGCTCCAGTTCGCCGATGACCTCCATCGTGCGCACCTTGGGCGCACCGGTGATGGTGCCGCCGGGAAACAGCGCGGTGACCGCATCGCAGGCCGTGCGTCCCGCCGCCAGTCCGCCTTCGATCCGCGACACCAGGTGCATCACGTGCGAATAGCGTTCCACGGCCATGAAGTCCACGACGCGGACCGTGCCGAATGCCGCCACGCGGCCGATGTCGTTGCGGAGGAGATCGACGAGCATGAGGTGCTCGGCGCACTCCTTGGCGTTGGAGGCCAGTTCCGCCGCCAGGGCGGCGTCGGCTTCCGGCGTGGGACCGCGCGGCCGCGTGGCCGCGATGGGATGCGCTTCCAGCCGGCCCTCCGCCACGCTCAACAGCAGCTCCGGCGAACCCGAGACGACCGTTACCTCGGGGAAACGCAGCAACGCCATGTAGGGCGAGGGGTTGAGCCGTCGCAGCGCCTCATAGATGCGCTCCGGCGGAGCGGGCAGCGGCCGGCTTTGCCGGATGGAGAGATTTACCTGGTAGGTCTCACCGGCGGCGATCCGTTCCTGCGCCGCGCGCACCGCCACGATGAACGCTTCGCGGTTCAATGATAACTGCATATCCGGAACTGTAAAATAATCCGGCGGCAGGACGGACAGGCGTTCTGGCGGCGGAGGCGGCACCGGCTGGGCCCGCCAGCGGTTCCATTGCTCATGCAACCCTTGCACCTTTTCCTGCGCCCGGGCAAAGGCGGCTTCCAGCGCGCGGCGGTCGCCTCCGACGTCGTTTGCCGGACACAAGCTGAAGCAAAACAGTGTGCCCGTCTTGTGGTCGAATACCCACCCTTCCTCCACCTCGGCCCAGACGTACCACGGATAAGCCAGTGCCGGCCGGTCGGGCAGGCACAGTGCCTCGAGGGTCTCCCCGGCATCGTAAGCGAGGTATCCGACCAGCCCTCCATAAAACGGCGGCGCGTCCGCCACCGGTGGCGTCTGCCGCCGGGTCAGCCAGTTTTGCAGCAAGGCGAGCGGCGGCCCGGGGATGCGTTCCATCACCCGATCGCCGGCATCACTTTCCTGCCGCTGCCAGACTACCGCGCCATCGGCATCTCCGCTCAGCCGGGTCCGGAGGCCGTTGCCGAGGATCGTATAGCGGCCCTGTTTGCCGGTTTCGAGCAACACCGAGACGGCCCGGGGATGCCAGAGGGCGGTCCACTGTTCCGGCAAGGCTTCCCCGTCAAAGGCGGCAATCATGGGCAGACGGTGGTAGCTCCCCCGCCATTCCCGCCATTGGGAGGGGGTGATCAGCCAGCGGACCGCCCCGGTCGCGACCCGGGTGTGGGTGAGGCTTGTGTGCATGCCAGCGGCGGCTTTGGCGGAACAATCGGATAAAGGCAAGCTGCCGGGCCGGCACTTGACCCCTCCCCCCCTCTATGGGTACATTGCCCCGTGCTGCTCGTCATCGATAACTTCGATTCTTTCACGTACAATCTGGTCCAGTACTTCGGCCAGCTGGGCGTGGAGCAACGCATCTTCCGCAACAACGAGATCACCCCGGAGCAGGCTCTCGCCCTCAATCCTGACCGCATTCTGCTTTCCCCCGGCCCCTGCTCGCCCCGCGAGGCCGGGGCCACGCTCGACATCATCAAGGCTTTCGCCGGGCAGAAGCCCATCCTCGGCGTCTGCCTAGGCCATCAGTCCATCGGGCATCACTTTGGCGGCCGCGTGGTGCGGGCCGGCCGGCTGATGCATGGCAAAATCTCGCCCATCCTGCACCGCGGCACCGACCTCTTCCGCGGCCTGCCCTCCCCGTTTCGCGCCACGCGCTATCACTCCTTGCTGGTCGAACGCGCCACGTTTCCCGCCTGTCTCGAAATCACCGCCGAGACCGCCGAGGGCGAAATCATGGGCCTGCGGCACAAGACCCTGCCGATCTGGGGCGTGCAGTTTCACCCCGAGTCCATCGCCACCGAACACGGAATGAACATCCTGCAGAACTTCTTGTCGCTTAACTGACCGCCCCTGTTTCGTTCCATCCATGCGCTGCCCCAAATGCACGTCCATTGAGGACAAGGTGATTGACTCCCGCATCAGCAAGGAGGGCAACACCATTCGCCGGCGGCGTGAGTGCCTCGAGTGCGGCCACCGCTACACGACCATCGAAACCCTGGTCCGCGACGGCATCATGGTCATGAAGCGCGACGGGCGCCGCGAGGAGTTCGACCGGGAGAAACTACTGCACGCCATCCGCGCCGCCTGCCACAAGCGCCCGGTCGACCTCGAGCAGATCACGATGATCGTCGACGACGTCATCGATGCCCTCGAGGCCCAGTACGAGAGCGAGATCCCCAGCCGGGCCATCGGCGACGAGGTCATGCGCCACCTGCGCCGCATCGACCAGGTCGCCTATGTGCGCTTCGCCAGCGTCTACAAGGAGTTCCGCGACGTCTCCGAGTTCATGGAGGAGATCAGCAACCTCGGAAAACCGAAGCCATGATCAACAGCGACCACCTGCGCCGCCTCCACTTCATCAACGCACTGTTCGCGGGCCTGACCGGGAACGACCTCTACCTCGCGCAGCAGATCCAGTCGGCCATCACCACCAGCCTGACCGAGGCGGAAAACCGGCCGCCCGGCGACCCGGCATTCAGCGCCGCCGCCGCGCGGCTCCTCGCCCGCCTCTGCGACGGCCGGCAGGATTACGGTTTTTTCCACTGGGACGCCGCGGAATCCGCCGCGGCCGCCACGCCGCTCTTCACCCGCGAGAATGTGCTGGCCGGCCTCAAGCGCCTGGCGCGCTACCGTGAATCCACCCTGCTCGTCACCAACCTCCGGCCGGCGCATTGCCCGCCGCGCCGCCGCTGGACGGGCCGCCGCCAGCGCGAATACCGCGAGTCCCTGGCGCTCATCCGCGACCTGGCCGCCGCCCGTAGCCGCCGCAGCGCCAGCCTGAACCTGCTGTTTTTGTAGTTTTTTGTTTTTACAGGAGGGAACAGAGGAAACAAAGAGGACCATGCATCCTCTGTTTCACAAGGCAGACGGACTTACCGAAACGATCATTGCCGCGGCCATCGAGGTGCATCGGGACAAGGGTCCCGGCCTGGTAGAATCGATCTACGAGTGGTGCCTGCTCCGTGAATTCGACCTCCGCCACCTGCTCGCGACAAACCAGCAGCTCGTCACCATCTCCTACAAAGGATTTACTCGCGAAGAGCCGCTCCGCTTCGACGTCCTCGTCGAAAATTGTGTTTTGATCGAAGCGAAGTCCGTTGAACGCATCTTGCCAGTCCACAAGGCACAGCTCCTGAGTTACATGAAGCTGCTGAACGTGCCTATTGGCCTTCTTATCAATTTCAACTCTCCCAAGCTCGTCGATGGAATCTCCCGGCTCATTCTGCCCGGTGCCAATCGGTAGCGTCGCTCCGTTTTCTCCGTTTCCTCCTGTAAAAACTCCCCGTGAAAACCATCTTCCAAAGGATCATCGATCACGAGATTCCCGCCCGGATCGAGCATGAGGACGAGCACTGCCTCGTCATCCACGACATCCAGCCGCAGGCGCCGGTGCATCTGCTCATCATTCCGAAAAAAGTCATCGCCCGCGCCGGCGACGCCACCGCCGCCGATGAGCCTCTGCTGGGCCATCTGCTGGTCATCGCGGGCATGATCGCGAAGAAGCTCGGCCTCGCCGGCGGCTACCGCCTGGTGATCAACAACGGCCCCGACGCCTGCGAAAGCGTGCCGCACCTGCACGTGCACCTGCTGGCCCGGCGCCAGATGGGCTGGCCGCCGGGCTGAGGAGCCGCTCGAACTTCATCCTCCCGGTTCCTGAGTCCAATGGCTGGCGCCATTGGCACGGGTAGCCGTGATCTCGCGGAGAGTGCCGGGAAGCTCCGGCCATGATACGGTAGCGGCTGGCCAACATCCCGTCGTCCGCGGCCCGGCAGCTTATCTTTGTTTCCTGCTTCCTGGAAAACGGCGCAGTCGTTTTTTCCAGCAGCACGGAAGACGAAGTCCGACGCGCTGCTAGCGCGCCTCGAAGGCGCCGTCGACCCGCTTGACCACGAGCCGCCTCAACTCCAGCAGCATGAGCGTGGCGCCCAGCTCGTGGGCCGGCAGGTGCGTGAGGCCGGCGAGGGCGTCGATGGTGAGGATGGAACCGCCGCGGAAACACTCAAAAACGCGCTGCTCCACCTCGCTCAGGCCGCCGGTCGCCGTGCCGTTTCCCGCTGCCACCGGCAGGGGCGCCGGCCGCAAGCCGTCGAGATAGTTCAGTTCGGCCAGAATATCGTCCACGCCGGTCAGCAGCGTGGCTCCGTCCCGAATAAGCTGGTGGCAGCCGCGGCTGGACGGCTGATCGATGCGGCCGGGCACGGCGAAGATGAGCCGGCCATGCTCGCCGGCAAAACGGGCCGTGATCATCGCGCCGCCGTCGACGTCGCTTTCCACCACCACCACGGCCTCGCAGAGGCCCGAGACGATGCGGTTGCGCATCGCAAACGACTGCCGGTCGGCCCGGCGGCCGAAGGGAAACTCTGACAGGACCGCACCCGCCTCGGCGATGCGCCGGTAGAGATCGAGGTTTTCAGGCGGATAGATGATGTCGAGGCCGTTGCCCAGCACCGCCGCAGTCCGGCCCCCGACCGACAGCGCGCCTTCATGGGCCGCGGTGTCGATGCCGCGGGCCAGGCCGCTGACCACGCAGAATCCCCGCGTGGCCAGCTCGGCGCCGAGTTTTCTGGCGGTCGCCTGGCCGTAGAGCGTCGCGCGCCGGCTGCCGACAATCGCAATGCACGGATGCGCAAAGGCGTAGCTGCCCTTCCGGTAAAGACCGATCGGCGGATCGTGGATCTGGCGCAACAGCTTCGGATAGGCCTCGTCGCGCGTGGTGACGAAGGTCGCGCCCATTTCGGCCAGCCGTTTCTCCTCGCGCGCAAGGTCGAAATGCTCGTCCCACCGCGCGAGGGTCTGGCTGATGGCCGGGCCAACGCCTTTCACCGCCTGCAGCCGCTTCAGCCCGGCGGCAAAAATCGTCCGCGGATCACCGCCCAGCTCCTCGAGCAGCCGGTTGGTGGTGATCGGGCCGATGTTCGGCAGCGCATTCAGCACCAGCAGCGCCTGCCGTTCTGTGAGTTCAGCCGGCATCGGAGGCGAGCCGCAGGGCGGCGGGAAGATAATCGAGCAGCTGCGTCACCTGCACCGCCACCTGGCCGCGGTCGCGCGCGAGCAGATCGGCGGCCAGGCCGTGCCAGACCACGCCGCGGCAGGCGGCCGGCACCGGTTCGTGGACCGACTGGGCGACCAGGCCGCCGACCAGGCCGGCGAGCACATCGCCGCTGCCGCCGCGCGCGAGCACCGGCCCGCCGAAGAAACTGTAATAAACCCGCTCGCCGTCGACGATGCGCGTGATTGGGCCCTTGAGAATGATGGCGGCGCCGGTCTCGCGCGCCACCGCCCTCAGTCCGGCTGCATCGGCGTCACGGCCGCCGGCCAGTCGTTTGAACTCACCGGCATGCGGCAGGCAAACGACCTGCCGGCCCCGTGCCGCAGCCAGAACCGAGGGTTGCAGCGCATCTGCGTCGAGCACGATCGGCACGCCGGCCAGCTTCACAATCTCCTCCGCCAGGGTGAGCGTCTCGCGTTCCGGACCGAGTCCCGGGCCCAGCATCAGGGCCGTGGCCCGCCCCAGCCGCGCGCGTAGCAAAGCCAGTCCCTCAAGCGCGAGGCCACCCTCCGGCGTCTCCGGCCAGCCGACCCAGATCGCCTCCGGGGCCCAGGCGGCATAGGCGGGCACAAGGGACTCCGGCACCAAGGCGGTGACCAGCCCCACCCCGCTGCGCAGCGCCGCCCCCACGCCCATCAACACCGCGCCGGGATAGTTGCGGGACCCGCCGATCACGAAAAGATGCCCGAAGGTGCGCTTGTCCGACTGGGGCGCGCGCAGGGCCGCCAGGGGCGCAAGCACCGAGGACTTGAGCACCCGATCCGTCGCTGGATCCAGCGAACCCGGCCCGGGGCCAGCACCTCCGGCTGCAGGTCCATCGAAAAAGCCGAGATTCAGGTAGCGCAGCCGGCCAACCGCGCCGCGATGCCGCTCCGCGAGCACCGGCGTCTTGACGCTGCCGGTGGCATAGGTGAAATCGGCCCGGAAAGTAACGACGCCGGTCTCCTCGCCCAAACCGCTGGGCAGATCGACGGCCGCCCGCAAACGGATGGCCGGATGGGCGTTGACCCGGTGAAGCACCCCGGCGACGCCGGCGTCCACCGGCGGGTGAAACTGAAAACCAAAGATGCCGTCCAAGCACAGGTCGTATTCCATCGACCAGGCCGCATCTCCTGGTTGGGGGGTGATCTTCGTGACGCGTCCGGCCGCGGCATGCTGCAATTCCCGCCAAGCGCGCCAGGCCAGCGGTCGGAGGGTGCGTTCACCGCAGACAAACAGCACTGACGCCTGCGCCGCGGGAAACTGCTCCAGCATGGTCCGGGCCGCGAGCAGGGCATCGCCGCCGTTGTGGCCTTTCCCGGCCAGGATCAGCACCCGGCCGGCGGCGGGGAAGCCGCCGATCTCCTTGAAATCCTCCAGCACCGCCCGCGCCACCGCGGTGCCGGCGCGCTGCATGGCCGTCCATTCCCGCTCTTCGTCCCCGCCGAACAGCCGGGCTTCGAGGGCCTTCGCCTCGGCACAGATGAGGACGGGATCGGACCAGGTTGAGTTCATCACGATGGGGCAGGTGTTCCTGCCGGGTGCTGGCGCACCAGCGCCGCAACGGCCATCGCGACCGTGCCGGTGTGCGAAAGCGAGACCAGCACGTGCGTGGCGCCGGTCCGGGCGAGCAGGAGCAGCCCCTGCTCGTCCAGGCGCACCAGCGGCTCCTGCCGCGCGCCATGGTAGATGGAGACCGATTTCCAGCCGAGCTCGGCTCCGATGCCGGTGGTGAAGGCCTTGGACACGGCTTCCTTGGCGGCAAAGCGGGCGGCGAGATGCTGGTGGGGGAACTTGCGGCCGAAGCAATAGGCGCGCTCCTCGTCGGTGAACACCCGCTGGAGAAAACGCTCGCCCTGCCGGTCGAGCACGCCGCGGATCCGCTCCACCTCGATGACGTCGCAACCGAGGCTGAGCAGTATGCCGCCGGGAGGCAGAGTGAGGTTCATTGAGAAGTGGTGAGTAGCGGGCAGTGAGTAAAAAGGCGACGGCAAGATGCTCAATGCTCGCTACCCACTACTCGCTACTATCATCCGTTCATCCGCTGTTTCATCTCGCGGACCGCCTCCTCGAGACCGGTGAAGAGGGCGCGGCTCAGGATGCTGTGGCCGATGTTAAGCTCGTGCAAATGGGGCAGCGTGCGGATTTCGGCGATGTTGACGTAATTGATGCCGTGGCCGGCGTTCACCACCAGGCCCGCCTGGTGCGCCAGGGCGGCGCCACGGCGCAAGCGCTCGAACTCCGCTTGCCGCCGCGGGGAATGATACGCCTCGGCATAGGCGCCGGTATGCAGCTCGATCCAGGGACTCCGGAGCCGGGCTGCGAGCTCGATCTGGGCCTCGTCGGGGTTGATGAAGAGACTGGTGACGATGCCAGCGGCCCGCATCGCCTCGACCACGACGCGAACCCGCTCCTCGCCACCCACGACATCGAGACCGCCCTCGGTGGTGACTTCCCGGCGGTTTTCGGGCACAAGGCAGACCGAGTCGGGCTTCAGCTTGAGGGCGAGCTCGGTCATGGCCGGCGTGCAGGCCATCTCCAGATTGAGTCGCGTGGCGATGGTCTCGCGGAGCCGCCAGATGTCGCGCTCCTGGATATGCCGCCGGTCCTCCCGCAGGTGCGCGGTGATGCCGTCGGCGCCGGCGCGTTCGGCGAGGACGGCGCAGGTGACGGGATCGGGCTCCACGTTGCCGCCGGTGGTGCGGCCGCTTTCGCGGTAGCGCACCTGACGGAGCGTGGCACAGTGGTCGATATTGACGCCGAGGAGGATCATGGTGCGAAGAAGCTTGCGGCGTGGGACGGCCGCAAGCTTCTTAATGGCAAGACCGCGTGGAAAAAACGATTGAAAAAGGCACCTCCCGACCGGTCGCACGGCCGGAAAATCTGCTGCTCAACCTGGCCTGCAATATCGCGGCGCCGACGGCGATCCTCACCTGGCTGAGCGGCGCGCGGGGATTGGGCCCCCGCTGGGGCCTGCTGGTGGCGCTGGCTTTCCCGGTCGGCTACGGCCTGCATGATTTAATCGCGCGCCGGCGCTGGAATTTCATCTCAATCATCGGCTTTGCGAGCGTGCTGATCTCCGGCGGTTTCGGCCTGCTGCAGGTGAGCGGCGTCTGGTTCGCGGTGAAGGATGCGGCCATCCCTGGAATCATCGGCCTCGCAGTGCTGGCCTCCATGAAAGCGAAGTCACCGCTCGTCACCGAACTGCTCTATAACCCGCAGGTGATCGAGGTGGAGAAAGTGGATCTGGCGTTGGCGGCGCGCGGCACCCAGGCCGACTTTGCCCGGCTGCTGCGACGGGCCACCGGACTGCTGTCCCTGGCGTTCTTTGTGAGCGCGATCCTCAACTACGCGCTGGCGCGCCACCTCCTGAAGAGCGCGCCGGGCACCGAGGCCTTCAACGGCGAACTCGCAAAAATGCACCTGGTGAGCTGGCCGGTGATCGTGCTGCCCAGCATGGCGATGATGCTGTTTGTGTTCTGGTGGCTGCTGCGCGGTATCACGGCGCTGACCGGCCTGGAGCTGGACGCCATCTTCCGCTCGCCGCCGGAAGAGAAGACCGCGGCCTGACGGAAGCGGCATTCCCTCAGCCCACGCCTCGCGCGGCGTTACGTGAGAGACGAAGCATTGACGCACGGCCACACCTGCGGCATCTCCCCTCTAAGGCGTGCTTCCCTACCCCATCCGGACCATGCCGCCGGCTGGCGCATTGCTTCCCCCGGTCGGCAACCCGGTCGGCAGGCATGGTCACCCGCCTGCAACTTATGAATACCCCTCCCCCCGCCGCCTCCCTGCCGTTGACTCCCAACACTCTGACGCTCCCCAAGGAGCGGACGTACTTCAGCCTGGTTCTGATCTTTTCCATCCTGGTCTGGTTGCTTCTGGCCGTGAGCATCATCGGCCTGATTTACGCCGCGGTTTTTGCCGCGGTCTTCTGGCTGGCCAACGGCCTGATGGTCGCCCGGCTGCGCTCGGAGGCAGTCAAGGTGGACGAACGGCAGATGCCGGAGCTCCACGCCCTTTTGCGCGAGGTTTGCGGACGCCTTGGCGTGGCGCCGGTCCCGGCGTTGTATGTCGTGCAGGCGGGCGGCACCCTCAACGCCTTTGCCGCCCGGCACGCCGGCCGGGGCTTTGTGGTGGTCTTCTCCGACTTTCTCGAGGCGCTCGGCCCCGGTTCGCCGGAACTGAAATTCGTGCTCGGCCATGAAATCGGCCACATTAAAAGCAAGCACATCCTGAAGCAGATCCTCCTGGCGCCGGGCCTGTTCCTCCCGCTCCTCGGGCCGGCCTACCGCCGCTCGTGGGAATCGTCGTGCGACCGATACGGCGCCTACGCTGCCGGCGACACCGACAGCGCGGTGCGGGCGATGCTGACCCTGGGCGGCGGGCGCGAACGGGGCCGCCAGCTCAACGCCGAGGTCTTCGCCAGTCAGCACCGGGAGGAGCGCGGATTCTTCGTTTCACTGCACGAACTGATCTCGACTTATCCCACGCTCTCGAAGCGTGTCACCGATCTGCTGGCGTTGAAAAGCGCAATGCCCGCCCGCCGCCCCGCCCGCAATCCCTTGGCCTATTTCCTGGCGATGTTTGTGCCGGGCGGAAACACCGCGGCCCCGGCCAACGCCCTGATTTTCATCGTCATCATCGGACTACTGGCCGCGATGGCGATCCCCGCCTTCCAGAAAGTGCACCAATCATCAATCGCCATGGTTTGCCGGAACAATCTGCGGCAACTCAGCGCCGCCAGCGATCAATACGTCTTGGAAACCGGCCACCAACCGAACGAGATCACGGAACTGGTCGGCCCCGACAAATACATCAAGACCATGCTCGTCTGCCCGAGGGGTGGAACCTACGAACTGTCGCCCGCCGAAGGCCAGGATGCCCCGCGGATTGTCTGCACCGTCCACGGCTCGATGGAGGACTTGCAGCAGCAGTTCGAAAAATCCCGCCAAAAATAACGTGCCCGAATCCGGCGAGGTTCAGCTGCCTGAACCGCCGCCGGTCCGGGTGCGCGGGTTCCGCCGGTTTGGCTACCGCTTGCTCGGCGGCACGTAGTCGCGCTTCGTCGGCCCGACGTAAATCTGGCGCGGACGGTTGATGCGGCCCTTGGGGTTGGCGGCGACTTCCTTCCAGTTGGCGATCCAGCCGGGCATGCGGCCGATGGCAAACATCACGGTGAACATGTTCTCCGGAATGCCGATGGCGCGCATGATGAGGCCGGAGTAGAAGTCGACGTTCGGATAGAGCTTGCGCGAAAGGAAGTAGTCGTCGCGCAGGGCGGCCTCCTCAAGGCGCATGGCGATGTCGAGGAGCGGATCGTCCTTGATCCCGAGGCTGGCGAGCGCGCTGTAGAAGCTCTCCTTGATGATCTTGGCGCGGGGATCGTAGTGCTTGTAGACCCGGTGCCCGAAGCCCATGAGGCGCTTGTCGGCCAGGCCCCGCTTGGCCTGCTCGATGAACTTGGTGCCGTCGTCCCCCTCGGCATGAATGCTCTCGAGCATCCCGATCACCGCCATGTTGGCGCCACCGTGGAGCGGACCCCAGAGCGCGCAGACGCCGGCGGCGGTGGAGGCGAACAGGTTGGCGCCGCTGGAGGCGACCATGCGCACGGTCGAGGTGCTGCAGTTCTGCTCGTGGTCGGCATGGAGCAGCAGGAAAAGGTTGAGCGCCTGGGAGACCTCCGGCAGCGCGATGTAGGGCTCGTAGGGCGTCGAGAACATCATGTGTAGGAAGTTCTCGCAGTACGGCAGATCGCGCCGCGGATAAATGTAGGGCAGCCCGCGGCTGGCCCGGTACGAATAGGCGGCGATCGTCCGCACCTTGGAGATGATGATGGCGGCGGTCTCGTCGTACGTCTCGAGGTCGCGCTGGTGGTCGTTGGTGGCCAGATGGGGGTAATAGCAGCCCAGCGAATTCAGCATGGCCGAAAGGATGGCCATGGGATGCGCATCGGCCGGGAACCCCGCGAACAAGTGCTCCGTGCTCGAATGGATGGGCGCATTTTCCGTGAGCAGCTGGGAAAATCGCTTGCGCTGCGCCGGAGTCGGCAGCTCCCCGTTGATGATGAGATAGGCGGTTTCGATGAAGGAGGAATGTTCGGCGAGCTGCTCGATGGGATAACCGCGGTAGCGCAGGATGCCCGCCTCGCCGTCGATGAAGGTGATCGCGCTCTGGCAGGAGCCGGTGTTGCCGTAACCCTCGTCGTAGGAGATGTAGCCGGAGTCGTTGCGGAGCTGGCGAATGTCAACGGCCTTCTCACCCTCGGTGCCGACGATGACGGAAAGCAGGTACTCCTTGTTCTCGAGCTTGAGCGTGGCTTTGGAAGACATGGGGATAATAGAAGAGCCGATTATTTTTCCGATGCAAACAAAGTTCGCAGCCAGTTCCCCCCTTTCCCCGGCGGGGGCGCCGGCCGCCGGACCGGACTCTACCGGTTCGCCCGCCGGGCGGCGAGCTGGGCGAAATTCCGGTAGATTTGCAGCCCCTTGGCCTGGCTTTTCTCGGGGTGAAACTGCGTCGCAAAGCAGTTTCCCTGCGCGATGGCGCAGACGAACGTCCCGCCATAATCACACTCTGCCAACGCCAGCTGCCGTTCCGCCGGCACGACGTAATAACTGTGGACGAAGTAGAAGGCCTCGCCGTCGGCACGGAGTCCGGCGCAAATCGCCGCCTCCGGTTGCAGAAATCGCACGGTGTTCCAGCCCATGTGCGGCACCTTGAACGCCGGCGGGAGGTGGAATCGGACGATTCTGCCCGGAAAGATCCCCAATCCGGGCGTGCCGCCGCCCTCCTCCGAAACCTCAAACAGCGCCTGCAGGCCGAGACAGAGACCGAGGTACGGCCGATCGTCCGCGATCCAAGCGCGGATGGCGGTGTCGAAGCCGGTCTGCTTCAGGAACGCCATGGTGTCGACGATGGCCCCTTGTCCGGGAAACACGATGCCGTCCGCCTGTTCCATTTCGGCCGGCGAGGTGATGATGCGCACTTCCGCGCCGGTGGTCTGCATCGCCCGGCTCACACTGCGGAGGTTGCCCATGCCGTAATCGATGACGGCGATCCGGGCGGGTGTTCGGCCGGGTGTTCTGGGATCCGCGATATCCATGGAGGAGCGAGCTGGCTCGCGATGGAAAAGCGTCGCCGGCCGGCAGGCGCCTACAGTTTCCCCTTGGTCGACGGCAGCCGGTCCGCCGCGCGAAGTTCGATCTGCGTGGCGGCGTCAAGCGCGCGGGCGAAGCATTTGAAGACGGCCTCGACCACATGGTGCGGCTCCTCGCCATAGACGAGCCGTACGTGCACATTGGCCCCGACAGTGTTGGCGAACGCCCGGAAAAACTCCTTCACCAGCGCGAGATTGAAATCGCGCACGAACTGGGTCGGCGCGCTCACGTCGTAGACCAGATGCGGCCGGCCGCCCAAGTCGATGGCCACGCGGGCCAGCGCCTCGTCCATCGGCAGGATGAAAAACCCGTAGCGTTGCAGGCCGATCTTGTCGCCGAGCGCGGCCTTGAACGCCTCGCCCAGCACCAGACCGACGTCCTCGACGGTGTGGTGGTAGTCGACGGCCACGTCGCCCCGGGCCTTCACCTCGAGATCGAACAGGCCGTGCTTGGCGAACAGCGTGAGCATGTGATCGAAGAACGGGATGCCGGTGTCGATCTTCGACAAGCCCTTGCCGTCCACCGCGAGCTTGACGGTGATGTCGGTTTCGGCGGTTTTGCGCGACTGGGTTGCTACGCGTGTTTTAGCCATGCCTCGAGGTTCTCCTGCAGGACGAGCATTTCCTCGTCGGTGCCGACGCTGATGCGGAGGAAGGAGGAGGTCAAGGCGTGGCTCCCGAAGTAGCGGACGAGGATCTTGCGGGCGCAAAGGTGGTCGTAAAGCCCCCGGGCCACCTCCGGTCCGGTGCGCCCCGCAGGATCCCGTGGTTCGGTGAACAGGAAGTTGGCCTGCGAGGGATAGGTGAACCAGCCCAGTTTGGCCGTCCACTGTTCATAGAGGCGATCCCGTGTCGCCTTGATCTTCCGGATCAGGATCGCGTAGTAATCGGGATCCCCCACGGCCGCCAGGACGGCGGTCTGCGTGAGGCGGCTGACATTGTAGCTGTCCTTCATCCGGTCGAGCAGACCGATGACCTCGGGATGCGCGAGGGCATAGCCGGCGCGCATGCCCGCCAGGCAGTGGGATTTGGAGAAAGTACGCACCACGCAGAGGTGCGGATACTGGGCCAGGAGCGGCGCGGCATCCTCCTCGGCGAAAATCGCGTAGGTCTCGTCCACGACCAGCAATCCGCGGAAACGACGCAGGATCTCCTCGATCTCCGCCCGGCGGAAACCGACCCCGGTGGGGGCGTTGGGCGACGTGAGCAGGAAAATGCTTGCCGCCGACGCCGCGATGGCGTCCACCGGCAGCCGCATCGAGCGGTCGAAGTCCAGCGGCAAGGCGCGGCCGTCCTGGATGCCGACCAGCACCGGATAGAGCGAATAACTTGGCAGGGTGAAACCGGCGGCGGACTCCGGTGCGCAAAAGCAGCGGATCAGAAGATTGAGCACGTCGTCGGCGCCGTTGCCGATGAAAACCCGGTCCGCTTCCAGCCCATGCAGCCGGGCGACGGCCTCCCGCAGGGGCGTGCTCCGGGAGTTTGGGTAAAGACGCAGGGTGGCCCCATCCTCACCGATCTCGCGACGCAACGCCTCGGCGACGCGCGGACTGGGCGGGTACGGATTTTCATTGGTGTTGAGCTTGATCCAGCCCGGCTCGCCCGGCTGGAGGCCGGGGGTGTAGGCATGGAGCCGCGCCACATGCGGCAGGGCGAACGAGGTCGGATGCTTGGCCATAGGTGGGCGGGTTGGTCCGGGATGCTCAGGCGGGAGGGCCTGTAAGCAGACGCCTACCGCATCCTGATCTCCACCGAGCACCCGTGGGCGTCGAGTTGTTCCATGGCGGCAAAGGCGGCCACCACCGGCGCGGCGCGGCGCAGGCTGGTGCGGCTGTACTGCACGAGGCTGGTGCGGCGCATGAAATCGGTCACCCGGAGTCCGCTGAAAAAACGCCCGCTCCGGCCGGTGGGCAGCACGTGGCTGGGCCCGGCCGTGAAATCGCCGAGCGCGGTGGGGGTATCGTTGCCGATCATGATGGCGCCGGCGGTGGTGATCCGGTCGCACAGCCGGGAGACCGCGCGCTTCGCGACGAGCAGTTCCAGGTGTTCCGGGGCGACATGGTTGGCCACGGCGGCGGCCTGGTCGAGGGTCTTCACCCTCACGGCCAGAAAACCGTCCGCGAGCACCCGGCGGACGATCCCGGCCCGGGCTGCGAGTTTAAGCTGTCCCTTGATCTCGGTGGAGATATCGGCCAGAATCCGCGCCGAAGTGCCCACGAGATAGATCTTCTCCTTGCCCGAGCCGTGCTCGGCCTGGGCCAGAAGGTCGGCCGCGGCATAATCCGGGCGTGCGGTTTCGTCCGCAATGACCATGAGCTCGCTGGGGCCGGGCAGGCCGCCCACCCCCACGCGGCCAAACATCTGGCGCATGGCCTCGCAGACATAGGCGTTGCTGGGGCCGAAAATCTTGTCGACCGCCGGAATGCTCTCCGTGCCACAGGCCATCGCGCCCACGCCATAAACTCCGCCGATCCGGTAAACCTCGGTGACGCCGCACAGGTGCAGTGCGGCCAGCAGGGCGTCGGCCACGCGTCCGGAGCGGCTGCAGGGCGTGAAGACGGCGATTTCGGGCACGCCCGCGATCTGCGCCAGGGTGACGGTCATCACCACGGTGGAGACCAGCGGCACCTGACCGCCGGGAATGTTGATGCCGATGCGGCGGATCGGATCGTATTTTTCCCCCACCCGCGCCCCTTCGCGGTTGCGGCCCATCCAGCCCTGCGGCCGGGTCCGGCCGTTGCAGGCCTGCACATTGCCGCGGGCCAGTTCGAGGGCGATGCGATCGCGGGGCGGAAACGCCTTCGCGGCCCGGGCCAGTTCGGCCGGCTTGACCCGGAATTGTGGCGGCGTGAGTTTCACGCCATCGATGCGCGCGGCCTGACGGACGATGGCAGCATCACCGCGCACCCGGACGTCGGCCAGAATGGCGGCGACCGTCTCCTGCATCTGGCGCGAAGGCTCCGCTCCCCGGCAGAAGGCGGCCAGCCGGGAACCAAAGTCACGGGATCCGTAATGAAGCATGCGCATGGAAGGGAAACCGCTATGCGGTCTCCGGCCCTGCGTCAAAACGTTTGGCGGGGCCGCACGCCCCTGCCGCCGGCGCGCACCGCGGATTATCGCTGCCGCCCGAGCCGCACGCACTCAACGCGCCGGGCCCGGCACCGACTTCGGAGGCGTCATCGATGGCACGGCGAAGATGCTGTCGGGAAACACCTCGTTGAGGGTGATCTTGTCGAAAGTGATGACAATGGGGTTGTCGACGACCTGACCCTTGGCGTCGGTGGCTCTGCTGGCGGTTGTCACCCTCCGGGGAAAACGCAGACCATCGACCATGATCTCACCCTCCTCCTTGATGCGATCCCCTTGGTCCGTCTCCGTGAGCACGAGTTTGCCGGTGGCCGTGTCAAAATAACGATAGAAGGTGATGCCGGGCTCATGGATGAAGGCGGCCTTGACGACAGCGGCTCCGTCGATGGCAGCCGGTCCGATAACCTTCACACTGCCCCCGCGCTTCTCAAGGCCCTTGAAGAAATTCAGGTTCTCCCAGGTGTTGGCGCGGAGTTTCTTGATGATCAACGGGTCGAGCAGCGTCAGCTGCCAACGGCTTGGATCGGTCATATCCTGGATGCGCTGCCAGCCGTCGTAGTCATCAAGTCCGGTGATCTCGGTGGCTGTCGACGTGCTCCGGGTGATGCGCTGCTGGTAGGGTTTCTGGAAGACGATATCGATGGCGAACTGGAGCGGTTTGGAGCCCTCCGGCACCAGCTGCCGGGTTTCCATCGTGCCAACAAAATGCACCGATTTGACCGCACTAAGGGCGGCCTCGTCGCCGAGATAGGCGCGGGCCTTGCTGATGATCTGCTCGGCGGTCTGCGCCCGCGCAGCGGCGATGCCGCCCAGCCAGCCGGCAGACGCCAAAAGGGAACGGACCAGGAGTGCGGGCTTGTTCATGATGAATCGGGTGTCGGGGGAGTGAGACTTGTCCGCGGAGAAAAGGTTCGCAACGGCAAAATCCCCTACTCCCATTCGATGGTGGCTGGCGGCTTGGAGCTGACGTCGAAAACCACCCGGCTGACCCCGCGCACCTCGTTGGTGATGCGGCTCGAAATGTGCTGCACCAGATCATAGGGAAGACGCGTCCAGTCCGCGGTCATCGCGTCAATGCTTTCGACCACCCGCACGGCAATCACCCAGGCGTAGTTGCGCTCGTCGCCGACCACCCCGACCGACTTCACCGGCAGAAAGACGCAAAAGGACTGCCAGACCTTCCAATACCAGCCGGACTTCATCATCTCCTCCTGGAGAATGGCGTCGGCGCGGCGGAGCACCTCGAGCCGGTCGCGCGTGATCTCGCCGAGCACGCGCACCCCCAGGCCGGGACCGGGGAACGGCTGGCGCCAGACAACCGCGCGGGGCAGACCCAGGCGGGAGCCGACGGCGCGCACCTCATCCTTGAAGAGTTCGCGCAAAGGTTCGATCAACCGCAACTTCATGCGCGCGGGCAGGCCGCCGACATTGTGATGACTCTTGATCAACGCCGCCGGATTGTTGCCGATCGCGACGCTTTCGATGACGTCCGGGTAGAGCGTGCCCTGGGCGAGAAAATCAGCGTGCCCGATCGACTGCAGCGACCGCTCGAACACCTCGATGAACGTACGGCCGATGATCTTGCGCTTGTGCTCGGGGTCGGACACACCCCGCAGGCGTCGCAGAAACAGCGAGGCGGCGTCGACGACGCGGAGATCGATGTGGAAATGTTTCTTGTAGAGGTTGACGACCGCTTCGCGCTCACCCTGCCGCAGCAGGCCGTTGTCGACAAACACGCAGGTGAGCTGGCGGCCGATGGCCTGATGGATGAGGGTGGCGGCCACGGACGAGTCAACGCCGCCGCTGAGGCCGAGGATGACGCGGCCCCGCCCCACCCGAGCGCGAAGCTCCCGGACGGTGTGCGTGATGAAATTCCTCATCGACCAGTCCCGCCGCGCGCCGCAGACGCCGAGGAGGAAATTGCGGATCACATCAAGGCCGTGCTCGGTGTGGAACACCTCCGGGTGGAATTGGATGCCGTAGAAATTGCGCTGCAAGTCCTCAATGGCGGCAAAGGGCGAGTTCTCCGTGACCCCGATGGCCTTGAAACCGGGCGGAAGCTTGATGACCCGGTCGCCGTGCGAATTCCAGACCCGGAGCCGGCGGGGCAGCCCGGCAAAGAGCCGGCCCGGCTTTTTGATGGTGAGCGTGCCATGGCCGTACTCGCGATGGTCGCTCTTGGCCGTCCGGCCACCGAGCAGATGACCGAAGAGCTGGATGCCATAGCAAATGCCGAGCACGGGCACGCCCAGCTCGAAAATACCGCGATCGGGCCGCGGCGCATTTTTGGCGAACACACTGCTGGGCCCGCCGGAAAGGATGATGCCGACGACGCCGTCCTGCCTGAGCAGCGCCGCGGGCGTCGTGTAATGATAAATCTTGGAGTAAACCTGGCACTCCCGGACGCGGCGCGCGATGACCTGCGTGTATTGGGAACCGAAATCGAGGACGGCGACTGTCTGTGCCATGTGAAGTTATGAAGGGAAGGTTCGCGGCGAGGCAACACCGAATAAGCCCGGATTAATCAACGGCGAGCACCGGCCCGCGGGCGGCAGGCATCAAAACTTCAGCCGGGCGTTGGCGTGCCCGCAGCGCGGGCAAGCCGCGGTTTCAGTGCCGGTTTTTGCGCTGTAGAGATGGCCGCAGCGGATGCAATGCAACGTGACCTTGCGGCGCTCCGCATCGTAGAGCGCATGGTCCCGGCGGTCGTAATAAAGCCAGACGCCAAAAAAGAAGCCGAGAGCAAGCAGACAGTAGGCGACGGCACCGAGGGTGAGATCCATGGTACAGAAATGGCAGGGGGAGTCCGAGTGCAGCCGGCATTCTCCGGCAAAGACGTGGCGCCGCCAAGGGAGAAAACAAAAGCACGCCAAGCGGGAAGCCCGGCGTGCCCTGAAAAATGACAGAGCAAAGGGGGAAGAAACCCGTTCAGGCCTTGGAGTCGCCGGCCGCCGGGGTCGGTTTCTCCGGCGTGGGAGCGGCTGCTTCGCCGGCGGCGGGAGTCGCCTCGGAAACCTGCTCGGTCTTCTTGGCCGGACCACGCTTGCCGCGTTTCTTATACCCCGGGTCCTCCGCCCCGATCAGTTCGATCAGGGCCATCTCGGCGGCATCGCCGACCCGGCGCGGCGCGAGCTTGTAAATGCGGGTGTACCCGCCGGGGCGCTTGGCAAACTGGGCGGCCTTTTCGTTGAAGAGGAGGGTGATGGCATCCTCGTCCCGCACCTGACGCAAGGCGTGGCGCCGGAGATGGATGGCATCCTTCTTTTCCGTGGCAGCCGCGGCCCGCTTGGCCTTGGTGATGACTTTTTCGATGAACGGCCGCAACGCCCGGGCCTTCACCAGCGTGGTTTCGATGCGACCATGGTGGATGAGCGCGGCCGCCAGATTGGAAAGCAGGGCCGCGCGGTGCTCGCGGGTGACGCCGAGGGAGAGGCGATGTTTTTGGTGACGCATGGGTGAGAGGAAGTGCCTAGTACCAAGCGGCAAGTATCAAGACTCGCCGCGCGGCACTGGCATCGTGTTTGTTGAAACCTGTTCCTGGTTACGTTCGCACGCAGCGCGGCTCAGGCTTCCTTTTTGGTGTCGAGGAGGCGCTCGTCGAACTTCATGCCGAGCGAGAGGCCGAGGGCCTCGAGCTTCTCCTTGATCTCATTGAGCGACTTCTTGCCGAAATTGCGGTATTTGAGCATCTCCTGTTCGGTCTTCATGGCGAGTTCGCCGACGGTGGTGATGTTGGCGTTGTTCAGGCAGTTGGCGGCGCGCACGGAAAGCTCGATCTCGTTGACCGACATGTTGAGCAGCTTGCGGAGCTTGTTCTCCTCCTCGCTGACCGTGCTCTGCTGGCTCTCAAACTCATAGTGCTCCTCACTCACACGGTCGAACACGTCGAGGTGATGCTTCAGGATCGAGGCCGACTGCTTGAGGGCGTCGTCGGGCGAGACGCGTCCGTCGGTCCAGATTTCGAGGATGAGCTTGTCATAATCGGTGATCTGGCCGACGCGGGTGTTTTCGACCGTGTACCGGACCAGACGCACGGGGCTGAAAAGCGAATCGATCGGGATGACGCCGATGGGCTGCTCCTCCTTCTTGTTGTTTTCGCCCGGGCAGTAGCCCCGGCCGGTCTTGATCTCGATCTCGGCCTCGAAGGGACGGTTCTTGTCGAGCGTGCAGATCAGCTGGTCGGGATTGACGATCTGGATGGCCGGATCGGGCTGGATGTCGGCGGCGGTGACCGGGCCTTCGCGGTTGGCCTTGATGCCCAGCCGCACGGGTTCCCGTTTCTGGGAGATGATCAGGATCTTTTTGAGGTTGAGGACGATGTCCGTGACATCCTCGACCACGCCGTCGATGCTCTGGAACTCGTGCTGCACGTTCTCGATCTTGATCGAGCTGATCGCAGCTCCCTCGATGGAACTGAGCAGCACGCGGCGGAGGGAATTGCCGATGGTGTGACCGTAACCGGCTTCGAAGGGCTCGGCGATGAACTTGGCGTAAGTCGGGCTGGAGCCTTCCTCAACCTTGGTGAGTTTGTTGGGCAGTTCGAACTTTCCGAGGCGTTTGGGCATGGCAGAGGACAAGTTTAAGGGTTGGGACGTAAGATTGAAACCGGACGGGCTTAGAAACGGCTGTAATATTCGACGATGAGCTGTTCGTTGATGCTGGGCTCCATCTCATCGCGCACCGGCAGCCGGACGACGGCAGCCTTGAGGGCCTCGGCATTGAGCGAGAGCCAGCCGGGAACCACGCGGAGGCGGTTCTCCTCGAGGCCGCGCGTGGCGATCTGGCGCGAGGAGGAGGCGGGCTTCACTTCGATCTCGTCGCCCGGCTTCACGTTGAAGCTCGGGATGTCGACCTTGCGGCCGTTGACACGGACATGGCCGTGATTGACGAACTGGCGCGCCGCGGCGCGGGTCTTGGTCAAACCGAGATGGTAAATAACGCTGTCGAGCCGGGTCTCAAGCAACTGCAGAAAGCGCTCGCCCGTGACGCCGCGCTCCTTCTTGGCGATCGCGAAAACGCGGCGGAACTGGCGCTCCAGGAGGCCGTAGATGTAGCGGGCCTTCTGCTTCTCAGAGAGGCCGACGGCATACTCCGACATCTTGCGGCGTGATTTGGGGCCGTGCTGGCCGGGCGGGAAATTGCGTCGCTCAAAAGCCTTGCCGGAGCCGAGGATGAACTGGCCGAAGCGGCGGCTGATGCGAGTAGAGGGACCGATATAGCGGGCCATGATGAAAAAAGGGGTCGAGGATCGGGGAGGTTAGACGCGGCGGCGCTTGCGCGGGCGGCAGCCGTTGTGCGGCACGGGGGTCACATCGACGATGGACGTGACTTCAAGGCCGATCGCCTGCAGGGCCCGGATGGCGGAGTCCCGGCCGAGGCCGGGGCCGCTGACGCGGATCTGCACATCCTTGAGGCCGTGCGCCATGGCGTTGCGCGCCGCGTCCTGGGCGACGATCTGGGCGGCGTAAGCGGTTGATTTGCGGGAACCGCGGAAGTTGCATTTGCCGGCGCTGGACCAGGCGATGACGTTGCCCTTGAGATCGGTGATGGTGACGACGGTGTTGTTGAACGAGGCCAGGATGTTCGCGAGGCCGGTGGTGATGTTTTTCGACCCCTTGGCCCGGCGGACCTTGATCTCGCCCATTTCCTCCTTGAGCAGCTCCTCGGCGGTGGGCTGCTTGGCGACGCCACCCACGGTTTCCACCGGCTTGTCCGAGGGCGCGGAGGCAGGAGCCGCCGCTTCCGAAGCGGGCGGAGCGGCCGCCTCTTTTTTCCCACCCTTGTCGGCTGGGGAGGCCTTGGGAGCCTTCTCCCTGGCAGGCTTCTTTTCGGCAGCCTCCACCTTGGCAGAAGCCTCGGCAGGCGCGGGCGTGGCCTCCTTTTTGGAGGCCTTTTCCTTTTTCGGAGCGGACGTGGACTTTTCTTCAGCCATGGCGGGGATTAAACGGGCGTTTCAGCTTTTTGCTTCGTGACACCGACGGTCTTGCGCGGGCCCTTGCGCGTGCGGGCGTTCGTGCTGGTGCGCTGGCCGCGGACGGGCAGGCCCTTGCGGTGGCGGACGCCGCGGTAGCAGTTGATGGCCTGCAGCCGCTTGAGATTGGCGGTGATGTCCCGGCGCAGGTCGCCTTCAACCACCCATTTCCGGTCGGTGATGATATGGAGGATCTTGTTGAGCTGCTCCTCGGTGAGGTCCGAGGCACGCATGTTGGGGTCAAGGCCGGAGTCCTTGACGATGAGATCGGCCCGGGCGGGGCCGATGCCGTAGATGTAGCGAAGCGAGAAGGCGATCTTCTTCTTCGGCGGGATGTCGACACCAAGCAGACGTGGCATGGGAAAGGCGGGAAGCGGTTAGTTGCGGGTTGAGAGGGAGGGAGTGGTGGGAGTTTGGGAAAGGGACGATGGGAGCGGGCGCGGGAGCGTGAGAATCTCGGGACTTCTCTCGGTGGTGAGCACGGTGTGTTCAAAATGCGCGGAAGGCAGCCCATCCGCCGTGACGACAGTCCAGCCATCCGTGAGGGTCTTCACCTGGTGGGTGCCGAGGTTGATCATGGGCTCGATGGCGAACGTCATGCCGGGCCTGATCTTCTCCCCGGTGCCGCGGCGGCCAAAGTTGGGAATCTGCGGCTCTTCATGCATCGAGCGGCCGACCCCGTGGCCGACCATCTCGCGCACCACGCCGAACCCGCGGGCCTCGACAAAGGTTTGGATGGCATGGGAGATGTCGCCGATGCGGTTGCCGGCCTGCGCCTGCCGGATGCCGAGGTACAGCGCCTCCTCGGTGGTTTTCAGGAGCTCGGCAACCCGGGGCGGGATGGTCCCGACGGGCACGGTGATCGCATTGTCGCCGATGTAGCCGTTGCACTCGACCGTGACATCCAGCGAGATGATATCGCCTTCGCGGAGGATCCGCTTCAGCGAGCCGATGCCATGAACCACCTCCTCGTTGACCGAGAGACAGGTGTAGGCCGGGAAGCGCCGTGAACCGATCTGGTAGCCGTAATCCGCGCTGCGCGCGCCATGGCTGGCGATCAACTCCCGTCCGGCCTGGTCTAGGTCGTAGGTGCTTATGCCCGGCTGCACGAGCGCCTTGAGGCGGTGCAGCACCGTTGCGGCGATGGTGCACGCCTCGCGCATGCGCGCGATGGCTTCCTTGTCTTTGATGGGAATCATCGGGTCGGGCCGGGCTCCCGGAGGAGCCCCAGCGTGCGGTAGTGTTCGACCATCGCCGGTTGGGCGGCGGGCTCGGCGCAGAGGCAGCCGGTCAGGGCCTCCTCGCGGGCTTCGAGCCACTCGTCGAACACGCGGGCATGGAGCAGCGTAGCCGGGAATCCTTCCACGAGGAATCCCGCATCGGGTTTGCGCGCCCAGAACCACTTGCGAAAGATCGCGAGCAGGGTCTGGTCGGGCACGGCGTTGCCGTGCCGGCGCGCCTGCGCAGCCTGTTGGCCGAGCGGCGTGCGGCGGCAAATCTCCTGATGCACAAGGGTTTCAGGAGAGACGTGCTCTATCTTCAAAGAACGGGCCTCGGCGGCCGGATGCGCGGAGGGCGCGCCGGTGGCACCGAAGTACAGGAGCTTCGCCCCGACCGGGAGGCCGGACGGCGAAAAGGTGTGGGGAATGGCAGGCATTTCCCGGGAAGTAAAGCCTTAAAGAACAAAGTGGCGGATCACCCAAGTGATGATGCCCACGAGGAAGATCGCCCCCAGCCACAACCAAAGAATGCCGACGGTTTTGATGTCGGCGGCTTCGCCAATGGTCGAGGCGACGGCCGTGCTGCGGGCGCGGATGCGTCCCTTGCGCAGAAAACCGTCGTAATGCCGCTGCAGCAGGAAGGTTTCCAGCTGCCGCATCGTGTCCAGCAGCACGCCCACGGTGATGAGCATGCCGGTGCCGCCGAAGAAATAAGCGATGCGCGGTGGCACTTTGAACTCGAACAGCAGGACATCGGGCATGACGGCGATAAGCGTCAGGAAAATGGCGCCGGCCAGCGTAAGCCGCGTCATGATGAAGTCGAGGAACTGGGCCGTGGGTTCGCCGGGGCGCACGCCGGGGACGTATCCGCCGTACTTTTTCAGGTCGTCGGCGATCTGGATGGGCTTGAACATCACCGACACCCAGAAGTAGCTGAAAAACAGGATCAGCAGCGCATAGCCACCGTAGTAAACCAGGCTGCCGCGCAGCAGATCCTGGGAAAACTCCTGCATCCACTTCCACTGCATGACTGCGCCGAGCTGGGAGAAGATCTGCTGCGGGAAGAGCAGGATCGCCGAGGCGAAGATCACCGGCATGACGCCCGAGTAGTTGACCTTGAGCGGGAGAAACGAACTCTGGCCGCCGTAGACCTTCTGGCCGACCACCCGCTTGGCATACTGCACCGGGATTTTCCGCTGGCCCTGCGTGATCATGATGATGCCCGCGATGACAACGACGAACAGCAGGATCATGATGAGGAGCTGGGGCATGCTGATGGCCTGCACGCCGACGGGGGCGAGAATCAGCGTCTTGAGGGTCTGGGCCGCACCGGGGATGTCGGCGAGAATGCCGATGGTGATGAGCAGCGAAACGCCGTTGCCGATGCCGCGCTGGGTGACCTGCTCGCCAAGCCACATGAGCAGCAGCGTGCCGGCGGTCAGGAAGACGACGGAGGTCGCCAGGAACCAGCCCTTGTTGATGAGAATGATCTCGCCGTAGACATTGATGTCGTAACCGGAAAAGAGCCGGCCGGGATTCTCGAGCGCCATGATCAGCAGCGCGCCCTGCACCACGCAGATGAGCACGGTGGCGTAGCGCGTGTACTGCGTCAGCTTCTGCCGCCCGACATCGCCTTCCTGCTGCAGACGGCTGAGGGAGGGCACCACGGCGGTCATCAGTTGAAAAATGATCTGCGCGCTGATGTACGGCATGATGCCCAGCGCGCAGACCGCGCCCTTCACGAGGGCGCCGCCCGTGAACATGTTGTAGAGGCCCACCAGGGCGCCGCCGGCGCTGCCGACCTGCGCCGTGAAAAAGTCCTGCAGGGGCTTGGGATCGAGCCCGGGCAGCGGAATGTGCGCGCCCACGCGGGAAATGAACAGCAACGCCAGCGTGTAGAGAATCCGCGAGCGGAGCTCGGGGATTTTCATCGAATTGGTGAAGGCGGAAAGCATGGGAGAAAGGGGAGGAGCGGGGCGGCGGAGCCGTGGCCCACCCGCCGGGCGTTACGCGGCGACGATGGCCTGTCCGCCGGCTTTCTCGATCTTGGCCTTGGCGGAATCGGAGAATTTGCTGGCGGTGACCTTGAGCGCGCGGGCAATTTCACCTTCGCCCAGCACCTTGACCAGGGTGGCCCCCCGACGCACCAGGCCACGCTTGGCCAGTACGGCGGGGGTCACTTCGGTGACGGAGGCGTCGAGCCGGGCAAGATCGCCGACGTTGACGACTGCGTATGCGAGACGGAAGCGGGCCTGGTTGAAGCCGCGCTGCGGGAGCTTGCGGTACAGCGGCATCTGACCGCCCTCAAAGCCGGGGCGGATAGAGCCACCGCTGCGGGCCGTCTGGCCTTTGCCGCCACGACCGGAGGTCTTGCCATGGCCGCCGCCTTCACCACAGCCGACGCGCTTGCGGCGGTGGACTGCGCCAGGGACGTTTTTAAGTTCGTGGAGTTTCATGGGCGTCTGGAATGGTGACCGGCCTTGCTGGGGCCGGAGCGGGGCGGCAACCCCGTCTGCAGGATGAGGAGGTTTCAACCATGGCTGCGGAGGGCATGGACGTCGGCGGCGAGGCGCAGCTTGCGCAGGCCGTTGAGCGTGGCGTGGACGACCGCGATGTGGTTCTTCGAACCCATCGATTTGGAAAGGATGTTGCGGATGCCCGCGGCCTCGAGAACGGCGCGAACGCCACCGCCGGCGATGATGCCGGTGCCGGGGCTGGCGGGACGGAGGAACACCTTGCCGCCGTCGAATTCGCCGAGAACCTCGTGCGGAATGGTGTCCCCCTTGAGTTTCACCAAAACCATGCTTTTCCGCGCGTGCTCGGTGCTTTTCTTGATCGCGTCAGGCACCTCGTTGGCCTTGCCGTAGCCAATGCCAACGCTGCCCTTCTGATCGCCGACGACCGCCAGGGCGGAGAAGCTAAACCGGCGGCCGCCCTTGACGACCTTGGCACAACGGTTGATGAAGACGACCTTTTCGATCATCGTGGGCGCGCCGGCATCAGTGACGCCCGCGGAAGAGGAATTTTTGACAGCAGTGCTCATGGGCGTTGGTTAGAAAACAAGGCCGCCCGCACGCGCGGCATCGGCGAAGACCTTCACCTTCCCGTGGTAGGGACGGCCGTTGCGGTCGAAGACGATCTGGCTGAGCCCGGCTGCCTTGGCCCGGACGGCGAAAGCCTCACCCAGCACCTTGGCGCCAGCCAGGTTGGCCTTGAGGTTTTGTTTGCGGAGCTCGGGATCGACGCTGGAGAGGAAAATCACCGTGGTGGCGTTGTCGTCGTTGATGGCCTGGGCGTAGATGTGCCGGCCCGAAAACTTGACGCTGAGGCGCGGGCGGACGGCGGTGCCGGCGATCTTCCGGCGGATGCGCCATTTGCGCTTCTGCAGCAGCTTGGCTTTGTAAATGGTATTCATGGCGGTTGCGGCCTGATAATCGTTGGAGACGCGGATCGCTAGGCGACCGTCTTGCCCTCCTTGCGGCGGACACGCTCGCCCACGATGCGCACGCCCTTGCCCTTGTAGGGCTCGGGCGGATAGAAGCTGCGGATCGTGGCAGTGACGGCGCCGACCATCTGCTTGTCGGCTCCCTCGACCTTGAGCTTGGTGTTGTCGGTGACGGTCACCTTGATGCCGGCGGGAATGTCAAAGAGGATCGGGTGCGAATAGCCGAGCGTGAGGTCGAGTTGCTGACCCTTGAGCGCGGCTTTGAAGCCCACCCCCTGGATTTCAAGATCCTTCGTATAGCCGGCGGTAACGCCCTTGATCATGCCGTTGATGATCGAACGGGCGGTGCCGTACATGGCCCGGGCGAAGCGGCTTTCGTCGGTGGGCGTGACAATGATCTGTTTCTTGTCGTTGACCGACAGTCGGACCACGTCGGCGAAGGACTTGCTGACCTTGCCTTTCGGGCCCTCCACCTGGATGGAGTGCTCCTGGATGTCGACCTTGACCTTGTCGGGAATGGGAACGGGTTGTTTGCCGATGCGGCTCATGGCGGAGGGTCTCCTTACCAAACGTTGCAGATGAGTTCGCCGCCGAGCTTGCTGCGGCGGCAGTCCTGGTCCTTCAAGAGACCCTTGGAAGTGGAAAGAATGGAGATGCCCAGTCCGTTGAGGACGAGCGGAATCTCCCCGCACCGGCAATAGAGCCGCCGGCCCGGCGTGCTCATGCGGCGGATGCCGGTGATGGCCGGCGCGCGATCGACGTATTTGAGCTTGGCGACAAGCGTTTTGTGTCCCTGCTCATCGGCGCCGGTCGAGTAGTCGGCGACATAGCCCTCGGCCTTGAGGATGGCGGCGATGCTCTCCTTCACCTTCGAGTACGGAGCGACGCAGTCGTCGCGGCCGGCCTTGCTGGCGTTGCGCAGGCGGGTCAGAAAATCACTGATCGGATCGGTCATGGCGGATGTTGTTGGGTTGGGCCGGGCGGGTCATATCCCACTCCCGCCGGCAAAAAATGGTCACCAGGAGGATTTGATCACGCCGGGGATCTTGCCGGCGAGGGCGAGTTCGCGGAAGGTGATGCGCGACACGCCATACCGGCCGATATAGCCGCGCGGCCGGCCGCTGAGGGAACACCGGTTGCGGATGCGCACGGACGAGGAGTTGCGTGGCAGCTTGGCGAGCTTCTTCTGCGCGGCGAAGAACTCCGTGTCCGTGGTCTTCGGATTGGCGAGGATAGCCTTCAGTTCGGCGCGCTTGGCCTTGTACTTCTCGGTGAGACGCCGGCGCTTCTTGTTGCGCTCAATGGCAGATGTCTTGGGCATGGTCGAAAGAGGGTTGGCGGGTCAGGCGGCCTTGGTGGCGGTGGGTTTGACAGGGCCTTCGGCGCGACGGAAGGGCATGCCGAGCAGGCGCAGGAGCTCGCGCGCCTCGTCGTCGGTGTTGGCGCTGGTGACGATGGTGATGTCGAGGCCGATGTGCTTCTTCACATTGTCGACGGTGATCTCGGGGAAGATGGTGTGATCGGTGATGCCGATGGTGTAGTTACCCTGGCCGTCGAGTTTGGGAGACATGCCGCGGAAGTCGCGGATGCTCGGCAGCGCCACAGCGATAAGGCGGAGGAGAAACTCCCACATGGCAGGGCCCCGCAGCGTGGCATGGCAGCCGACTATCTGCCCCTGCTTGAGCTTGAAATTGGCGATGGCTTTCCGCGATTTCGCGAGCACGGGTTTCTGGCCGGCCAGGGTGGTGATATCACGCTGGGTGTCGGCGATCACATTCTTGTCCGCCTCGGCGTCGATCCCGGTATTGACGGTGATCTTCTGCAGACGGGGCACCTGGTGCTTGTTCGTGTAGCCGCGCAGTTTCATCAACTCGGGCACGACGTGCTCGAGGTAATGTTTTCTCAGGGAGGGAGTGTAACTCATGGTGGTGCGACCGGGTTTCCGAGCCGGAGGCGGGTTGAGTGGTGGGAATACAACTTATGAGACCTATAGGACCTATGACTGAGTGGTCTCCTTCTTGGCCGCCTTGCTCTGCTCCCAGCGGGCGAGCAGCTTGAGGTTGGAGACATGGATGGAGCCTTCGCGCTCCGCGATGGTGCCCTGCGGATGCTCCTGCGATTTTTTGAGATGGCGCTTGATCAGGGCCACGCCCTCGACCCGGGCCCGCTGCTTCTCCGACAGGAGCTCAAGCACCTTGCCCTGCTTGCCTTTGTGGGCGCCGGCGATGACGACGACGGTGTCGCCGCGTTTGATGTGAAACTTCTGCATGGTCAGAGAACCTCCGGAGCGAGCGAGATGATCTTCATGAAGTTCTTCGCGCGCAGTTCACGGGCCACCGGCCCGAAGATGCGCGTGCCCCGCGGATTGCCGTCCGGGTCAAGGATGACGATCGCATTGCTGTCGAAGCGCAGATAGCTGCCGTCATTCCGGCGGATGGGCGCCTTGGTGCGGACCACGACGGCCTTGACCACCTCGCCTTTCTTCACAGCCGCGTCGGTGGAACTCTCCTTGATGTGGACCGTGACCACGTCACCGACGTGGGCGAAGGGCGTGTTCTGGCCCATGCGCTGGATCAGCGCCGCCCGGCGGGCGCCGGTGTTGTCGGCCACTTCGAGTATGGAGCGCAGTTGGATCATGGTGTGCCTCCGGATTAAAGAGGGTCAGGGTTGCGGGTTCAGGTTGACGGCGTCTCCGCCTTCACCGGGGCGGCCTGTTCCGGGGCGGAGGTAAGCTTGGTGGGAACAGCCTGGGCCACATCCTCCTCGGAGATGGCCTGGGCGATCGCGGTCTGGGCGGCCGTGACGACACGGATCACCCGCCAGCGCTTCAGCCGGCTGAGCGGCCGGGTCTCCATGACCTCGACCTGATCGCCGACCTTGGTCTCGTTTTTCTCGTCATGCGCATGCACGACGGTCTGGCGATTGATGACCTTTTGGTAACGGGGATGCGGGGTCCGGTAGGACACGGTGACCTTGACGGATTTATCGCCCATGCGGCTCGTGACGAAGCCGATGAAAGTCTTGCGCTTGCTGCGGGTGGGAGCGGACATGATGGGAAATCGTTTGGACGGCGCGTCAGGCGGCCTTGGCGGGAGCCTTCTTTTTGGCGTGGAGGATGGTTTCGAGGCGGGCGATGTCCTTGCGGTACTCGCGCAGCAGGTGCGGCTTTTCGACCTGGCCGGTCTGCTTGCGCAGACGGAGCTGGAGCAGCTGTTCGCGGGTCTCGCGCAGCTTGGTTTCAAGCTCCGTGGGAGAAAGCTCGCGAATCTCTTTCGGCGTCATGGTGTGGGCGGAGGAACGAGGTTGGTGGTTGGGGCCGGACTCACACCGCCGCGCCTTCGCGGGCGATGAAGCGGCACTTGAATGGCAGTTTGGTATCGGCGAGGCGGAAGGCCTCCTTGGCGACTTTGGCGGGAATGCCACCGAGTTCGAAAAGCACCACACCGGGCTTGATCCGCGCCACGTAGTATTCCACCGGGCCCTTGCCATGACCCATGCGGGTCTCGGCGGGTTTCTTGGTGACGGGCTTGTGCGGAAACACGCGGATCCAGAGTTTGCCCTTGCGCTTGAGGTGGCGGGAGATGGCCACGCGGGCCGCTTCAATCTGTGCGCCGGTCATGGGGCCGCGGGTCAGGGACTGCAGACCGAATTCGCCGAAGACCAGCGTGTTGCCACGCTTGGCTTTGCCGGCGAGGCTGCCTTTCTGCATCTTGCGATATTTGCTGCGGGCGGGGGCGAGAGCCATGGCTTGAAATGGGTTGTCGAAGAGTCGGGCGGTGCGGGTCCGGGGAAGCCCGGACTCAGTTGGTCATGTCGGCGTCTTTTTTGCAGATCCAGCACTTGATTCCGATCTTGCCGTAAAGGGTGTGGGCCTCGGCAAAACCGTAGTCGATGTTCTCGCGGAGGGTGTGCAGCGGCACCCGGCCCTTGCGCTGCCATTCGCGGCGGGCAATTTCAGCACCGCCCAGGCGGCCGGAGCACTGGATTTTGATCCCCTCGGCGCCGAGCGTCATGGCCATTTCAATGGCCTTCTTCATGGCCCGGCGGAAAGCGATGCGGCGTTCCAGCTGCAGGGCGACGTTCTCCGCGACCAGCTGGGCCTCGATCTCGGGCTTCTTGACCTCCTGGATGTCGAGGAGGATCTCCTTGCCGGTGAGCTTGGCGAGTTCATCCTTGATCTTCTCGATCTCCTGCCCCTTGCGGCCGATGACAATGCCCGGACGCGCGGTGAAGATCTTCACGCGAACCCGGTTGGAGGCGCGCTCGATAAAAATACGCGGCACGGAGGCCTGCTTGAGCTTTTCCATCAGCTTCTGGCGGATGATCTGGTCTTCATAGAGGAGACCGGGAAAGTCCTTTTTGCTGGCATACCAGCGCGACTGCCAGTTGCGGGTGACGGCGAGGCGGAAACCGACGGGATGTGTCTTCTGACCCATGGGATGAAAGGTTGGCCGAAGCGGGCGGGGTTGGGCGGGGTGTTAGTTTTTCTTCGCCTCGTCGGAGAGGACGATGCGGATATGCGACATCTTCTTGCGGCGCGGCATGGCGGTGCCGCGGGGACCGGCCTTGTAGCGTCGGAGGACCGGGCCGTTTTCAACGAGGGCACGGTAAACGACGAGCTGGTCGGCGGTAAGGTTGACCTTCGGGTTGTTCTCCGCGTTGGCGATGGCGCTCTTGAGTGTCTTGAGCACCAGGCGCGCGGACTTGCGCGGGATGAGCGTGAGCAGGTCCACCGCGTAGGGGACCTTGCGGCCCTGGATCTGGCGGGTGACTTCGCGCATCTTCTTCGGCGACATGCGCGTGTTGCGGGTAAGGGCTTGGACTTCCATGGTGGGTCTTGCGGTTGGGCGACGGCGCGCGTTCAGATCTCCTTGCGGGTCATGCCGCCGTGGGCCTTGAAGATGCGGGTCGGAGAAAATTCGCCGAGCTTGTGGCCGACCATGTTCTCGGTCACATACACGGCGATAAACGCCTTGCCGTTGTGAACATTGAAGGTGTGACCGACGAAATCGGGCGTGATCGTGGAGCGGCGGGACCAGGTCTGGATGGGCTTGCGCGAGCTGGCCTTGCTGGCCTTCTCGATCTTGGCCATCAGGTGCGGATCGACGAAGTAACCTTTCTTGATTGAACGGGCCATGGTGGGAGAGGGATGGAGGCTGGAAACGCGGGATGCCGGGTGGGGTTACTTCTTGCCACGCGGCGGGCGGCCGTTGTGGCGGAGAAGAATGAGGCTGTTGGAAGGCCGGGAGCGACGGCGCGTCGGGAAACCCTTGGCGAGCTGGCCCCACGGGGAGACGACCTGCTGCCGGCCGCCACCGCCCTTGGACTTGCCCTGGCCGCCGCCGTTGGGATGGTCGACCGGATTCATCGCCATGCCGCGGACGCGCGGACGCCGGCCGAGCCAGCGGTTGCGACCGGCCTTGCCCAGTGACTCGTTGATGTGGTCGGCATTGCCGACCTCGCCGATGGTTGCGCGGCACCGGGCATTGACGAGACGAATCTCGCCCGACGGCAGTTTGAGCTGGGCGTTGCCATTCTCGACGGCAATCAGTTCGAGGCCGGCACCGGCCGAGCGGGCGAGCTGGGCGCCGCGGCCCGGAATGAGTTCGACAGCATGCACGCGGGTCGCGGGCGGGATGGTCTCAAGCGGATAGGTATCTCCCGGACGATACTCGTTGTTTTCGCACCGGCTGGCGCTGATGACGGTGTCGCCGACCTTGAGCCCCTTGGGGGCGAGAATGTAATTTTTCATGCCATCGCGATAGGCCACCAGTGCGATGAGCGCGGTCCGGTTGGGATCATACTCGATCGCCTGCACCTGGGCGGGCATGTCGAGCTTGGCGCGCTTGAAATCGATGATGCGGTACAGCTGCTTGTGCCCGCCGCCACGACGGCGCGAGGTGAGCCGGCCGTAGCAATTGCGCCCGCCGGTCTTGTGCTTGTGCTCGATCAGCCCGCGCTCCGGGCGCTTGGCGACGATCTCCTCCGGGCGATTCAGCGCGGTATAGCGGAGGGTCGGAGTGATCGGACGGAAGGTTTTGAGTGGCATGACGGTGATTTCCTTTCAGCGGTGGGCGCTCAGACGAGTTCGATCTTGTCGCCCTCCTTGAGGGTCACGACGGCCTTCTTATAGTCCGAGGTGCGGCTCGGCCGGCCCTGGCGGCTGCGCTTGTTCTTGCCGCGGACATTCTGGATGTTCACGCGCACGACCGTGACCTTGAAGGTCTGCTCGACGGCCTCGCGCACGGTGTGCTTGGTGGCGGTCGGAGTGACCTCAAAGGTGTACTGGCTGTATTCGGAGGAGAGCTTGTTGGCCTTCTCCGTCAGGCGCATGTGCTTGAGCACTTTGTCGGCGTTAATCATCAGTTGCCTCCATTGGCCGCGCTGACGCGGGCGATGATCTTTTCCAGGGCCTTGGTCGACACGACGATCTTCCGGTACTGGCAAAGATCGAGAGTGTTGAGCCGGACGGCCTCCTGCAGGGTGATGCGGTTGAGGTTGCGCGCCGCGCGGCGGGTTTCGGGCGTGAACGGATCGTCGACGATGAGCACCTTGCCCCGGGGGGCGATGCGGGTGAGCACCTGGTTCATGACCTTGGTCTTCACCGGGCTGGCCTCGAATTTCTCGATGACGTCGAGATCGCCGGCCACCGCGCGATCGAAAAGGGCGCGACTGAAGGCCAGCGCCTTCACCTTGGCGTTGATCTTTTTGGAATAGTCGCGCGGCTTGGGGCCGAACACAACGCCACCGCCGCCCCACAAGGGCGAGCGGATGGAGCCAGCCCGGGCGCGGCCGGTGCCTTTCTGCCGCCAGGGTTTTTTGCCGCCGCCGCGGACTTCGCCGCGCTTCTTGGTGGAATGCGTGCCGAGACGGGCGTTGGCCTGGTGGGCCACGACGACCTCCTTGACGGCCTGGACACCCTTCTCGCCCTCGAAGGTGGGGATATTGAAATCGGCTTCGCGGCTCTTGGCGCCGTCGGGACTGTAAATTTTGAGTTTCATGGCTGCGGAATCTCCGGTTCGTTATTGCGCGGCCTTGGGCTGGCCCTTGATCGCGGTACGGACGATGACACTGTCACCGTTCGCGCCGGGAATTGCGCCCTTCACGAGGAGCAGATTCTTTTCCGGGAGCACCTTCACCACCCGCAGATTCTGCATGGTGCAGCGTTCCGAGCCGAGATGGCCAGGCATCGACTGGTTCTTCCACGAGCGACCGGGGGTCTGGCGCATGCCGATGGAACCGATGCGGCGGTGAAACATGGAGCCGTGGGCCGCCGGGCCGCCAGCCACGCCGTGCTTCTTGACGACGCCCTGGAACCCCTTGCCTTTCGAGACGCCGATGACGTCCACAAACTGACCTTCCTTGAAGGCCGTGACCGTGACGATGTCGCCCGGCTTCACGGCGGGAGCCTCGGCCAGGCGTACTTCGTTCAGCGCGCGCGGCGCCTCGGCGAGGCCGGCCTTCTTGGCGTGGTTGAGCTCGGCCTTGCTGGTATTTTTGACCTTTTTCTTGGCGAAGCCGAGCTGCACGGCGTTGTAGCCGTCGCTCTCCGCGGTCTTCACCTGCACCACAGGGCAGGGACCGGCTTCGACCACGGTGACGGGGATCAAGACGTTTTCTGCGTCATAGATCTGCGTCATCCCGATCTTTTTACCTAAAAGTGTAGCGATCATGGGCTAAGCGGTAGGTGGAGGGTTCCGTTTCGAGAGACCTACATTAGCAAGTGCCAGCGGTGAGCCGCCGGCCGGCTGCTAACTGTCTATCAGAAGGTGTTCGTTAAACGTTGATGGTAATGTCGACGCCGGACGGGAGGTTCAGTTTTTTGAGCTCATCGACGGTCTGGGCGGTGGGCTCGATGATGTCGATGAGGCGCTTGTGGGTGCGTGCCTCGAACTGCTCCATGGACTTCTTGTCCACATGCGGCGAGCGGTTGACCGAGAGTTTCTCGATGCTGGTCGGCAGGGGGATCGGACCGGAGACGCGGGCGCCGGAGCGCTTGGCCGTCTCGACGATTTCCGAGGCCGACTGGTCGATGACTCGGTAGTCAAAACCTTGAAGTTTGATGCGGATACGCTGGCCTTTCATGGCGGGGCAAAGAACGAGGGTTTAGGTGCGGGCCGGGGCCCGGGATGAGTTTTCAACGATCTTGGTGAGGAGCTGCGCCGGCACTTGGTCAAAATGGGAAGGCTCCATCGAATAGGAGGCGCGACCCTTGGAAAGCGAGCGGATGTCCGTGGCGTAGCCGAACATCGTCTCAAGCGGCACCATGGCGGTGATGATGCAGGCGCCTTCGCGCTGCTCCATGCCCTGGATGTGGCCGCGGCGACGGTTGATGTCGCCCATGATGTCGCCCTGGTACTCCTCGGGGACGGTGACCTCGATCTTCATGATCGGCTCGAGGAGAATCGGCTTGGCCTTGGCCATCGCATGCTTGAACGCGAAGATGCCGGCCATCTTGAAGGCGAGTTCCGATGAGTCGACTTCGTGGAACGAACCATCGACGATCCGGGCCTTGAAATCGATGACCGGGAAACCGGCCACGACGCCGTTGTTGGCGGCTTCGAGGATGCCCTCGGTGACGGGCTTGATGTATTCCTTCGGAATGGTCCCCCCGACGATCTCATTGATAACCTCAATGCCTTTCCCCTTCTGGTTCGGCTCGATCTTGACGTTGCAATGACCGTACTGGCCGCGGCCGCCCGACTGGCGGATGAACTTGCCCTCGCCGTCGGCCTGGCCGGTGATGCTCTCGCGGTAGGCGATCTGCGGCTTGCCCGCGTCGGCCTCGACTTTGAATTCGCGGAACATGCGGTCGCGAATGATCTCGAGGTGCAGTTCGCCCATGCCCGCGATGATCGTCTGGCCGGTGTCGGTGTCGGTGAAAGTGCGGAAGGTCGGATCCTCAGCTGACAGCCGCTGGAGGGCGGTGCCCATCTTCTCCTGATCGGTCTTCGATTTCGGCTCGATCGACATGGAGATGACCGGCTCGGGGAATGTCGGGGGCTCGAGGCGGATGTCGGCCTCGTCGTCGCAGAGCGTGTCGCCCGTGATGACGTCCTTGAGACCCACCACCGCGCAGATGTCGCCGGCATAGGCCACATCGATCTCCTCCTTGTCCATCGCGCGCATGAGCAGCAGGCGCGAAATGCGCTCGTTGCGGCGGGTGCGCGGATTGTAAACCGACTGGCCCTTGGTGAGCTTGCCCTGATAGACGCGGGTGAAAATCAGGCGGCCGACAAACGGATCGCTCCACAGTTTGAAGGCCAGCGTCACGGTTTTCCCGCGATCGTCCGCCTTGGCAAAGGCCTCCTGCCCATCGCCGGTCTGCCCCTTGGTCGGCGGCAAATCGAGCGGATTGGGCAAATAGTTGACGACGCAGTCGAGCAGGCGCTGCACACCCTTCTTCTTGAAGGCGGATCCGGGGACCACGCCGCAGAACTTGAGCGAGACCGTCGCCTTGCGGATGCCGACCATCAACTCGTTGACGCCGATTTCCGCCCCCTCGAGGTACTTGTGTGCGATCTCGTCGTCACAATCCGCCACGGCCTCAATGAGCTTTTCGCGGTAGTGCTTGGCATCGGCAAGCAGTTCGGCGGGGATCGCCCCGATCTTGGGGGTGAGGCCGAGCGGATCGGAGGCGTCTTCCTCGAAATAATAGGCCTGCATCTGCACAAGGTCGACCAGGCCCCGGAAATTCTCCTCGGCGCCGATGGGCAGAAACAATGGATGGGCATTGGCGCTGAGCTTCTTTCGCATCTCCTCGATGCAGGCCATGAAATTGGCCCCCACCCGATCCATCTTGTTCACGAAAGCCAGACGCGGGACGCGATACTTGTTGGCCTGGCGCCACACGGTCTCGGATTGCGGCTGGACGCGGCCGACCGCACAGAAAACGGCGACGGCACCATCGAGCACGCGCAGCGAACGCTCCACCTCGGCGGTGAAGTCAACGTGTCCGGGTGTGTCGATGATGTTGATCCGGTGTTTGATGGGTGCGAACGGCCCCACGGACGGAATCCACGCACAGGAAATGGCGGCGGAGGTGATGGTGATGCCGCGTTCGCGTTCCTGCTCCATCCAGTCGGTGACCGTGGTGCCTTCATGCACCTCGCCCATCTTGTGCACGGCGCCGGAGTAATAGAGGATGCGCTCGGTCGTGGTCGTTTTGCCGGCATCGATGTGGGCCGCGATGCCAATGTTGCGGGTCCACTCCATGGGAGCAGGGCGCTGCGGCGCATTGGCTGGCGACAGCTTGGCTTTATCGGTGGCGATCTGGAGCGTGACGGACATGCGCAAGGAGGCTGTTACCAGCGGAGGTGGGCGAAGGCGCGATTGGCCTGGGCCATCTTGTGGGTGTCTTCCTTCTTTTTGACGACCGTTCCCGTGTTATTGTAAGCGTCGACGAGCTCGGCGGCGAGGGCCTCCGGCATGGGCGTCCCCTTGCGTTCGGTGGCCGCCGCCACGATCCAGCGCAAGGCCAGGCTCTCCTGCCGCTCGTAGGAAATCTCCACCGGCACCTGATAGGTCGCACCGCCGACGCGCCGGCTCTTCACCTCCAGACGCGGACGGGCGTTCTCCAGCGCGCCGATGAGCAGATCGACCGGATCGCCCTTGCCCAGCTTCTCGCTCACGCGTTCAAACGCACCATAAACTATCCGCTGGGCGAGGTTCTTTTTGCCCCGCTCCATGATGACATTGATCAGATGCGCAACCAGGGGGCTGCTGTAACGAATGTCCGGAATGATCTCCCGTTTCTCGGCTCTGTGACGGCGTGACATGGCTCAGAAATCTCCTTAGGTGCTGGGGGCCGGGGCCGCAGCGGCCGCGGCGGGTTTGGCACCGGCTTTCGGACGCTTGACCCCGTATTTGGAACGGCTGCGCCGGCGTTTCTCGACTCCAGTCGCGTCAAGCGTACCCCGTACAATATGGTAGCGGACGCCCGGCAGATCCTTCACCCGCCCTCCGCGAACCAGCACGATTGAGTGCTCCTGGAGGTTGTGGCCTTCATCCGGAATGTAGGAAATGACTTCATAACCGTTCGTGAGGCGCACCTTGGCCACCTTGCGGATGGCGGAGTTGGGCTTCTTGGGCGTACGGGTCATGACCTGCACGCAGACACCGCGACGGAACGGGTTGCCCTGCAGAGCCGGCGCCTTCGATTTGGCGCGGACCTGGCGGCGGCCCTTCCTCACGAGTTGGTTGATGGTTGGCATATAAAGACTTGAGAGTGATTGCTGATGTAGAGGGAAAAGTCGCGAACGCTACCAGCGGGGTCACCATCGGCAAGCGTTTTTCGCGAAAAAAAAGACGGCCCGCGAAATCTGGGATTTGGCCCCCAAACTCGCGGTCCTGGATGCGTCTTCAGCCGAAGCTGAGAACGCGCGGCGTTGAGAGAAAAAAAGGACGGTCAGGAAAGCATGCCCGTTCACCGCAACGCAAGGCCAAAGTTACAACTTGGTCGCAGGCTTCGTGGCACAGAGCGCAGCCGCAGATCCCGCAGCAGTGTGTCGGAGGCGAAATGAAACTGCCTATCAAGAAGATCGGAAGGGAAGTTCGGTCTCCTATCAGTCCGTCCGCCAATCATCGTTGCCGACCTGATGCCTTCTCTGCGCGGGAGGGCACGGTTCGAAGTAACGCGGCCCAGCCAACAGGCAAATGTCGATCGCCGGTGGAAGGCGCAACTACGCTCCCTCCATTCAGCTCATGAGGGCGGGACCCTTTTCATATCTGAGGGCAATCCGCCCAAAAAAGCGCCCGGCCTGGGAGGAGGCCGGGCGCATGACACCAGGAGCTAAGCTCAACTAGTGTCATTTGGCGGGAGGGATATCCAGAATCGGCCAGGCTTTGATGAATGACAAGGCTTTTTTGCAGGCGCCCCATCCGCTCAAGGCCGGGACAGCTTCCGTAACCCCGCAACTGCGGCAATCGCTCAAGTTGATGGAGAAAAAGAGGCCGCGGACGGGCATGTCCGCGGCCTCGGGTTGGTTTTGCCAAAACGCAAACTCAGCCCGCCTCGCTGGCGGCTTTGCTCTCCTCAATGGGAGGCAACTCCGCCCCAAAGGGCAGCGTGATGCGCAACTGCTTGTACTTCGGGAGACCCGTGCCGGCCGGAATGAGGTGACCCATGATGACATTTTCCTTGAAGCCCTTGAGCAGGTCCACCTTGCCGAGCGTGGCGGCATCGGTGAGTACGCGGGTGGTTTCCTGGAACGAAGCGGCGGAAATAAAGCTCTCCGTTTCCAGCGAGGCTTTCGTGATGCCGAGCAGGATCGGCTCGGCCTCGGCGGGTTTGCCGCCCGCTTCCTCGATCCGCTGGTTCTCGCGGAGAAACGCGCCCCGGTCCACCTGTTCTCCCCAGAACCATTCACTGTCACCCGGATCCGTGATGCGTACCTTGCGGAGCATCTGACGGATGATGATTTCGATGTGCTTGTCGTTGATCGTCACGCCCTGCAGACGGTAGACCTCCTGCACCTGCGAGATGAGGAAGTCATAGAGCGCCGCGGGACCGAGGATCTCCAGGATTTCGTGCGGGTCGGCCGCGCCATCGGTGAGGTGCTGGCCCTTGTGCACCACGTCGCCGGGTTGCACAATGATGTGCTTGCCGTGGGGAATCAGGTGCTCCTCCTCCTGGCTCGTCTCGTCGTTTTTCACAATGAGGCGGCGCTTGCCGCGGATCGAGCCCTCGAAGTTCACCACGCCGTCGATGCGGGCCATCTCGGCTGCGTCCTTCGGCCGGCGGGCCTCGAACAGCTCCGCCACGCGCGGGAGACCGCCCGTGATGTCCTTGGTCTTGGAGGCCTGGCGCGGCGTTTTGGCCAGCAGCGCACCCGGCGAAATGATGTCGCCCTCATTGACGACGATCTGGGCACCCACCGGAATCGAATAAGCGGCAATGGGCTTGCCGGCGTTGTCGCGCACCTCGATCTGCGGATTAAGATCCTCCTTGTGCTCGATGACAACCGTCGCAATGCGGCCGGTCGACTCGTCGAGTTCGCGCTTCACGGTGACACCCGGAATCGTGTCCTTGAAGGCAAGCGAACCGCCCTTTTCGGAAAGCACCGGGACATTGTAGGGATCCCACAGCGCCAGCGCCTGGCCCTTGTCGATTTTCTGGCCGTCGCCGGCGGTAATGACCGAGCCGATGACGATGTTGTAGGTCTCGAGCTCCTTGTCCTCCTCGTCGACGATCTGGATGGAACCGGTCTTGTTGAGCACGATGTTGGCGCCATCGGCCGTCTGCACGAGGCGGAGGCCGCGGTAGCGGACGATGCCGGCGGAACGGACCCGGATCTCAGGCTGCTTGAAACCGGCGCTGGCGACGCCACCGATGTGGAAGGTGCGCATGGTGAGCTGCGTGCCCGGCTCGCCAATCGACTGGGCGGCAATGATGCCCACGGAATCGCCGATCTTGGCCAGCTTGTTCGTGGCAGGGTTGATGCCGTAAGACTTCGCATCAATGCCATACCGGCTGGTCGAGGTGAGGGGCGACATGACCTTCACCCGCTCGATTCCGGCGTCCTCGATCTTGCGGGCGGTCTCCTCGGTGATGAGCTCGCCGGAGCGGATCAACCGCTCGGACGGATCGAGCGGGTTGGCCACGTCGTCACTGGCGCACCGGCCGATGATGCGCTCGCGCAGCGAGACGATCTCGTCGTCGCCTTCGTAGATGGCCTTCTTCCACACCCCGTCGCGCGTGCCGCAGTCCTCCTCGGCAATGATGACATCCATGGCGACGTCGCAAAGCTTGCGCGTCAGGTAGCCGGCGTCGGCAGTCTTGAGGGCCGTGTCGGCCAGACCCTTGCGGGCGCCGTGCGTGGAGATGAAGTATTCGAGCACCGTGAGTCCTTCGCGGAAGGACGACAGGATCGGACGCTCAATGATCTCGCCGGAAGGCTTGGCCATGAGGCCGCGGGTGCCGCAGAGCTGGCGGACTTGCTGCCGGTTGCCGCGGGCGCCCGAGTCCATCATGATGTAGACGGGATTGACCTCGTTCTTGCCCTCGTTGGCGTCGAGTTTGGCAAACACCTCCTTGGCGATGCGGTCGGTGGCGGCGGTCCAGAGGTCGATGACCTTGTTCTTGCGCTCGCCTTCGGTGATGATGCCCTTGTTGAACTGACTCTCGACCTCGGCGATCTTCTTCCTGGTATCGTTGACGATATCCTTCTTCGTTTCCGGGATGATCATGTCGTCGATGCCGATGGAGATGCCCGCCTTGAAGGCGGTCTGAAAGCCGAGTTCCTTCAGCTTGTCGAGCGTCTCGACCGTGGCCGTCTCGCCCGCGGTCTTGTAGGTATTGAGGATGAGATCACCCAGTTTGGACTTCGCCACCGCGAAGTTCACAAAGCCGACGCTGGCCGGCCAGATCTGGTTGAAGATCACCCGACCGACGGTGGTGCGGATGACCTTGCGGTCCTTGTTGCCGTAGACGGTGGTGCGGCCATAGTCCGGATTCGGGACCTCGACCCAGTCGTGCTTGCGCAACGCGCCGTCGGCCTCGGCATAAAGCACCTCCTGCAGGCCGCTGAGCAGCGGCACGCGTTGGTCTTTGGCGGGCTTCTTGCGCGGCTCGATGGTAAGATAATAGGAGCCGAGCACAATGTCCTGCGAGGGCGTGAGGATCGGCTTGCCGCTCGAAGGCGAGAAGATGTTGTTCGTCGACATCATCAGGAGCTTGCACTCCATGATGGCCTCGAGCGAGAGCGGCACGTGCACCGCCATCTGGTCGCCGTCAAAGTCGGCGTTGTAGGCGGTGCAGACAAGCGGATGGATGCGGATGGCCTCGCCTTCGATGAGGATCGGCTCGAACGCCTGGATCGAGAGGCGGTGCAGCGTGGGGGCACGGTTGAGCAGCACCGGATGCCCCTTGGTGACCTCCTCCAGGATGTCCCACACCTCGGGGGACTTTTTCTCGATCATCTTGCGGGCGCCGCGCACGGTGTGCACGAAACCCAGCTCCTTGAGCCGGCGGATGATGAACGGCTCAAAGAGCACGAGCGCCATCTTCTTCGGCAGGCCGCACTGGTGGAGCTTGAGCTCGGGGCCGATGACGATGACGGAGCGGCCCGAATAATCGACGCGCTTGCCGAGCAGATTCTGGCGGAAGCGGCCCTGCTTGCCCTTGAGCATGTCGCTGAGGGACTTGAGCGGGCGGTTGCCGGCTCCGGTCACGGGGCGGCCATGGCGGCCGTTGTCAAAGAGGGCGTCAACGGCCTCCTGCAGCATGCGCTTCTCATTGTGAATGATGACATCGGGCGTCTTCAGCTGTAGCAGGTTCTTGAGGCGGTTGTTGCGATTGATGACGCGCCGGTAGAGATCGTTGAGGTCGGAGGTGGCAAACCGGCCACCCTCGAGCGGCACCAGCGGGCGCAGGTCCGGCGGGATGACGGGCAGCACCTCAAGCACCATCCATTCCGGGCGGGCCTTGGAGTGAATGAAGCCCTGAATGACCTTCAGGCGCTTGGAGAGCTTCTTTTTGATCTGCTTGGAGCGCGTCGCGCGCATCTGTTCCTGCAACTCGGCCACCGTGGCGGCGAGATCCATGCCTTTCAGCACGTCGCGCACGGCTTCCGCGCCCATTTTGGCAGTGAAAGCGTCGTCACCGTATTCATCGAGCGCCTGGCGGTACTCGTTGTCGGTGAGCAACTGCTTCTGCTCCAGCGGCGTCTTGCCCGCGTCAGTCACCATGTAGTTCTCATAGTAGATGACGCGCTCGAGGGAGCGGGCGGTCATGTCGAGCAGGAGGCCGAGGCGGCTCGGCATGCTCTTGAGGAACCAGATGTGGGCCACCGGCACCGCGAGTTCGATGTGGCCCATGCGCTCCCGGCGGACCCGGGCGATGGTGACCTCGACGCCGCACCGATCGCAAACGACGTCCTTGTACTTGATGCGCTTATATTTTCCGCAAGCGCATTCGTAGTCGCGCACCGGGCCGAAGATCTTCTGGCAGAAGAGGCCGCCCGGTTCGGGCTTGAAAGTGCGGTAGTTGATGGTCTCGGGATTCTTGACCTCGCCCCGCGACCACGAACGGATGCTGTCGGGGGCGGCGACCGTGATCGAAACGCAGTCGAACGGATTCTCGTCGAGGCCAAGGACCGAGCGGGCCTCTTCGCGGGCGGCGGCTGCTTGTTCGGTGCTCATGAAATATCTCCCAGGTTGTCGTTAAAGGTTGCGAAAACGCCCGGCCTCACGAGCCGGTGGCGGAACTAAGGCTGAGCGCATCCCGCTTTTGCAGGCGGATGTCGAGGCTGAGGGACTGGATCTCCTTGATCAGCACGTTGAAGGACTCGGGCGTGCCGGCCGATAGCGTGTTGTCGCCCTTGACCAGCGACTCGTAGATCTTGGTGCGGCCGTTGACGTCGTCGGATTTGACGGTGAGGAGCTCCTGCAGGGTGTGTGCGGCACCGTAGGCTTCCAGCGCCCACACCTCCATTTCGCCGAAGCGCTGGCCGCCGTACTGGGCCTTGCCGCCCAGCGGCTGCTGGGTGACGAGGGAGTACGGTCCCACCGCGCGCGCATGGATCTTGTGCGACACGAGATGGTTGAGCTTCATCATGTAGATGTAGCCGACAACAACCTCCTGATCGAGTTTCTCGCCGGTGCGTCCATCATAGAGGACGCTCTTGCCCGAGGTGGGCAGGCCGGCCTGCTTGAGATAATCGCGCACCTTCTTCTCGTTGATGCCGTCGAAGACGGGGGTGGCGACCTTGAGGCCGAGCTTTTTGCACGCCCAGCCCAGGTGCGTTTCGAGCACCTGCCCGACGTTCATGCGCGACGGCACGCCCAGCGGGTTGAGGCAGATTTCGATCGGCGTGCCATCCGGCAGGAAGGGCATGTCCTCCGCGGGCACGATCTTCGCCACCACGCCCTTGTTGCCGTGGCGGCCGGCCATCTTGTCGCCGACCTCGAGCTTGTGCTTGGTGGCGACGTAAACCTTGACCTGCTTGATGACACCGGAACCGGAGTCCTCGCCGGATTCGATCGCGGCGATCTTGCGCTCGCGGTCGCCCTCGAGCTCATCGAACTTCCCCTGATAGGAGCCGATGATCTCCATGATCTTGATCTTCACGGGCGAGGGGTCGATCTCGACGTGCTTGGAGACGGCCGCGAGCTTGCGCAGCAGCGTCTTGGTGATCTTGCGGTTGGCCGGGATGATGATCTCGCCGGTCTGGCCGTTGATCACATCGAGCGGAATCTTTTCGCCGAGGAGGATGTTGGACAGCGCCTCGGTCAGGCCCTCGCGCAGCTTGTCCATCTGCGTCTTGTAATCCTCCTGGATCTGCTTGACCTGGCGCCGGCGGTCGGAGGGCGAGAGCCGGGCCTGCTCGTCGAGCCGGCTGCTGGACACCTTCACGTCCATGATGATGCCGGCCGAACCCGAAGGGACGACCAGCGAGGTATCCTTCACGTCGGCCGCCTTTTCGCCGAAGATCGCGCGGAGCAGCTTTTCCTCGGGAGCGAGCTCGGTCTCGGACTTCGGCGTGATCTTGCCGACCAGGATGTCGCCAGGCTTCACCTCGGCGCCGATACGGATGACGCCGTTGTGGTCGAGATTCTTGAGCGCCTCCTCGCCGACATTGGGAATGTCGCGCGTGATCTCCTCGGGTCCCAGCTTCGTGTCGCGGGCGGTCACCTCGAATTCCTGGATATGGATGGAGGTGAAGATGTCGTCCTTGAGCGCCTTCTCGGAAATCAGGATGGCGTCCTCGAAGTTGTAGCCGTTCCACGGCATGAACGCGACCAGCACATTGCGGCCGAGAGCCATCTCGCCGCGATCCGTGGAGGGGCCGTCGGCAATGACGTCGCCCGCCTTCACCTTCTGGCCCCGCTTGACGATGGGCTTCTGGTTGAAGCAGGTGCCGGCATTCGAGCGCATGAACTTGCGCAGCTCGTAAACGCAGACCCCGCCCTTGGCGTCACCCTTGGGGTTGCGGTCGAAATTGCGCGGCAATTCGCCGTCCTTGGTAATCACGATCCGGCGGGCGTCGACCGAGGCAACGATTCCGGCCTCGGCGGCCACCACGACGATCTTGGAGTCGCGCGCGACGCGTTCCTCCAGGCCGGTGCCAACGAACGGCGCCTCGTTCTGCAGCAGGGGCACGCCCTGGCGTTGCATGTTGGAGCCCATGAGCGCGCGGTTGGCGTCGTCATGCTCCAAGAACGGAATCATGCCGGCGGCGACCGAGATGATCTGCTTCGGCGAGACGTCCATGTATTCGACCTGCTTGGAGTCCACCTCGAGAAATTCACCGTCGCGGCGCACCGTGACCTTGCCGATGAAATGCCCCTTGTCGTCGAGCTCGGAGTTGGCCTGGGCGATGACCCTGCCCTCCTCCTGGTCGGCAGTGAGGTACTCGATCTTCTCGGTCGCGCGGCCATCCTTGCAGACGCGATAGGGTGTCTCGATGAAACCGAACTCGTTCACGCGCGAGAACACGGTGAGCGAATTGATCAGGCCGATGTTGGGGCCTTCCGGCGTCTCGATCGGACAGATGCGGCCGTAATGCGAGGGATGCACGTCGCGCACCTCGAAGCCGGCGCGCTCGCGGTTGAGGCCGCCGGGCCCGAGCGCGGAGAGGCGTCGCTTGTGCGTGACCTCTGCGAGCGGGTTGATCTGGTCCATGAACTGCGAGAGCTGGCTGCGGGCAAAGAAGTCGCGGATGACCGTCGTGAGCGCCTTCGGATTGATCAGCTTCTGCGGTGTGATCGAATCGACACTCTGGTCGTAGAGGGTCATGCGTTCGCGCACCAGCCGCTCGGTGCGGGAGAGGCCCACCCGGCACTGGTTGGCCAGGAGTTCTCCCACCGTGCGCACCCGGCGGCTGCCGAGGTGGTCGATGTCGTCGACAACGCCGTCGCCGCGCTTGAGACGGACGAGATACTTGGTCGCCACGATGATGTCTTCCGCGGTGAGGATGCGGTTCTCCAGGTCGGCCTTGAGCCCGAGCTTCTGGTTGATCTTGTAGCGGCCGACGCGGCTCAGGTCGTAACGCTTGGGATCGAAAAAGAGGCGCTTGAGCAGGGCTTTGGCATTGGCCGTGGTGGGCGGCTCGCCGGGGCGCAGGCGCTTGTAGATCTCCTTGAGGGCCTCCTCCTCGTTGCGGGTCGGGTCCTTCTTGAGGGCGCGGATGGTCGCGCCATCGTCCACCGAGGTGTCGATGACCCGGATGGAGCCGATCTCGTGCTTCTCGAAGGTGCGCACGATCTGCTTGGTGAGTGGCTCGAAGGCGCGGGCCAGCACGACACCCTTCTGCGCGTCGATGGCATCCTCGACGAGCACGAGCGTGCTGACATTCTCCATGTCGAGGGCCTTGGCCACCTTGAGATCCTTGATCTCATAGAAGAGGTGAAGGAGGTCGAGGTCGCTCGAGTAGCCGATGGAGCGGAGCAGGGTGGTGATGAGAAACTTGCGGCGGCGGCGGCGGCGATCGAGGTAGACGTACAGCAGGTCGTTGTTGTCAAACTGCACCTCGAGCCAGGTGCCGCGGTCGGGAATGATGCGGAAGGCGAAGAGCTCCTTGCCGCTGGCGTGAAAATCCTTTTCGAAGCAGATGCCCGGCGAACGGTGCAGCTGGGAGACAACCACGCGCTCGGCACCGTTGATGATGAACGAGCCGCGCTCGGTCACCATGGGGATGTCCCCCATGTAGATCTCCTCATCCTTGATGAAGTCCTCCTCGCGCAAACGGAGCTTCACATAAAGCGGGACGGCGTAGGTGATGCCCTCGCGGATGCACTCGATCTCGGAGTGCTTGGGATCACCGATGGTATAGGCAACGTATTCGAGGACCAGGCGGCCGTCGTAGGATTCGATCGGGAAGACCTCGCGGAACACCGCCTCAAGCCCCTGGGGTTTCCGCTGCTTGTCGGGCACGCCTTTCTGCAGGAAGTCGAGATAGGAATTGATCTGAATCTCGATGAGATTCGGCGGTTGGATGACTTCTTTGAGCTTACCGAAGTTGATGCGTTCGGCGTGATTGCGGTCGGCCATGGATACTCCCGGTTAATTAAATGAGGACGGCGTGCGGACGCGGCGACCCGTGACAGGCCGTCGCGGCAAAAAAGAACGGATTGAGGGAAAGACAAGAGACAGGCCGCGGATCAACACGGCCTGTCCCGCAATACATGGATGCTGTGCGGTATGGATCGCCAAGCGCCGGTTACTTGAGCTCGACCTTCGCGCCGGCGGCTTCGAGCTTCTTCTTGATCTCCTCCGCCTCCTGCTTGGACGCACCCTCCTTGACGGGCTTGGGCGCACCTTCCACCAGATCCTTGGCTTCCTTGAGGCCGAGACCGGTGATGGCGCGGACCTCCTTGATGGCGCCGATTTTGTTGGCGCCGGCCTCGACGAGGACGACGGTGAATTCGGTCTTCTCCTCGGCGGCGGGTGCGGCGGCGGCACCGGCGGCAGGCGCGGCGGCCACCGCAACGGGCGCGGCGGCGGAAACGCCCCATTTGGTCTCGAGGTCTTTCACAAGACCGGCGATTTCGAGGACCGACTGGCTGGAAAGCCACTCGATGACTTGTTCCTTGGTGATGTTGCTCATGGTGATCTCTTGCCGCGGACTAGCGACTTCGGACCGGAAGTGCGTTTAAGAGACGTGTCCCCTAGCCTGCGGCGATTGATGTTGTTTTCCGTGGACGGCGGCCCGCAACGGGCCACCGGAGCCGGGAAAGTGGTTGTGATTGGTTATTGCTTCTCCTCCGCGGCGCGCACCTTGGCCTGGAGGACGTTGACGACGCCCTGCGGGACGGCGTTGAGCACGCGCACGAACATGCCCGCGGGTTGGTTGAGCAAGCCGAGCAACTGCGCGCGCAGCGTGTCGAGCGACGGCAGCTCAGCCAGCTTCTCGATCTCCCTGGTGGAGATTAACTTGTTGCTGAGCACCCCGGCTTTCACCACGATCTTCTGCTTCTCCTTGATGAAGTCGCGAATGACCTTGGCGACGCCAGGCGAATTCTTGCCGCCGACAATGACAGCGGTGGGGCCGATCAGCGCACTGTCGAAATTCGGCAGGCCCAGCGCCTGGGCGGCCACGCGCAGCGAGCTGTTCTTGACGACGTGGAACTCCGCGTTGTGGGCGGCAAGACGCCGCCGGAGTTCGGACACATCGGCGACGGTCATCTTGTCATAGTTCGCCAGGATGACATAGTCGGATTTCTTGAGGTGGCCGGCCACCTCCTCGATCAGATATTTCTTCTCAACTCTCATGGGTGGCGCTCCGGTTCAATATTTGCTGTATTCGTTGCCGGCGATGCGGATGCCGGGGCTCTGGCTCGAGGAAAGCGCCAGGGTGAGGATGTAGCGGCCCTTGAAGGAAGACGGCTTGGCCTTGCCCACCGCCTCCAGGACGGCGGCGGCGTTCTCCAGGATCTGCGCCGGAGCGAACGAACGCTTGCCAATGCCCACCCCGATATTGGCGGCTTTGTCCATCTTGAACTCCACCCGGCCGGCTTTGACCGCCTTGATGCCAGCGGGAATGTCGTCGGTCACGGTGCCCGACTTGGGATTGGGCATCAGACCCTTGGGACCCAGCACCCGGGCGATAGTGCGGACGGTCTTCATCGCCTCGGTGGTGGCGATCGCGACGTCAAAATCGAGCCAGCCCTCCTGGATTTTCTGCATCAGGTCCTGCAAGCCGGCATGGTCGGCGCCGGCGTCCAGCGCCGCTTTGGGATTGTCGGTAAAGACGAGCACGCGGACCTTCTTGCCGGTGCCGTTGGGCAGCGGCGTGGTGCCGCGCACCATCTGGTCACCCTGGGAGGGATCGACGCCGAGGCGGAAGGAAAGTTCGACCGTCTCGTCGAACTTGGCCTTGGGAAATTTGGCGAGGATGTCCACCGCATCTTTCAGCGGATACTCCTTGGTGAGATCAGCGGCCTGCAGGGCGCTGCGATAGCGTTTGCTCTTTTTTTCCATCAATGACTCCTTGCGGTGCGAACGTCCCGGGCGGGACTCCCGCGGTGAGTGGTTGGTTCGTTCGGTTGGCGGACGAAGTTCAGTCGACGACCTCCAGACCCATGTTACGCGCGGTGCCGGCGATGATGCGGATGCCCGCCTCCTCGCTCTTGGCGTTGAGGTCCTTGGCCTTGATCTTGTAGATCTCAGCCAGCTGTTTGCGGGTGACCTTGCCGACCTTGTCCTGATTGGGCTTGGCCGAGCCGCTGGCGATGTTGGCCGCCTTCTTGAGCAGGACGGAAGCCGGCGGCGACTTCAGGATGAAACTGAAACTCTTGTCCGCGTAGACGGTGATGATGGTCGGCAGGATCATGCCAGCCTGGTCCTTGGTCTTGGCGTTGAACTCCTTGCAAAACGCCATGATATTGACGCCTTGCGCGCCGAGCGCGGGGCCGACCGGCGGCGCCGGGTTGGCCGCGCCAGCCGGCAGCTGGAGACGAATGTAGCCCTGGATTTTTTTGGCCATGGTGGTCTGACGAAATGGGTTAGGGAGCGATGGCAGCGAGGCCGGCGTCAGTCGGTGATGCGCTGCACCTGCCAATATTCGAGCTCGACCGGCGTGAACCGGCCGAAAATGGAGACGGAAATCTTGAGCTTGCCGCGGGTGGGATCGATTTCGTCGATGCGACCGTTGAGATTCAGGAAGGGCCCGTCCGTAATCTTGACCTCCTCGCCGATTTCGTACTGCACCTTGGGCACTTCTTTGCCGGTGGCCGCCTCAATGCGGGATTTGATCTCATCGATCTCGGTCTGGCGGAGCGCTGCCGGATGATCGCCGCCGACAAACCCGATCACGCCGGCTGCCTCCTTCACGAAGTACCACGGCTTGTTCATCACCAGGCCGTTTTCATCATAAAGCCGCATGCTGATGAACACATAACCGGGGTAGAGCTTGCGGACCTTGCTGGATTTCTTCCCTGCCTTGACCTCCGAAACAGTCTCCGTGGGCAGCAATACCTCAAAAATAAAATCGTCGAGCTCCTCGGCCGCCTTGAATTTCTCGATGTAGGTCTTCACCTTCGGTTCCTGGCCCGAAAGGGTGTGCAAGGCGAACCACTGGGCGCCGGGCGGCGCTGATATCGGAGCGGACATGCGGGAAATTAGCTGGCGAGCTTCGTGAAGAGATCCACGAACTGGTACAGGGAAAAGTCGGTGATGCTGGTGAACAGACCGAGGAGCAGGGACGCCACGATCACGACGACCGTCGAGTCCCACAGCTCCTGCCGCGTGGGCCAGGAGGCCTTTTGCAGCTCGGCGTATATTTCCCCGGCAAAGATGCGGGTGGCGCGGAATGGATTTTTCATATGCGTCGTGGCTTGGCAGGGCAGAAGGGACTCGAACCCCTAACCGACGGTTTTGGAGACCGTTGCTCTACCAATTGAGCTACTGCCCTCCGTGATGATTCTCTTTCTCTTGTTAGACAACGCCGCCGAGGTCCCGGGAGCGGGGCCTCGGCGCACGCCGTAAAGCGTTGGTGAAGGGCTATTCGAGGATCTCCGTGATCCGCCCCGAGCCAATGGTGCGGCCGCCTTCGCGAATCGCGAACTTTTGCGTCTTCTCCATGGCGATGGGAGCGATCAACTCCAGGGTGAGGTTGATGTTGTCACCCGGCATGATCATCTCGACGCCCTGCGGGAGCTGGATGACACCCGTGACGTCGGTGGTGCGGAAGTAGAATTGCGGCCGGTAGCCGTTGAAGAACGGCGTGTGCCGGCCACCCTCTTCCTTGCTGAGCACGTAAATCTCGGCCTTGGCCTTTTTGTGCGGTGTGATCGACTTCGGAGCGGCGACGACCTGGCCGCGCTCAATGCCCTCCTTTTCAATGCCGCGCAGCAGCACGCCGACGTTGTCGCCCGCCTGCCCCCGGTCGAGCATCTTGCGGAACATCTCGACGCCGGTGACGACGGTGGTGGTCGTGTCGCGCAGGCCGACGATTTCCACGGTGTCGCCGACCTTGCATACGCCGCGCTCGATGCGGCCCGTGGCCACGGTGCCGCGGCCGGTGATCGAGAACACGTCCTCGACCGACATGAGGAACGGCTTGTCGATTTCGCGCATCGGCTCGGGAATCTCCGTGTCGATCGCGTTCATGAGCGCGCCGATCGCCTCGATGCCTTCCGGTTTCCCCGCAAGGGCCGCAGTAGCCGAGCCGCGGATGATGACTGTCTTGTCGCCGTTGAAATTGTACTTGGTGAGCAGCTCGCGGATCTCCATCTCCACGAGATCGAGGAGTTCCTTGTCCTCGAGCAGGTCGACCTTGTTGAGGAACACGACGATCTTCGGCACGCCGACCTGGCCAGCGAGCAGGATGTGCTCCCGGGTCTGAGGCATGGGTCCATCCGCCGCACTAACGACAAGAATGGCACCGTCCATCTGCGCCGCGCCGGTGATCATGTTCTTGACGAAATCGGCGTGTCCGGGGCAATCGACGTGCGCGTAGTGGCGCTTTTCCGTCTGATACTCCACGTGGGCCACCGCAATGGTGACGGTCTTGGTGGCGTCGCGCACCGTGCCGCCCTTGGCGATGTCCGCATACGCTTTGACTTCAGCCAGCCCTTTCTTCGATTGGACGGCCAGAATCGCAGCCGTCAGCGTCGTTTTGCCGTGATCAATGTGGCCGATCGTGCCGACGTTCACGTGCGGTTTTGTGCGTTCGAATGTACCTTTAGCCATGTGAGAGAGACGTTTGGGTTAGATGGTTGACTTCTGGTTTAGCGTCGGAGAAGCCGCCGACGTTTGACCTGGAGCCCAGAACCGGATTTGAACCGGCGACCCCGTCCTTACCAAGGACGTGCTCTGCCGACTGAGCTATCTGGGCAGACCAAGGCTAGGCCAGAAAGGGAAAGAAGGGTTGAACGTGAACAACGGGTTTTTAGCCGTCAACTGTAATCTTTGCTCATTTTTGCGGTTCACGCCGGCCCTGTTCCCTCCAGACGTAAAATACGGCCCGGCGGCCTGATTCACGGCCCGACGACCACCCGGTAAATGCCGGGCGGCAAACGCTCTCCCAAATGAAGGGTTTTCGCCAGATAGTCGCGAAAAAATGCATCCACCTCCTCGACATCGGAACTGGCGGTGTCCACCGGCCGTCCCAGCAGCCCGGCGGCGGTGACCGCGACCAGAAATTCCGCCGGTTGCCAGTCCCGGCCAGCCGGCAGTGCCACCGGACCATCCAGCTGGCAGGCTAGCACCATTTCGCCGCTGCCGGTCTCGCGCACCTCGATAAATCCCTGTCGGGGGGCCGGGGAGCTCAGCGGCACATCCTCCCGGTCAAATCCGAGAAACGGATCATGCGAGGGTTCCTTGAGCAGATCTGCCGGCCGCTTCGGCAGGGAGGACATCGATCCGACCGGGAGTGCCAGTTCCGCTTCATCGTACATGAGTTTGGGGGCAAAAGTGCGGAATACCTGTCCGGGCTGGCGTTGCACGGCGGCGGGAAGCGGCTGTTGGTTCGTGTTCCAGGTGGTCGGCAGGAAGAGCGGAGTCGGGTCAAAAAGGGTGGCTTGTTCCCGCAAAAACCGGTCGCCCATCCCTTCGTCGAGACGCGTGATATTGACGGCGGCGGTGGCCGCTGCGACCGGCGATGTGGTGTTCCCACGTTGACCCAGCGGCCGAAACAGCAGGGCAAACCCCAGTCCGGCAAAAACGACCGTCAATCCCGCCACCCACCACCCGGCCCGGCGTCGCTTGGTTGGCGTCGACATGTCCGTGTCCCTCTTCGGCCTCAGTGTCCGCTGGTGGCTTCCCCGCGCACCGGCTCCATGGCCCATTGGATGCCGGCGAAACCGGCCTGCACAGCCATTTCCGCGATGACACCCATGTCCTCCGAGGGAACCCGTCGGTCGGCACGCACGAGCAACACCAGTCCCTTCTCGTTGCGGGCACGTTTCTGCAGCCAGTCGCGCAGTTGCGCATAATTGAACATGCCGTCCTCCACCAGCACCATATCCGAACGAGGCACACTGATGACGACGGTCGCCCGCGCCGCGCCTTCCATCGCTCCCCGCATTTCCGGCAGCTTGAAATTCACGCCCAAGCCGGGGGCGAGCACAAACCGCGAACCAAACAGGAGGAAAAACAAAACGAGCAGCGCCGCGTTGACGAGCAACAGCGCGTCAAAACTCCGCGGCGGCCGCCGCAGTCTCGAGGCGAGATCCAGCGGACGCGTGATCATGGTTTGCCCTGCGACCCGGCCGCCGCGCTGCCGTTGCCGTTTGCCGGGAGGTTCCGGTACTCCACGAGCAGGTACTTCATGATCTCATTGCCCGCCCATTCCACGTCGCGCACGATGGCGCGCACCCGGCCGCTGAGAAAATGGTAGGCCAGATGCCCGGGGATGGCGACAATGAGGCTGCCGGCGGTGCTGAGGAGCGCCTGCCACATGCCGCCCGCCAAGGCGTTCGCCGTGGCATAATTGCCGCCCTGCATAAAGGCGTGAAACGTCGTGATCATGCCCAGCAACGTGCCCAGCAGTCCGACGAGCGGCGCCACCTGGGCGATCGCCGCGATCGAACCCAGCCGCCGCTCCAGCACGGGAATCTCGACCAGCGCCGCCTCCTGCACCGCCAGCCGCATCTTCAGTTCGTCGTCGTCGGCGTGCAGCAGCGCCGCCTTCACAACCGCCGCCACGGGGCCGGGAGTCTCCTCGCAGACGGTCAGCGCTTCCAGCAATCGCCGCTTGGCCAGGATGTTCCTGATGCCGCCAACGAACGCCGTGGAGCGAATCTGCCCGCGGTGCAGGTACAGCAGCCGCTCGATGAAAAGCAGCGTGCCGGCGAGGCTCATTGCGAGCAGCACCCACATCATCGGTCCGCCGCTGGTGAATAGACTGAAATCCAGGCCCGTCATGGTTGCCGGTGACTATGTCCTGCTTTGGCCCGGATCGTAAACGCCAAAGAGACCGGGACGGGGCGTTCCCGTCCGCCGGTATTGGTTCGGCGCTGCTGGCCGAGACTTCGTCCATGGGATGCCTTCACTCTGATTCGCCCTCGCCGCCACCCTTCCCGGACTGGAATCGCATCAGCCGCTGCTGCGCCAGCATTCCGCCCGGCAGTTTCTGCTGGAGCAACAGCTCGTAAGCCTTCCGCGCCTGCTCCAGTCTGGCCTCCTTCTCGTAAAGATCGCCCAGCTCCAGCAAGGCGCGCGACATCCAGTAGCGCCCCTTGGCCCCCAGTTCGGCCGCCCGGGTGGGATCGAGCAGAAAGGTGTTCATTACTAGCATCCACGTGGCCTGCGCCCGGTCCGCATTGCTGCGCTTGGCCAGGGCGTAACCATGTTTGAAGCCTGCTTCAACCCGCAGGTCGACCGGCGCCTGCGGCAGGTCCTGCAGCCGCTCGTAGATCGCGGCCGCACTTTCCCCATGCGAGGGATCGCTGACCGCCTGCGCGTAATGGCAGTCAGCCAGCGCCAGTTGCGCCAGCAGGACATCCTGGTGCGGGGCAAAATCGTTGACCAGCAGCTCGTAGACCCGCTGCGCGGGGGCGAAGCGGTTGAGCTTGCGCAGCAGGTCGCCCTGCTTCAACCGCGCATAGAACACCAGCTCGCTCCGCGGATACTCGGTGACCAGCCGCTCAATGAGCCGGTAGGCGTCCTCATAATAATTGTCCTGGCCGCGCCGCTCGGCGTTGAGCGCGGCTTCGTACAGCGCGAACGGCGCGTACTGATTGTCCCGGTAGTCGTCGGCCAGCTTGGTCAGCAGACGCTGTGCCTCGACGATCTCGTTGCGCGCTGAATAATAGGCTGCCTCGGCGATGAACGAATAAACCGCCGCATCGCTCTTCGGGTAATCGGCGCGCAACTTTTTCAGCAGTTCGAGACCCTCCTGTCCGGCGCCGGTCCGCGCGTGGTTGGTTGCCAGCAGCGCCTGGGCCTTCAACAGGACGCTGGTGCTGGCCACATCGGTCTTGAGCGGGGCCGGCAAGGTCGCCATGGCCGGCGAGGCCAGCCGCGCCTGCAGCCCGTCCACGAGCCGGATCGCCTCCGCCGGCGAACCGGCTTCGAACGCCAGCCGCGCCTGCAGCCAAGCCATGCGCACCCGCAGATCGGGCGGCAGCGCGGCCGCATCCGGCTCACTGACCAGCCGGGCCACCCGTTTCAGCGCCTCCGCGGTCTGCCCGCGCACCTGCAGCGCCCGCGCAAGGTTCCATTCCGCCTGCCAGCGACTCACCGCGTCAACGCCCGCCGTCACCGCCGCCCCGTCGAGCAGCGCCTGCGCCGCGTCAAGTCGCTCGGCGCTGATTTCCGAAAGCACCCGCTGGAACAACAGCACGCCCGGCGCCACCGCCACCGGCGGCTCCCGCTGGGCTGAACCATAGGCGTCGGCGGCATTTTTAAAATCCCCGGCGCGAAAATCCGCGTCCGCCACCAGCACGCCGAGCTGAGCCCGCATGTCGCCGGCCGGCAGTTCGGCCCGCAGTTGCGCCGCATAGTCGGCCGCCGTGCGGTAGCGCCGCAGTTCCCAGGCCACGCCCGTCAGCACGCCGAGCGCCTGCGCCTTGAGCTGCGAACCCGGGAAACGCTCCAGCAGTGTCTTCGCATCCTCCTCCGCCCGGCCGTAGTTTTTTTCCGCCAGCGCCACCTGCGCGCGGAACACCAGCAAATCCTCCAGGATCGGATGCGGCGCCGGCGCCGCGATCAGCTGGTCGAGTTTCACCCGGAATTCCGATCGCGCCGCGCCGCTGGCGCGGGCCAGGAGTTGCAACGCCATGCGCTGGGGCTCGCGACTCACCGCCCCGTCCAGCAGACCGGACAACGCATTGCGACCCACCCCGCTCTCCGCGCCGGCAATGAGCCCCAGCAGCAACCGCATGTCGTCGAGTTCCTGGCGCTCTTCTCCGGGCAAAAGCTGCAGCTGCCGCTGCAACAGCGTCACCGCCTCGGGCTTGCGGTTCAGGGCATCGAGCACCGTGGCGTACTGCCGGGCGAAAGAATAGCCGACTTTTTGCCCCTGATAACGTTCGACGTTGCGCGCCAGCATCGCCGCCTGCTGGTCGGTGGCCTGACTGAAGAGCAGCTTGGCCTTTTCGCGCTCAAGCAGAAAGCGGGCCCGCTGCAGGTCCGAGACGGCCGCATTGACCGCCTGACCATAGGCCGTCTGGGCTTGGCCGAGATCGCCGCCGCCCTCCGCGATCATGCCCTCGAGAAAATAGAACCAGCCGCGCTCGGCCGGCGGCAGTTCCTCCACCCGCACCTGGGCTGCCTCCGTGCGCGCCGGGTCGAGTTGATGTTGATGGGCCGCGATCAGCCCCTGGCGCAGATGATAAGCCGGTGGGCGCAGCCCCTGAAACCGGTCGAGCGCCTGCTGGGCGTCCGCCAGCCGTCCCTGGTCGAGCAGCGCTCCGGCCAGCTCCAGGAGCAGGCGGTTCTTCGCTGCCCCGGGAGTTTCCGGCGATTCCAGCAGCTCCCGCAAAAGCGCCGCCGCCGCCGGCGAGAATCCGAGTTGCAGGGCCCGCGTGGCCGCCGCTTCGCGCACGATCCAGCCGCCCGGCGCCGCTGCCGCTTCGCCGGCCCGCATCAGCGGCGCTGTGGGCGTAGGATCGGCCGGGATCGTCAGATTCGGCGGCGCGGTGCTCTGGCCGCGTGTCACCGCCGTGGCCAGGGCCCAGACTGCCAGCGCGGCAAGCAGCAAATGCGACATCGGACGGTGCATGCGTCTGGGAGGTTGCGCGGCGCGCTCGGGCGAGGCAAGCCCGCCCGAGCCTACAAATAAGCCGGGGCGGTGTAACGGGTTCAGGCTCGCCTCGATTGCCACCTTTGACCTAAATTCCCCGCGAAAGTTCACCGCTTCCAACCTCACTCCCCCATGAGCATTGCCCTCATCGTTCTGCTTGTCCTCCTCGCCGCCATTGTCGTGCTGGCCCTGTTCGTGGTCGGCATCTACAACCGGCTTGTCGCCCTCCGCAACCGTTTCAAGAACGCCTTCGCCCAGATCGACGTTCAGCTCAAGCGTCGCTACGATCTCATCCCGAATCTGGTCGAGATTGCCAAGGGCTATCTCAAGCACGAACGCGAGACGCTCGAGAATGTCATCAAGGCCCGTAACATCGCCTTCGCCGCCTCGCAGGCCGCTGCCGCCAATCCCGCCGATGCGTCCGCGGTCAAAAGCCTGGTGGGTGCCGAGACCGGCCTGGCCGGGGCGCTGTCGCGCCTGATGGTCGTCGCCGAGCAATATCCCGACCTCAAGGCCAACCAGAACATGATGCAGCTCAGCGAGGAGCTCACCTCGACGGAGAACAAGGTCTCGTTTGCCCGCCAAGCCTATAATGACGCCGTCATGATCTACAATACCACCCGCGAGACCTTCCCCAACGTCATCTTCGCCGGCATGTTCGGGTTCACGGATGCCCAGCTTTTCCAGGTCGAGGACCAGGCCCAGCGCGAAGCACCGAAGGTGAAGTTTACGTAGGATCGGAAGCAGCAGGAGCCTGCTGGCCGGCGAATTCCCCCCGTGCGCGCAAGCTCGCTTCTGCCGTAACGGCACATGGACTTCTTTGAGGCCCAGGAACACGCCCGCAAGCGCACCACGCGCCTCGTTGTGCTCTTCGGCCTCGCCGTGCTCGGCACCATCCTCCTCAGCTACCTCGCGGCGATGTTCCTCCTGCATTGGGCACACGCGCGGCCGGCCACCGCGGATTACGAGTTTCAATGGATCGATCCGTCGGTGCTGCTCGCCGTCGCTGCGGGCACGCTGACCGTCGTCGGTTTCGCCTCGCTCTATAAATGGTCGCAGTTTCGCGGTGGCGGCGCCGTGGTGGCCGAGGGCGTCGGCGGCCGGCAAGTGGATGCGCGCACCACCGACCTCAACGAGCGCCGCCTCCTCAATGTCGTCGAGGAGATGGCCATCGCCTCGGGCGTGCCGGTCCCGGCCGTGTATGTGTTGGACGATGAACCTAGCCTCAACGCCTTTGCCGCCGGCCTCACCACCAGCGACGCCGTGGTGGCCGTCACCCGCGGCACGGTCGAGAAGCTCAATCGCGATGAGTTGCAGGGCGTGATTGCCCACGAATTCAGCCACATCCTGAACGGCGACATGCGGCTGAACGTGAAGCTCGCCGCCACCGTATTCGGCATTCTCGTGATTGGACTCATCGGCCGCGGCATTTTGCGCGGCTTCGCCCGCGGCCGGGTCAGCGGCGGCCGGGGACGCGGCGGAGGAGGCGGCGTGCTTGTCATCATCGCCATCGGCCTCGCGCTCATGATCGTCGGCTACGTCGGCTATTTTTTCGGGCGGCTGATCCAGGCCGCGGTGTCACGCCAGCGCGAATTCCTCGCCGACGCCTCGTCCGTCCAGTTTACGCGCAATCCCGGCGGCATCGTCGGCGCGCTGCGCAAAATCGGCGGCTATGCGCTCGGTTCGCATCTCGCCACCGACAAGGCCACGGAGATCGGCCACTTCTTCTTCGCCCAGGGTTTTGATTCCATGCTGCTTGACGGCCTCTGGGCCACCCACCCGCCCCTCGATCTGCGCATCCGGGCCATTGATCCGCAGTGGGATGGCCGGTACTACCAGCCGGACGAAGTTGTCGATGTGCGCAAGGAGAGTTTTCAAAGCGTGGGTTATGGCCCTCCGCCGCTCCCGCCGGAGGTGGCCGTGCAGCGCGCTTACAACACCCCGGCGAGCGTGCCGCCCCCTTCACCGAGACACGCCATTGGGCTCGCACCCGCCGTCGTCATGGCCCAGATCGGCAGCATCACTCCGCAGCACGTGGCGCACGCCCGGGATGTGCTTGATGCCATCCCCGTGCGGCTGCGCGACGCCGCCCGCGTCCCCCGCGAAGCGCCCGCCGTGGTTTACGGCCTGCTGATCGAGCAGCGTGATGCGGTCGGCGAAAAACAGACTGCCCTCCTCGAGTCCCGCGCCGGCGGCGAAGCGGCCGGTCTCGTCCGGGAGCTGCTGCCGCACTTCGCCCGGCTGGCCATCGACGCAAAACTCCCGCTGGCGCAACTGGCCCTGTCCGCGCTGCGCCAACTGCCGCCTACCGGGCTTTCCGCCTTTGCCGCCACCTGTCAGGCGCTGATCGAGGCTGACCGGCAGCTGTCCTATTTCGAGTATGCCCTCCAGAAGGTGCTGCTCCGCCATCTCACGGTCGCCGGCGCGCCGGCCGTGGCCCCGACGCAGATCTATTCGTTTAACGCGGTGGTGGACGAGATTGCCGTGCTCCTTTCCGCCCTGGCCTGGGCTGGCGCCATGCAGGGACCCGAGCAGGCCGACGGCACCGTGGAAGCCGATCGCCAGGCCGCCGAGGCTGCCTTCCGCAACGGAACCAGCCAGATCAAGCTCATTGAAACGAAGCTTTCACTGCTGAACCCCGAAGCATGCGCATTCGCACCGGTTGACGCTTCGCTCGACAAGCTCACCGGCGCCTCGTTCCCGATCAAACAGCGCCTGCTCCTTGCCTGCGCCCACACCGTGAGTCACGACAACCAGATCCACGCCAAGGAGGGGGAATTGCTCCGCGCCTTTGCCGATTCGCTTGGCTGCCCCATGCCGCCGTTGCTGGGTGAATTGTAATTCTCCACGGCCCGCGGCAGAAGGGCCGTGCGCGGTGGGGCTGGGATTCTGGAGAATCCTCAGTCGATCTTGCAGTATTTCGCCGGCGGGATCTTGAAGCGATGGCCCGAGTCGAGGTCGGTGAAAATGTGCCAGGGTTCGTCGGCCGTCCGGTGGACGGCGACTTCCAACACCTGACCCTGATCGTAGTGGTATTCCTCCGCCTCGATCAGGTGATCCTCGTGCTCGACTGCTTCACCAATTTCCCCGCTGTGGTTCTCCAGAATCTTGATCTTCCAGTGCATGGGAGTAAGGGGTTCAAGCAACGCTGCGACCCTTGCCGCAAGCGCACGGTCCATGCTGCGAGCAGCCCCTCGCAGGTCAAGTCTGCCTGCGGTCACGGGGCCATTTTTTTTGAATATCAGTTTCGACAGGAGGTGGGAGCAGAGCTATCGATCCGTCCAGAATCCATCTGCTTATGCTCGTAGTCCACGTCCACGTTCATGTAAGACCCGAATGCGTCGAAGCTTTCAAGGCCGCGACGCTCGCCAATGCCCGCGCCAGCCTGCGCGAGCCGGGCATCGCCCGCTTCGACGTCGCCCAGCAGGCCGACGATCCCGCGCGCTTTGTTCTCGTCGAGGCCTACCGCACCCCCGCCGCGCCGGCCGCGCACAAGGAGACCGCGCACTACCAGGCGTGGCGCGACACCGTGGCCCCGCTGATGGCCGGGACCCGCACGAGCGTGAAATTTGCCAGTCTCTTCCCGCCGGACTCAGACTGGTAAGGCCGCCAGACAGCACGCCGGGCAATTTGCCTTCCTTGGAAAGCGCCCTTCCAATAGGGATTTTGGCGCAGCCAAAATCTCATGCGCTTTGAATTCGCCACCACCGCCCGCATCGTCTTCGGCCCCGGCGCGCTGCGCGAAGCCGGCACCGCCGCCCGGGCGTTTGGCCGCCACGCCTTCGTGGTGACCGGACGCGATCCGCGCCGCGCGGAAAAACTGCTCGGCCTGCTGGCGGCCGAGGGCGTCGCCGCCACCCCCTTCTCCCTGACTGGCGAGCCGACGACCGGCGCCGTCATCACCGCAACGGCACAGGCCCGGACCGCCGGCTGCGACCTTGTCATCGGTTTCGGCGGCGGCAGTCCGCTGGATACGGCCAAGGCCGTCTCGGCGCTTCTCACCAACCCGGGCGACCTTCTTGACTATCTCGAGGTTGTCGGTCGCGCACAGCCGCTCACGCAACCCGCCGCGCCTTGCATCGCGATTCCCACGACCGCCGGCACCGGCGCCGAGGTTACCCGCAATGCCGTTCTCGGCGTGCCGGCGCAGCAAATCAAGGTCAGCCTGCGCAGCCCGCTGATGTTGCCCCGGCTGGCGCTGGTCGATCCCGAGCTGACCTCCGACCTGCCCTCCGCGCTGACCGCCAGCACCGGTCTCGACGCGCTCACGCAGCTGATCGAGCCCTTGGTCTCGTGCCGGGCGAATCCGCTCACCGACGGGCTCTGCGCCGAAGGCATCCGGCGGGCGGCGCGCGCACTGCGCCCGGCCTGTCATGATGGCCACAATGCCGCCGCCCGCGAGGACATGGCGTTCGCCAGTCTCTGCGGCGGCCTGGCGCTGGCCAACGCCGGTCTGGGTGCGGTGCATGGTTTCGCCGCGCCCATTGGCGGCATGTTCCCCGCGCCGCACGGAGCGGTGTGCGCCGCGTTGCTGCCCCAGGTCATGGAAGCCAATCTGCGGGCCGCGCAGGCGCGGCCCTCCGGCGATGGCATCCGGCGGCGTTATGCCGCCGTGGCCGGTTTCCTCACCGGCGATGCCACCGCCACCGCCGAGGACGGCGTCCGTTGGGTGCGGGCCCTGGTCGACGAATTGCAGATCCCCGGGCTGAGCGCCTACGGCGTCGGCTCCGAGCATGTCGCCACCCTGGTCGAAAAAGCCGCTCAGGCCAGCAGCATGAAGGCCAACCCACTGCCGCTCGCCCATGACGAACTCGCCGGCATTCTCCTGCGGTCGTTATAGGACCCAACGCTGCCGGCGGTCATCGCATCCGGTCCGGATCGTCCCAAAGCGGGTCACGAGCCCGGCTCGACCTTCTCGCCGGAACTCCGCCAGCCGCTGATGCCGGGCGAGAAGTGCTTCACGTTGGTGTAGCCAAGCTTTTCCGCGGCCTCGGCCGCCGCCTGGTAGGCCGTGCACATTTCCCCGCCGCAATACGCGACAATCAGCGCATGCTTGTCGGCCGGGAGCAGATCGGCCAGCTGGTCCTTGCAGACCGCATAGTCGATCGCGCCGGGGATGTGGCCAGCCTTGAAGCTGTCGCTGCCGTTCACATCCAGCAGCACGACCGACTTGTCTGCAATTGCCTGCTTGAGTGCCTCCTGGGAGATGCCCGGGTATTTTCCGGCCGCCCACGCCGCCACTGTGGCGCACAAAAACAGGGTCAGGACTCCGCATAGTTTCTTCATGGTACTTACCGGTTAGTCAGGATTCCGGCATTTTCAAGCGGCGGCCAATCCGGCATTGGGCGCCGCCACGATGTCCCCGCGCGGCCTACTCCGAAATCACGCCTTCCTTCTGGAGCTTGGCCACCTTGGGCCGGATGACGACCCGGCAATAACCCGCGGTGGGATTCTTCGCGAAATAGTGCTGGTGATATTCCTCGGCGGGAAAGAACTCCGGCAAGGGTACGATCTGGGTGACAATGGGATCGGAACGCCGGGCTTGGGCGGCCGTCTTGGATTTTTCCGCGGCGGCTTTCTGGGCCTCGGTGGCATAAAGGATGATTGAGCGGTATTGCGTGCCTTCGTCGGCTCCCTGGCGGTCGGGCGTCGTGGGGTCGTGCGCATCCCAGAACACGTCGAGCAGATGCTCATAGCTGAGCACCGTCGGATCGAACTCGATGCGCACCACTTCCGCGTGGCCGGTCGTGCCGGTGCAGACCTCCTGGTAGGTCGGATGCGACGTGCGGCCGCCGGCGTAGCCGCTGAGCACCGCCTTTACCCCGGGCACGTGTTCGAACACGGCTTCCATGCACCAGAAGCATCCTCCCCCCAGCACGGCGAATTCAGTTTTGTTTCCCATGGAGCTCTTCTCCCCGGTCGTGGCCATGGTGACAGTGGCAAACCCCAGCACGGCCAGCAACAGAACGATCGATCTCATGGCTCATGGGAGACTGAAGCCATGTCCGGTATTCCCGCAAGGGCGACCGGGTGATTGCGGCACCAGTCATTGACCGGGATGCATGGGGACGCGACGCCCTCGCCGCGTTGTCCTCATCTGCGCCACAGCTGCACGCGGCGAGGGCGCCGCGGCTCCAGCTCACGGCCTGCTCTATGGGGCCAGCGTGGCTGTGAGAATTCAGGTTAACCGCGACAGACTGGAGCTCGATCTTTTTTCGCCCGAGGCCAAGGCGCCAAGTTTTACACCACCGGATGCAGGTGCGCGCCTCCGTTCACGATCTCGTCCAAGGCTAGCTTGTATTCGTCGAGATCGTGGGCCGAAAAGCAGACAAACGTCACGACGCGCGGCCGCGTATGGCGCTCCAGGAAGGCCTTGGTGGTACGCAGCGCGATGCGGCAGGCCAGGGCGATGGGATAGCCGTAAATGCCGGTGCTGATCGACGGAAAGACAATGCTGGCGAGACCCTTTTTCCCCGCCAGCTGCAGGGAGTTGCGATAACACGCGGCCAGCAGATCGGGTTCGCCCGCCGCGCCGCCGTGCCAGACCGGTCCAACCGTGTGGATGATATATCTCGCGGGCAGATCATGACCGCGGGTCAGCTTCGCCTGCCCGGTCGGACAGCCGCCCAGCTTGCGGCATTCGGCCAGCAGTGCGGGTCCCGCCACGCGATGGATGGCGCCGTCCACACCGCCGCCACCGCGGAGCGATTCGTTGGCAGCGTTGACGATGGCATCGACGGCCAGCGTGGTGATGTCGCCCTGGATCACGGCAATCTGATCGTGCATGGCGGAGTTACCTAGGAGAACCCGGGCCATGAGGCAACGCGGCAGTACGATTCTTACAAAAGTTTATGAAAACCAGCTTTGCCCCACGGTATCGAGTTTAGCTCGGTCGTGCCGAACCGGCCGGGCATGGCCGACAACGACAGCGGTCCGACTGCTTCCGCGACACCGGTAGCCGACCGGCTAACCGCCGGTCGGCACGATTCGCGCTCGACTCGATGATCGAGCCGGACACAAGGTCAACCAGCCCCTCAATCTCATGAAGAAATACTTCGTCGAATTCATCGGAACCTTTTTTCTCGTGTTCACCGTTGGCATGGCGTCCGGGCCGCTCGCTCCGCTGGCCATCGGTTCCGTGCTCATGGTCATGATCTTCGCCGGCGGCCATGTCTCCGGCGGCCATTTCAATCCCGCCGTCACCCTGGCCGTCTGGCTGCGGGGCAAATGCGACCGGAAGGACGCCTTGTCCTATTGGGTGGCGCAGCTTGCCGCCGGACTGCTCGCGGCGCTCATCGTGGTCGCGCTCAAGGGCAAGCCCATGCTGGGATCGGCCTCGCACGCGGTTGGTCCCTCGCTGGTGGCCGAGTTCCTCTTCACCTTCGCCCTTGCCTGGACGGTGTTGAACACCGCCACGGCCAGGGGCACCGCCGGCAACTCGTTCTACGGACTCGCCATCGGCTTCACCGTGTTCGTCGGCGCAGTCGCGGTGGGCGGCATCTCGGGCGGCGCCTTTAATCCAGCCGTGGGCCTGGGTGTCGTGCTCATGGGCGTCGAAAAACTCAGCCAGCTCGGCGTTTATCTCGCGGCCGAGCTGGTCGGCGGTGCCGCCGCGGCGCTGGCCTTCAAGGTGACGCACGAAGCAGACGAATAGCGCTCCTCTGGAGATCCAGCCGGCAATCTGGCGTCAGAGTCACCCGGCAGGACGCAGTGCGCGCAGGAACGCGGGGGTGCGTTCTCCACGACCGCTTTGGTGTAACGATCGTTACACCGATGCGGTCCAGTCTTTTCTCTGCCGCGGACGATCCTGGCGCCATCCGGAGGGTCGGCGCCGTGGCCAGCTGCGGTCTTGACACAACCGCGTTCTTCGCCCCTCTTGTCCCCCCACCCATGAAACCCTCCGGCACGACGATTCTCCCATCCCTCGGCCTCGCCCTCGTGGTCGTCGTCGTTGCGCTCTGCCGCGCGCCGCGAGGGTCCTGATTGTTGATCTGACTTTGCCCCCTCCGGTGCCGCACCGGGGGGGGCTTTTTTTGGCCCCGACCGGTTCCCGGCGCAGGAGCGGGCTCTCAAACCGCCCACCACTATGAAAATCACCGGAGCCAACCTCTTGCGCACCCTGCTCGAACGGCAGGGTGTCCGCACCCTTGCGGGGATTCCCGGCGGGGCCAACCTGCCGTTTTACGACGCGCTGCACTCTGCGGGAAAGCAGAGCGCCATCCGCCACATCCTGACGCGCCATGAACAGGGCGCGGGTTTCATCGCCCAGGGTATGGCCCGCGTCACCGGCCGGGCTGGCGTCTGCCTCGCGACTTCCGGACCGGGTGCAACCAATCTCCTCACGGCGATCGCCGACGCCCGGCTCGACTCCGTGCCGCTCGTGGCCATCACCGGCCAGGTGCCGCAGGCGCTCATCGGCACCGACGCCTTTCAGGAGGTCGACACCTACGGACTGACGCTGCCGGTCACGAAGCACAATTTCCTCGTGCGCCATCCGGCCGAGCTGCTCGACATCGTGCCGCTCGCCTTCCAGCTCGCCGAGTCCGGCCGGCCCGGCCCCGTGGCCATCGACGTGCCCAAGGATGTGCAGGTCGCCGCCACCGAGGTGCACGCGTGGCCGGCCCCCGGCGGCCCGATCCCCATTCCCGCTTGTCCGGAGGAGCGCATTGACGCGCTGGCGCGCCTGTTGGTCGAGGCCCGCCGGCCCATCCTCTATCTAGGCGGCGGCGTGATCACTTCCGGCGCGACGGATCTCGCCCAGGGGCTCGCCCGCCGGATCTCGGCGCCGGTCGTCTGCACGCTCATGGCCCTCGGCGCTATGCCACCCGGCGATCCCTTGTTCATGGGCATGCTCGGCATGCATGCCACCCGGGGCACCAACCTTCTGCTTGAGGAGGCCGACCTGCTGGTTGCCATCGGCGCGCGCTTCGACGACCGCGCCACCGGCAAAGTGGCGGAATTCTGTCCACACGCGGCGATCGTGCATATCGACGTCGACGCCGCCGAAATCGGGAAAATCAAATCCACCTTTCTTGGCCTCGTGGGCGACGCGGCTGACATCCTGCGCCGCCTGCTCGACCGTCTGCCGGCGCAAAACCGCCCCGCCTGGCGGACGCGCGCCGTCGAATTCCGGCGGGCGCATCCACTGCGGCATCCGCCGCGGGCCGAAGACCCGCTGCATCCGGTCAACCTCTGCCGTTTCCTCGGCGAAATCCTGCCGCCGGACACCATCATCACCACCGACGTGGGCCAGCATCAGATGTGGGTGGCGCAGGCCTATCCGGTCCGCCGGCCGCGCACGCTGCTCACCTCGGGTGGGCTCGGAACCATGGGCTTCGGCCTGCCCGCCGCGATCGGGGCCGCGCTGGCCGCGTCCGGTCGCCGCGTGGTGTGCGTGAGCGGCGACGGCTCCATCCTCATGAACATCCAGGAACTTGCGACCCTGGCCGAACTCGGCCTGCCCGTGGCCGTGCTGATCTTCAACAACGCCCAGCTCGGCCTCGTGCGCCAGCAGCAGGAGCTGTTCTACGGCCGGCGCTACGCGGCCTCGCAGTTCACCGCCGTGCCCGACTTTGCCGCCCTCGCCCAGGCGTTCGGCGTGCGTGGCATCCGGCTGGATCCCGGACGAGATCCGCTCGCCGATCTGGCCGGGGCGCTGGCCGCCCCTGGTCCGTGCGTGATCGATATTCCCATCCACGGCAAGGCCAACGTGTATCCGATGGTGCCACCCGGCGCCGCCAACCGCCAGATGATCGCTGAACCCGAACTCGCCACCTCCCATGCCTGACCACCCTTCCGCCCCGCCCTCTTCCGCGCATGCATCCCCGACCGCACGTCAACTATTAGTTGACATGCCCTCAAGACCGGAACCGGCCAAGCTCCCGGCAACTGGTAACGTATTACGTTACAAACCGGAAGGGTCGGCCGCCGCCGTGCTTGAACTGCGCGTGCGCAATCATCCCGGCACGATGTCCCACATCACGGGGTTGTTCGCGCGCCGGGGCTTCAATCTCGAGGCCATCGTCTGCGTGCCGGTCGATGACGGCTCCACGAGCAGCATGCTGCTGCTGGTCTCCAAGGAGCCGCGCCTGGAGCAGGTCGAGCGTCAGCTCGCCAAGCTCTACGACGTGCTGACGGTGCGCCACCGCCCCGACCTCACGCGGGACTTCTTCTCCCGTCTGACCCCGATCACGGCGGGCGCAGCGCCGGCTCCAACCGCGTGAGGCAGGCCGGCGCCTCCTCCCGCGAGGCACCGCATCCACCTTCGCTGAGGCTACGGCGGACAGGCATCTCCGGCTGATGGTAATGTCACTATTTCGAGGGTCGTGAGATAATGCATCGCGTCTTCACGTCTGCTTCCGCACATCTCGTCGGTCGGACGCAGGCTGACGCACACCGCCGGCCGCTCCGGCCGGCCGAACAGCGCACAGCGATAGTCGGGCCGCAACTGCACACAGGGAATGCCCCCGGGCTTGCCGTGCGGCATGCCGGGAATGGGCGAAGAGATGGATGGCGCGATGCAACACGCGCCGCATAGAGGTCGGCAGTCCATGAAACGAACCATGAATGTGCACGAACGGTCGCCGGCCCTACGGCTTCCAGCGCCAGCTGGAAACCGCCTCAGATGTGCTTCGAGTCGGCCTCGTCCTTCTTCGCATAGCCGCTGTCCTGGCGCTGATGGTTGACCCGGTTCTTCTTGATGTAGGCCTGGTAGACATCCTCGGCACTCATGCCCAGCGTCTGCGCGAGGGAGACGAGAAAATGAAACAGGTCGACCACCTCCACCTTGGCGTTCTGCTCGTCGAACTGCTGATATTTGGCCCACCATTTCCACGGCACCGAATCGATCAGCTCGGCCGTCTCCTGCTGCAAGGCGCGGGTGTAGTTCAGGACCCACTTGGTTTTCTCCTCGTCGGTCGGCGGCGGAAGGTTCACCCCGATGCGCCGGTTGAGTTCGTTCTGCAGTTGAAAGATCTCTTCAAGCTTGTCCATGCAACGTGTGCCTAGGCCGGGAGGACCCGGCTGGCAAGCCCGTCGAATGAGTCATGCAAGTAATTATGGTTTATGTCGTTAATAAGCTCGTGGCCGCTCATCCAGACTGGTCCCTCGGTTTTGGAGTTGCCGGAGGTGGGCTTTTGACTGATGGTCCATCCTTTATGGCAGGTGTTGAGCGCGCGCAGCGCGTTCCGCATGCCTCTCCACAAACCACAGGCTGCTCCCGGCAACGGTGAGCGCCGTTCCAAACAAATACACATAACATGTCAGATCCAGAATCGTCCGGCGCCGTGACCCCGGCCGCCGAGACTGCGAGTGCACCAAGCACGCCATCCAACCCCAACCCACCCAGCGCGTTTAGCAACAACCGCGGCTCCGGCCTGGCCCGCGGCAAACGTCCGGCCAGTCCATCCAGCCAGGCCGCTCCCGCCGCTCCCGCGGCTGACTACAAACCCACGGCGGTGTCCATCGTCGCCGCTCCGACCGAGTACAAAAACCCGTTCGCTCCCCCGGCACCGGCGCCTGCTCCCGTGGAGCCCGTCCCCGCCGAAGCGAGCATTCCGGCGCCCTCGCCGATTCCGGCTCCGGTCGCCGCGCCAGCCATCGAGGCTCCCACCGCATCCGCGGCAGCCCCCGTGGAAGCCCGTTCGGCCAGCAGCCTGCCCGCGCAAGCCGAGCCGGCCGAAACGGAGCCGAAGCCGGAGTTGAAAATCCTCCCGCCCGAGGCGCAGAAGCGCGTCGAGCAAAGCTGGGAAAGCGACTCCTTCCGTGACGTGGCCCGCCAGCCCGATCGGGAACAGGACCGGACTGCCGACAGCCAGCCGGCCGGTTTCCGTCCGCGCCGCGAGGATCGTCGTGAAGATCGGTCCTACTTCCGCCCGGAGCGCGAACGTCGCAACGACCGGCCCGCCGAACCACGCGCCGAGCCCTCCCCGGCTTGGAGCGAGCAAGGACGGACCCCCAGCAACGAGCCGGAGCAGGGCGGATTCACTCCCGCGCCCACGATCGAGGCCCCGAAGAAATCCGGCGGCTTTTTCGGCTGGTTGAAGAAGCTCTTCGGCGGTTCACCCGCCGAGGCGCCGAAACCCGAGACCGGCTTCCAAGGCGAACGAGGATACAACCGCGATGGCGGTCAGCGCCGCCGTCGTCGTGGCGGACGCGGCCGTCGTTTTCACGGCGACCAGCGCGGTCCGCGGGACGGCCAGCCCGGCGGCCAGTCTTCCGGTGAATCGCGCGGTTTTGGCGGCGAGCACCGTCATCACGGACGCCGTCGCCGCCGCCATGGTGGCGGCGGAGATTATCGGGGCGGCGGACGCCCCGAGGGCGGCCCCCCGGCAGGCAGTTAAGCCTTGCCAACCGCCGCGCTTCGAATCGCATAAGAAGGCGTCCACCCCGGGTGGACGCCTTCTTCATGGCTGATCTCATCGTCAACGGCGGCCAACCGCTCTCCGGCACCATCGTGCCGTCCGGCAACAAGAATTCCGTGCTGCCCGTCCTGTGCGCGACCCTGCTCGCCTCCGAGCCGGTGCGGCTGCTGAACGTGCCCGCGATCACCGACCTGGAAAAGCTGGTCGAATTCTTCACGGCTCAGGGTTCACGCATCACGTGGGACAAGGCGAAGGGCGAGCTGCGCGTGGATCACACCCGCTTCGACACCGGGCGCCTCCGGGGCGAGCTGCCCGCCGGCATGCGTTCGACGGTGCTGCTGTTCGCCCCCCTCCTCGGGCGCATGAAGCGGCTGACCATGCCGGCCAGCGCCAAGGGCTGCTCGCTGGGCATCCGCGAGCTTGATCCGCATCTGGAAATCCTCCGGGCGCTCGGCGCCGGGATCGCGCACGACGGGGAGCTGACCCTCACGCTGGACGGATCCTACCGCGGCACGCGCCACTGGCAGGATTACATGTCGGTGACGGCGACGGAGAATTTCATCATGGCGGCCGCTGTGGCCGAGGGCGGGTCGACGCTCATCAACGCCGCCAGCGAACCGCACGTGCAGGATCTCTGTGCCGTCCTCAACGCCATGGGCGCGAAGATCGAGGGCGCGGGCACCAGCATGCTGCGGATCGAGGGCGTCAAGCAGCTGCACGGCGGCACGTTCACGATCAACAGCGACTACCACGAGATCGTCACCTTCCTCGCGCTCGGGGCCATCACCGGCGGCGAGGTCCGTGTCGAAAAATCGCTGCCCCACCATTTCGACCTGATCACGCGCGCCTTTGCCAAGCTCGGCGTGCGCGTCGAGCATGAGGGGAACACCGCCGTGGTGCGGCGCGGCCAGCGGCTTGTGATCGAGCCGCCCTACACGCCCAACCTGCTGCCCAAGATCGAGGCCGCGCCCTGGCCCTATTTCCCCGTCGACCTCCTGCCGTGCATGATCGCGCTGGCCGTCCGCGCCCGGGGGGAAATCCACTTCTGGAACAAGGTCTACGAGGGCGGCTTCACCTGGCTGCCGGAACTCGCCAAATTCGGGGCGCATGTCGTCGTGTGCGATCCTCACCGCGTGATTGTCTTCGGCGACAAGCCGCTGCGGCCCGCCGTGGTCGAGGCGCCCTACGTCATCCGCGCCGCCGTGGCGCTCTACATGGTCGCGGCCAGCGTCCCCGGCCGCAGCGTCGTGCGCAACGCCGAGATCATCCAGCGCGCCCACCCCCGCTTCGTGGAAAACCTCCGCGCCCTCGGCGCCGGGGTGGAATGGACGGCGTGATTTGGGATTTCCGATTTATGTTTTTTGATCGGTGATTTCCAGACTGGTCGCAAACACCGCCGGCTGACCCAGCCATATCCATGCAGTCGAACCAAGAGTCTTTCCGACAAACCATCGCGCCCAAGGCGAAGCCCTCCGTCCCTGGCGGGCTTGCAATGTCGTCCGCAAAAAAACCTGCCGATCGATCTCGCCAGAGCCCGGCGAAGACGGAGACGGCAGTTTCCATTCCAGCTTAATCCCCATCCTCGTGGCCGAATCCAAAATCAAAGACCAAAAATCAAAAATCGGCGCGACGGCGCCCACCGCGCCGCCGGCCGGCGTGGATTTCCTGCGCTCCGCCCTCGCGGCCCCGCTGACACCCGCCGAGACGGCGCTGCGGCCGCTGGCGTTCGGCGACTTCGCCGGCCAGTCCAAGACCGTCGAGCGCCTGAAGGTCATGGTGGGCGCAGCGCGGAAGCGCCGTGAGGCGCTCAACCACATCCTGTTCAGCGGCCCGCCCGGCCTCGGCAAGACCACCCTCGCCTTCATCCTCGGCGCCGAGATGGGCCGCAACGTACGCGTGACCTCCGGCCCCGTCATCGAGAAGGCGGGCGACCTGGCCGGCCTGCTGACCAACCTCGAGGAGGGCGACCTGCTGTTCATCGACGAGATCCACCGCATCCCGAAGACGGTCGAGGAATACCTCTACTCGGCGATGGAGGACTACCGGCTCGACATCATGATCGACCAGGGGCCCAACGCCCGCAGCGTACGGCTGAGCCTGCCGAAGTTCACGCTCGTCGGCGCCACCACGCGCGCCGGCCTGCTCACCGCGCCGCTGCGCAGCCGCTTCACGCTGCAGACCCGCCTCGATTACTACGACGCCGGCACCCTCCTCGGCATCGTGCGCCGCTCCTGCCGGCTCCTGCAGGTCGAGATCGACGACGATGGCGCCCGCGAAATCGCCAGCCGCGCCCGGGGCACGCCGCGCATCGCCAACAACCTCATCTATTTCATCCGCGATTATGCGCAGGAAAAAGCGCAGGGCAAAATCACCCGACCCGTGGCCACCGCCGCGCTGGAACTGCTCGAAATCGACACGCGCGGCCTCGACGAGATGGACAAACGCATCCTGCGCGTGATGGCCGAGCATTATGCCGGCGGCCCCGTCGGCATGAACACCATCGCCGTGGCCGTCGGCGAAGAAGCCGATACCCTCGAGGAGGTGCACGAGCCGTTCCTGATCATGGAGGGCTATCTGCAGCGCACGCCGCAGGGCCGGATGCTCACAGCCAAGGGCTACCAAGCCATCGGCTTCAAGCCCGCCGGCAACGAGCAGGGCTCGCTGCTGTGATTGCACGTTCAGTCTTTCACTGACACACGAGGGCGCAGAGGCAGCAGAGAATGAAGATGGCTCCGCTGCCTCAGCGTCCTGCGGTTAAAGCCCCAGCCTTTCGGTTTGACACGGGTACCATGCGGGACTCACTTGGGACCCATGACAAGCACCATTCGTTTCAGCGAGGCCAAGCGCAACTTCGCGCGCGTCGGCGCCCGGGCCAAACGCGGCGACGTGGTCTACCTCCAGCACGGCCCCGACCGTTTCCAACTCGTCTACCATCCGCCGGCGGAACCCGTTCCTCACCGTCCGCCGGGCCACTTCCAGCCCACCGCGCAGGATCTGGCTGAGATCAACGGAGCCCGCACCGACGAGACCGCATGAACTTCACCCAATGGGACATCGTCAGAGCCCGGATCAACGAGCACGACCGCGACGAACATCCCGCGGTTGTCCTCTCTCCGCCCGAAGTCTGCGCGGCCGCCGGCGCTGACAAAATCAACGTCCTTTACTGCACCAAGCTCAAGCCGGCGGAATCGATCTCCGCCCATCGTATTTACCTCAATGCTGCTGATGGCCTCGAATTCAAGACCACCACCAACTGCCTTTTTATCCATACAATCGCGAAAACTCGTTCCAGCGCCGTCATAGGGCGCGTCTCCTCCGACCGGCAGCAGCAGATTGCCCGCCGGCTTCGCGAAATCTTCCGTCTTGGCTAACCAGCGCACGTCGCAGGGCCGGATGTTTGCGGCCAAGGGCTGCCAGGCCATCGGCTTCAAACCCGCCGGCAGCGAGCAAGGTTCGCTGCTCTGACCAGCGGCCCGGTTACGATTGATCCAAGCCGCCTGAGCCATGACCCACTCATCCGCCGGCATCATCTGTTTTGGCGAAATCCTCTGGGATTTTCTGCCCGACGGGCTGTACCCCGGCGGCGCGCCGTTCAACGTCGCCTACCATCTGCACCGGCTCGGACAGCGCGCGCATGTCGTTTCCGCGGTCGGCCGCGACCTGCTGGGGGACGAATTGCTGCGCCGCCTCCGGCACTGGGGTCTCCCCGCCGACGGCATCACCCGGCATGGAGATTTGCCCACCGGCTATGTCCGCGCGGCGCTCGGCGCCGACGGCGACGCCCGGTACGAAATCGCGGCGAACGTGGCCTGGGATCAGATCCTCGTGGGCGAGGGCCTGAGGCAAACCGCCGCCACCGGACGGGCGGTGGTCTTCGGCTCGCTGGCGCAGCGTTCGGCGTCCAATCGTGCCACCCTTGACCGCCTGCTCACCCTGCTGCCGGACGATGCCCTGCGCGTTTTCGACGTCAACCTGCGCCCGCCCCATGACGATCTCGAGCTGGTGAGCACGCTCGCCCGGCGCGCCACACTGCTCAAACTCAATGCCGCCGAAGCGGCGCGGCTGGCCGCCGGGGCCGCCGAAGAGCCCGGACGCGAGGAGACCGACGCACGCACCCTCGCCCGACTGACCGGCTGCACCACCGTCTGTGTCACCGCCGGGGCACGCGGCGCAGGTCTGCTGCGCGCTGATCGCTGGCTCTGGGAACCGGGCCGCCCGGTCGTGGTCGCGGACACGGTGGGCGCGGGCGACGCATTTTTGGCTTCCCTGGCCACCCACCTGCTCAACGGCCGGATCTCCGACGGAGCGAGCCTCGCCCGTGCCTGCCGGCTGGGCGAATGGGTGGCATCACAACGCGGCGCCACGCCCGGCTACGGCCCGTCCACGCCAGCCTGAAAAATGCCGGCGCCAGCGCCCCGCGACGAACATCGGGATTGAATCGGGCTCAAACGCCGGCGCGGACCGGTCGCGGCAACGCCAGCGGAGGCTCCGGCTGTGGCACGGGCTCGAGCCAGACCGGGATGCGCCAGGCCTGCTTCATCGCATGCCAGCCCAGCACACCCGCGCCCAGCACGGCGTTGAGCGTGCCCATGCATTCCAGCCAGAGTTCCCGTGTGCTGGTGCCGTACAACGGATTTGGCGTCATGAGCCCCGGCGCCAGTGCCGGCAGCCACAGCATGGCCAGACCAAGTAAACAAAATCCGCATGCATTGGACCAAGTCATGATAGGCGACAGTAGATAGTCACCGCCGGGTGGTGCCGGAAACGTGCCATCCAGGCCGGTCGCGAACCAACGCGCTCATCCCGAGCACTATGAAAATCCATCAGGCCGACTGCCCGCGGCCATCGTCATGCAAACAGCGCGAATCGCGGCTGTCCCTCCGTGCAGGCCGCAACGCGGGCTATCATCTTCTTGTTATTGCACCGGAGGGAACGAAGGTGGCCGAGGTTGGATAACCTCCTCCGCGGACTTAACCAGAAACCACGATGACGCCGCATTTGCTTTGGCCGCGGATTTCACCGATGTCCGCGGATTACTCTTCTGCTTCGCGAACCACGCGTTTCCACTGGAGCTTGGCGTGCCTGAAATTCACCAGCAGGGCCAGTTTCAGTTTGGTGATGGCAAGATAGCCGATCATCTGCCGCAGATGAGTGTCGTTGAACGCAGCGGCCACCTTGAGGTTTTCCCGGCGGACCGGCGGTCCGCCGGGAAACCTCAGCAGACGAGCTGCCCGAAATCCATGAAGTCCCCGGTGAAACCGCCCGGCACGCCCTTGCAGATGACGCTGACCGCGTCGTGGGAATGCAGCGATTCGAGGTGCGCGCAGGCGACCTGGAAATCCCGGATGCGCGGATCGCGGTTGAGTTCGTGGTAGAGCAGCCGCGCGGCATCCTCGACGAATTTGATGTAGGCGCCGTTCAACTCGGCGAACGCCTGCTCGTCCTCGCGCTTCACCATCACCTGGGTCTCGGTCCGGAGCGCGCGGAGGCAGTGCGCGTGCAGATCCTCGACGGCGAGCCGGCGGCCGGGGGCGATCTCGACGCTGACGCGCGCCTTGCTGCGCTGGGAATGGGGGATCGAGTAGACGCCGCGGCCGGCCCGGGCATGCTCCGCCAGCTCCGCCGAGCACGGGCAGGCCGACGAGTAGACAAAATCAAAATGGAGGAAACGCCGGTAGCGGCCGGTGTGGGTCAGGACACCCTCGAAGGCGACCTGGTAATACTGCCAGCCCTCGAGGCCGCTGCGCAGGCTGCGCTGCCGGAGCGGCCACGAGAACGCGACCTTCAGCCGCGCATCCTTGCTCCGGATGCGGCGCAGGTAGGCACGGAGGATGCGGCCCAGCCACTCAAGCGTAAAGACCCCGTGCTTGTGATCGTAGAACGAGCGTACGATGCGGCTCATGTTGATGCCCTTGAGCTCGGCCTCGAGCGACACGGTGCCGGTCACCCGCGCCTCGAGGGCGAACGCGGCTCCGCGCTTCGCGCGCACCCGGACCGGCAGCCGGAAATTTGCCACCCCCACATGCTGGATGGGCACCTTCGCGCCCTGGATCGAGTCGACGGCATGCATCAGGTCGGGCAGTTCCGCGCGGTAGGCGGACGTGACCTTGAATCGCGGATCGTAGCCGCGGGCGATCCGGGGCGCGACCTTGCCGGCGGTGCGGTGGAGATACAATTTGGATTTCGTCTTCATGCTCGCTTCTCGGTCTGCGACCAGACGGAGGGAAACATAGCCTCAACCGCGGGTGTCGCAAACGCCCGGCAGCTGCAGACTCAGCTGGACGGGAGCCGGAGTTAGTAACCAGAAACCCGCCCCGGTCAACCGCCGAGCGCGGGGAGGCCGGCTCAGGCGAACTCATGCAGTTGGCCGGTAGCAGCCGACGTCAGGAGGCTGGACTAAAAAGGCTGCCAACAGAAACAGCCTCGTCACCTCGGCTGCTACTTGGCAACGTCGGAAATTGCAAACCTGGCGGAGTCAGGCCTGCGCTCCGAAGCCATGGCGAAGGAGGGCAACCCTGCCCTGCAACGTCTGAAAGGGCGGCATCGTCCGCCGTCGCCTGCCGGCTATGGCGGGACAAGCCGGATGCCGCCGAAAGTTTTCCGACAGCCTGCTGACGTCGGCTGCTACGATTGCCTTGCCAGGATCGGCTCCAGAGGCGTCGGCGGATGCAAAAGAATAATCTCTTGCAGACTGACGATAAGTTGCATTAGGCCGTAGTGCATGTTTCAGCGATGGCAGGCTGCCTTGGTTGCGGCGGCGTTTGGTATGGTCTTCGTTGCCCCTGGTTCTGCCCAGAGCATCGTCTGGACGGGCGGCGGCGCAGACAACAACTGGACCAACGGCGCCAACTGGGAGGGCGGCGTGGCGCCCACGACCGGCTCCGACGTGTCCCTCGGCTCGATGCGGCGCTACCGCACCAACCTTAACGCCCCCGTTTCGATCAATTCCCTCATCATTGACCGTGATTATCACGAGTTTGGCACGGACAGCGGAGCCACCCTGACGATTGGCGCGGGCGGCCTGACGAACAATGGCGACACCGTATACTTTGACTCCTCCCTGGGCATTACCCTGGGTGCATCGCAAACCTGGTTCGTCGACAGCAGCTGCTACTCGGATGAGGGCCGCATCGAAGTGGGTGGAACCCTCACGGTAGGCAGCGGTGTCAACCTCACCAAGACCGGCGGCGGCGTGCTGGCCCTGAGCGGCGACAACAGTCTCACCATCGGCAGCACCAGTCAGTTCATCCTGAGCGGCGGCACTCTTGCGCTCGGCCACGACAACGCGCTGGGCGGTGCCACGGGAGCCACACTCACGATTAACGCCGATTCCACCATCGAAAGCCTCGACGCCGATCGCTCCCTTGCCAATCCCCTCGTCCTCAATACCGGCAACGTTTATCTGCAGACCCACGACGGCAAACTTACCTTCACCGGTCCGGTCACGCTTTCCACGTCCTCGACGATCGCAGTCGAGGGCCCGAATCCAGTCGTTCTCACCGGTGCCGTGAGCGAATCGGCACCCGAAGCGGGATATATCCTGTCCAAGACGGGCTCGGGCACCCTGGTGATGCAGGGTGCGATCGGCATCACCGGCGGGGCTTCCATCAATGAGGGCCGGGTCATTCTCGATGCGGCCGACGCCATCCCGCTGGTGCCGGGTGCCATGGTCGTCAATTCCGGCGCCTATGTTGGCACCACGGTTTCCACGTTCTCCGCCGGCGCTTCGACTAGATTCATCGATAGGTTTACCACCGGCTCCAGCGGCGCGATCGGCTTCGACACGAATACTCCCGCCTCGCCCTACATTGTCACCGACCCGATCGATCTCACCGGTTTCTCCAGCCTGCATCTGGGCTCCAGCACGGCCGCCACGTTCACCAGCTCGGCCACGATCACCCCTGAGGGCGACATCTACAAATTCGGCGGCGGCGGCGGCCTCCTGCGCGTGGAAAGCGACCTGACCGACAACCCAACCACGTCGATGTCGCGCAGCATCGTCGTCGAGTCGTCCTCCGGCCAAGCCCTCAGCCTTGTGCTGGCCGGCAACAATAATTACGGGGACGTCACCATCGATAATTCCGTCCTGCGTTTCACCAACTCCGCTGCCTTTCGCCCGGCTGCTTCCATCACCATCAATAACCAGGGCTACCTCGGTTTCGACTATGATGTGAATCTCGCCGCGCTCTCTCTTTCTTCGCTGGTTTCCGGCGCCGGCACGTTCATCTACGGCATCGATTCGCCCAATCCGGCTTCCCCGAGAAGCGTTTCGTTGACGACCGACGATCTCTACTATCTTCCCAGCGACACCTTCCTCGGCACCAGCACCGCCGCGACTTTGGAAATCACCCCGGGCGAGGTTATCCCAGCGACCCTGTCCTTGGCCGCGGTCAAGGAGGGACATTTGACGGTGTCCTCGCTGCCTTCCGACATTGGCACCAACACCTACAGTGTGACCATCGGTCTCTGGAACAATGACTCCCCCGACAGCAGTCCGGGAGCCTTTGCCAGTTGGAAAAGCACGGTCACCTTGGCGAGCGCCAACACCTACACCGGCGGCACCACCCTGCAGGGTGGCCGGCTCGAACTCGGCGCCCCCACGGCCCTCGGCACCGGTGATCTCACCGTCTACGGCAACGTCGTTCTCGCCACCACGACCGCCGGTCTCACCATTGCGAACACCATCAATATTCCGGGTTACCATGACCTGCTCCTCGATAGCGGAGCGTTGAACAGCTACACCCTCTCCGGTGCCATCTCCGGCTCGGGCGCGCTGATCAAGGAGGGGACGGGCACGGTCCAGCTCAGCGGTCCCGTCGAGCTCATGGGTGTCGAAGGTCCAGCCGACGATCACGAGATCTGGCAGGGCACGCTCGACATCCTCGACACCTTCACCACCGACGGGCGGCTGCGGCTCTACGACAGCACCACGGTCAATTTCGGTCCCTCCGTCTCGGCAACCATCGGTGGATTGGAGAGCAAGGATGCGCCGGCCGCATCCAGCGTCATCAACTTGGATACCGGGGCCACGCTCACGATCAATCAAACCGGCTGGGATGACGACAACTACTACAGCGGCGCGATCAATGGGAGCGGCAGCCTCGTGAAGACCGGGGACGGCATGCAGCTCCTCGGTTCGCTGCCCGGGCCGAGCGCCAGCAATTACTCCGGCGGCACGACCATCACCGGCGGGGCCCTCGTCGCCATGAGCAACGGGGCGCTTGGCACCGGCCCCGTCACCGTCAATGTCGCCCCCGCACTTGCACCTGAGGAAGGCGGACTCGGCGTCTACACGGACGTGACGCTCACCAATTCCCTGACCTTCACCCGGGGCGTGCTGGCCGGCTATGGCACCTTCGCCCCGCCGGGAGGCGTGACCGTGGGCTCGACGCAGCTGCTCTGGCCCGGCAACCTGTTCGAGTCCGATCCGGTCGGTGTGCTCGGCTTCGGCACCGGCCTGACGCTCGCCTCGGGCGGCACCTACATGTGGGAGAGCAAGGATGCCGTTGGCACCGCCGGCATCACCTGGGACCTGCTCAAGGTCACCGGCTCGCTGACCATCACGTCCACCGAAGCCGACCCCTTTTACCTGAAGATCATGCCGGCAGGCTACTACGAAGCGGGGGGCGAAATTCCGCCGCCCGAATTCAACAACACCCTGTACTACGATTTCGTCATCGCCACCGCCACCGGCGGCATCAGCGGATTTGACCCCGCCTTTTTCTCGCTCGATTGGTCCAGTTTCGGCAGCTCGGTTGGCATCGGGCAGTTCTTCCTGACCCAGGAAGGCAACGACTTGGTGCTCCATTTCACGCCCATCCCCGAGCCCTCGACGTCCGCCTTGCTGGGATTAGGCCTAGCCGGGATGCTGGCCGGCTGGCTGCGCCGACGGCGCGGTTGAGCCAGGGATCGCAGATCCCAGTTTCTATGGCTGGCCTCGCTGAGGCCGGTCCTCCGGAGTCGGCGACCCCGGCTACAACAATCAGTGCAACCCCAATCGTCATAACGATTCGGAGTTGCCCTTTCCCCGGCCACTTTCCGCTTGCCTGCGTTTTCGACGGTCGCTTTAACCGGCGCACACCTCAACCAAGGAACCGTGCCATGACCCGCCCTCCCCTCATGATTTATGCCGCCGACTTTTCGTCCGGCTGCGCGGACTGATCGATGACTGCCTAGCTCTTCATCACCGGCCCGCCCTCCGCGACTCTAGCGGGCCCCCTCCGGGAGAAACTCTTTCACTTTTGCGCGCGGGCCCGCTCCTCATCGAGCGGGCTTTTTCATTTTCCACCTTCCTTCCGACCTTTTCTCCACCATGGTCTCCGACGGCTCCTCCCAGTTTCAACTTGTCTGGCGGCTGATGCGCGGCCAGCGCCTGCGCTACACCGCGGCGATCGCGGCGCTGCTGCTGGCCACCGGCTTCAACTACCTCGTGCCGCTCGTCGGCACCGTCACGATCGACTCCGCCGTAGCCGGCCGGCCCGCGGCCGCCGACCCCGGCCGGCCGCTGCGCGTGCTGCTGGCGCTGCTCGGCGGTCCGGAACACCTGCGCACGCACCTCTGGCTCGCCCCGGCCGCGATGGTCATCCTCACGGCGCTCGGCGGCGTCTTCGCCTATCTCAAGGGCCGCCATGCCGCGATTGCCTCCGACGGCATCGCGCGCCGGCTCAAGGACGACCTGTACGACCATCTCAACCACCTGCCCGCGCGCTACCATGACCGGATCGACACCGGCGACCTCGTGCAGCGCTGCACCAGCGACGTCGAGACCCTGCGGCAGTTTCTCGCCGTGCAGGTGATGGAGCTCGCCAACGCCGCGCTGCTGGCCGCAGCCGCCCTGCCGCTCATGCTGGCGCTGAGCCCGCGCCTGACCGCCGTGTCGTTCGCGCTCATCGGGCCGCTCGTGCTCTATGGCTACGTCTACTTCGGGTGGGTGAGGCACGTCTTCAAGGGCGTCGACGAGGCCGAGGGTGCGCTCACCGCCGTCATCCAGGAAAACCTCACCGGCATCCGCGTGGTGCGCGCCTTCGCGCGACAGGACCATGAGCGGGCCAAGTTTGCCGGTCCCAACGCCGTCTATCGCGATCGCAACCTGCGCCTGCTGCGGCTGATGGCCTGGTACTGGTCGATTTCCGATTTCGTGACGCTCTGCCAGATCGGCCTCACCCTGCTTGTGGGCGCGCACTGGATCACCACCGGCGATCTCTCGGTGGGCGTGCTGTTCGCCTTCCTCGCCTACCTGGGCACCATGCTCTGGCCTGTGCGCCAGATGGGCCGCATCCTCACCGAGGTCGGCAAGACCTCCGTGGCCCTCCGGCGCATCCGCGAAATCCTCGACGAGGTTCGCGAGTCAGGATCGGAGGCGGGAGACTGGAGGCCGGAGGCCGGAACGGCAGCTGACCAACCCCGCGCCGCTTTCGATCCGGTCTCCCGCCTCCAGCCTCCTTTATTCCCGGCGTTGCCACCCCTCTGCGGCGCGATCGTCGTGCGCGACCTGCATTTCACCCACGCCACGGCGGCCGGCAGCGCCGGGCGCGGCACGCTCAACGGCCTTTCCTTCGACGTCGCCGCGGGCGAGACGCTCGCCATCCTCGGTCCGTCGGGCTCCGGCAAGTCCACCTTCATCCATCTGCTGGTGCGCCTTTACGACTATACGGAGGGTTCGATCCGCCTCGACGGCCTCGAATTGTCGACGCTGCCCCGCCCGTGGGTGCGCCGCCAGATCGGCACCGTGATGCAGGAGCCCTTCCTCTTCTCCAAGACGCTCGGCGACAACATCCGGCTCGGCCGCGGCGACGCGCCCGACCACGACGTGACCGAGGCCGCCCGCGCCGCCTGCATCCACGACACCATTCTGGGCTTTGAGGCGGGCTACGACACGCTCATCGGCGAGCGCGGCATCACACTTTCCGGCGGCCAACGGCAGCGCGTGGCCCTTGCCCGCGCCATCCTCAAGCATCCGCCCATCCTCATCCTGGACGATGCGCTCAGCGCCGTGGACAGCGAGACCGAGACGCTGATCATCGACGCGCTCAAGGCCCGTCGCGGCCGGGCCACGACCCTCGTCATCGCCCACCGCCTGTCCACCCTGGCGCACGCCGACCGCGTTCTCGTGCTCGACCACGGCCGCATCATCCAGACCGGCCCGCCCTCCGAACTGGCACGCCTCGACGGCTTCTACCGGCGGCTCTGGCAGATCCAGACCAGCCTCGCCGCCGAATTCACCCAGGAACTCAACGCTGGATAAAACGCCTCCCGACCACCCTCCGGATCCTGCCGTCTCCCGATTTTCCACTCTCCCGGTTTTCCGATTTTTTCTCCCATGTCCGCCCCATTGCTACACGAAGATGAATTCCAGGCGCGCCTCGACGCCGGCCTGTGGTGGAAGATCTTTCAGCACGCCCTGCGGCTGAAACGCTTCCTCATTCCGCTCGCATTCACCGGCATGCTCATCGCGGCCATCGACGCGTCGTTCGCCCAGGTCACCCGCTGGACGATCGACACAGTCGTGCAGCGCGGCGCCCAGGCCGACCTCCGGCCCGGCATCGGCCTCTACCTGCTGCTCACCGCGCTGCTGAGTCTCGGCATCTGGGTGTTCATCGAGCTGGCCGGCAAGATTTCGAACCACCTGAGCCACGATATCCGCCGGCTCTGCTTCGACCGGCTGCAGGAGCTCGAGTTCGCGTTCTACGATCACCGGCCCGTCGGCTGGCTCATCACCCGCCTCACCTCCGATTGCGACCGCCTGGCGCGCATCATCGCCTGGGGTTTCCTCGACCTGGTGTGGGGCACGTGCCTCGTGCTCATGATCGCCGTCAGCCTCCTGCTCATGCACTGGCGGCTCGCGCTCATCGTGCTGGCCGTGCTGCCGCCGCTCGCCCTCGTCAGCAAATACTTCCAGCGGATGATGCTGCTCAGTCACCGCGAGATCCGGAAGTACAACTCGCAGATCACCGCGGCGTACAACGAGTCCATCCAGGGCGTGCGCACCACCAAGACCCTGGTGCGCGAGGCCGACAACCTGGGTGAATTCCAGCAGCTCAGCGCCGCCATGTTCGCGGCGTCGGTGAAGAACGCGCGGCAGTCCGCCGTGTACTATCCGATCGTGATGACGCTCGGCAGCCTCGCCGCCGGCCTCGCGCTCTGGGGCGGCGGGCATTTCACCGCCGTCGGCGGCATGACCCTTGGCACGCTCGTGGCCTTCATCAACTTTGCCGGCCAGTTCTTCAATCCCATCAACCAGATGGCGCGCACCCTCACCGAGATGCAGGCGGCCCAGGCCGCCGGCGAACGCGTCATGGGCCTGCTCGCCACCGAGCCGAAGATCACGGACTCGGACGACGTCAAACGCCGGATGGCAGAGGTCAGCGCATCGGTCCCGGTGGTGGCGGGCGCCGTCCAACCCCTCGCCCCGGATGGTTACGCGGCAAAGATCGACGCGATCGAGTTCCGCCACGTCACCTTCGCCTACGAGGAAGGCTCGCCGGTGCTGCGCGACTTCAACCTCACCGTGCGTGCCGGGCAGACGATCGCGCTCGTCGGCCCCAGCGGCGGCGGCAAAAGCACCATCGTCTCCCTCGTCTGCCGCTTTTACGAGCCGACGCAGGGCGGACTCCTTTTCAACGGCACCGACTACCGGCAGCGCAGCCTGCACTGGCTGCAGGCGCAGCTCGGCATCGTGCTGCAGACGCCGCATCTCTTCAAGGGCACCGTGCGCGAGAACATCCGCTACGGCCGGCTCGACGCCACCGACGCCGAGATCGAGGAGGCGGCGCGGCTGGTCAACGCCCACGAGTTCATCTCCCAGATGGAGCACGGCTACGACACGCAGGTCGGCGAGGGTGGCAACCGCCTCTCGACCGGACAGAAACAGCTCGTATCGTTCGCCCGCGCCCTGCTCGCCCGCCCGCAGATCTTCGTGATGGACGAGGCCACGTCGTCGATCGACACCGAGACCGAGCAGGCGATCCAGGCCGGCATCGAACGCCTCCTCGCCGGCCGCATCAGCTTCGTCATCGCCCACCGCCTCTCGACCATCCGCCGCGCCGACCGCATCCTCGTCATCAACCGGGGAGTGATCGAGGAAGCCGGCACGCACGAGGAGCTGCTGCGCCGCCGCGGCCACTACTACGAGCTCTACACCAGCCAGTTCCGCCGTGAACGCGAGGAAGCCGTCCTCGAAGGTGCAAGGTAAGCTTATGCCTTCGGCCGCTTGCGTTTCTTCGGCTGCGGGCTGACGCCGAGCCGCGGGTCGCGGCGCCGGGCCAGTGCGACCAGCCGTGCCGCCGTGGATTCGAAGCTGTCCGCGCTCTCCGGCAGATACAGCCACTTCGGCAGGACCGGATGGGGCGCCAGTTCGGGAAACTCTGCCAGCAACGACGCGTGATGGACGCGGTCCGTGCAGGCCAGCACCCCGCGCCACGGTTCCTCCCCCGCGGTGAAATACAGCATCAGCTTGCCGTCGAGGTAGACGCTCTTGCCGCCGAACATCGGCCGCAGTAGAAACGTCGGATCCTCCTCCAGCGGCTCCCAGAGCCACTGGTAGGGATGCACCTTCCTCGTCCTGCCGGTCGATAATTCGCGCATGACTCCGAAGTCCTGATTGTCGGCGCAAGCCCAATGCGTCTGCAGCCGGTCTTCAACTGGCAATTTCCGAAATTCAGCGCCTCGCGGCTGAACAAGAATGCCTAAAAGCAGACGTCGCTTTTTCAACATGGCTCGACGTTGGCCGAACAAACCGAAATCTCTTGGTGCATAAATCTGGCTAAGTATGCTTATCAGAATGCCTGTTATTCACGTCATAATGCCCATTATACTTGGCATACAAAGTGGCACCCAGTAACTATTCCCATGTTATGGGTTCCAAGTTGCAGCTTGAGAATCGGCTCAAGGTCGCGCGCGCGGAGCGGAATCTGTCGCAAGGCGAGCTTGCGCAGCTTGCCGGCGTAACCCGGCAGACAATCAGCTCGATTGAGACCGGCCAGTACTGCCCTTCTGCCTTGCTGGCGTTCATCCTGGCAAAGCGGCTTGGAAAGCCGGTTGACGAACTCTTTTGCCTGAAAGGAGATTTATGATGAAAAGCGAATCGGTCGACATAGATGAACGGACAATTGCGGTGGAGAATGCCAGCGTTCGCACAGGGTACCTCATTCTCACCTACGGAATCCTTCTCGACATCGTATACCGTGGCGCCTTGCTGCGCGAAGCTGCCTGGGACCTGATGGCGCTTGTGGGAGGAGCCGGAGCGATAGTAATTATCCAACAGGCCGTACATCGAACTCTTTCTCGGTATTGGATTTTGAAATCGGTCACGATTGCCTTCTTTTCAGCGATCGTGGCGATCGCCATCGTCTTTCTCCTCCACCAGGCACGGTGGTAGGGCAATTCAAGCGGTGAACGCATCGGCGCGATCTGGGAAGCCGTCCCCGGTTCGCATTGCTTGTATAACTGTCTCCGTGTCCTCGGTGTTCCCTCTGTGGCCTAATGCCAAACCTATCCCTGTGATGGTAAAATCTCCTCGGCGCGCTTGACCAGCGAGATGAACTCGGCCCGGTAGCCGCCGGTGTCGGAAGCCGTGCCTTGTTCGGCCCAGTGTAGCACCTGGTCGAGCGTCGTCGTGCCCTTGTGCGGCGAGTCGCGCAGCACCAGGCCGAAGCCGGCCACCGCCGCCGCGAACTTGAAGTCCGGACTGGCGTCGGCAAACGCTCCGCCCTGATCCGTGAGCGGAAACTCCAGCAGCTTGCTCGCACCGCCGTCCGGCGCCTGGTAGCGGATCTTCACGGTGAGAAGCTCTTCCGCTTTCCGCTTTCCGTTTTCTGTTTTCTGTTTTGCCGTCGACTGGTATTTCAGTTCGTCGACCGTCGATTCCGGCCTCCACTCCACGCCGGCAGGCACAACCTCGTAGAGGGCGGTCACGGTGTGGCCGGCGCCGACGTCGCCGGCGTCGATCTTGTCGTTGTTGAAATCCTCCGGCTTGAGCAGCCGGTCCTCGTAACCGATGAGGCGGTAGGCCTGCACCTGCGCGGGGTTGAACTCGACCTGTACCTTCACATCCCGTGCGATCACCGCAAGCGTGCCGTTGATCTGCTCCGCCAGCACCTTGCGGGCCTCGCGCACCGAGTCGAGATAGGCGTAGGCGCCATGCCCCTTGCCGGCGAGCTGCTCGAGCGTGGCGTCCTTGTAGTTGCCCATGCCGACACCCAGGGCGGTGAGAAACACGCCGCTTTTTGCCTTTTCCTCGATCAGGCGCACGAGGTCGCCCCGGCTCGTCACCCCCACGTTGAAATCGCCGTCGGTGGCGAGGACCACGCGGTTGACGCCGCTCGGGATGAAATTGGCCTTGGCCACGTCGTAGGCGAGCTGGATACCCATGCCGCCGTTGGTCGAACCGCCAGCATCGAGCCGGTCGAGCGCATCGAAGATTTCCTGCCGGTGGCTGACGGGCGTGGAGGGCAAGGCGAGGCCCGATTCACCGGCATAGGTGACGATGGCGACGCGATCCCCCGGCTTCAGTTTTTCGACCAGCATCCGCAACGACTCCTGCACGAGCGGGAGCTTGTTCGGCTCGTCCATCGACCCCGAGACGTCGATCAGGAACACCAGGTTGGCGGCCGGGCGGTCAGCGATGGGAATCTCACGACCCTTCAGCCCGATGCGCACCAGCCGGTGGGTCGACGCCCACGGCGCGGCAGCCACTTCCAGCGAAGCGGCAAACGGATCCTGGTCTGTCGGTTTCGGCGCGGCGTAACCGTAGGTGAAATAGTTGACCAGCTCCTCGATGCGCACGGCGTCCCGCGGCGGGCGCCGGCCGCCGGTCAGGAAGCGCCGCACGTTGCTATAGCTGGCGGTGTCGACGTCGACGGAGAAGATCGAAAGCGGGTGCTGCGCGGCGGCGAGGAAGCCGTTGTCGGCGACGTAGTCGTAGGCCTCGGTGTTGAACGGCTGGCCGCCGCCGGTCGTCACCACGCTCCCCGACGGGGGGGGCACCGGCACGGGTTCAGGTGCGGGCAACATGTCTTTCAGATCGGTTTTGCTGCGCGTCCCGGCCAGGGTGTTGGTAGCGTGGTAATTCATATCCGCGGGCGCATCCACGACAAATGGCGCCAATCTCACTTCCTTGTCTGCCGTTTCGCCGGCGGCGCCACCCTCAAAGTGGGCGCGGCTTTTGTCCATCGCCACGTCGAAGTCCTGACCCTGGCGGATGGCTGTCGGCATGCTGCCGGCGCTGCTCGTGGCTCCGGCGGCATCGTAAGCAGCCACCGCCGCAGCCTGAGGCGGATTGGGAACCACCACGCCCCACTGGTCCGTCGTCTCCACCGGCAACAGCGGAGCATTCTCCGCCACCTTCGGGAATTGAATCTCGACGTGGTTGGGAGGCTGCATCGCGACGGCGGGCCCTTTCTCCGCCTCGGACGATTGCGCGGCCGTCTGCCCGGCCAGCGCCGCAGCCTGCTGCCGGGCGTTCTTTTGCGCTTGGGGCAGCTCGCGCAGGGCAAAAACCAGGGCCAGGCACGCCGCGGCCGCCAGCGCGGCCATGCCCCAGTAGGGAAAACGAAAGACCCGGGCCGGGCGGACGGTGTGGTAGGCTTCGTGATGCGCCAGTGGCACGGATTGAGGCAGCGGCTCAGCCTCAAGTGCGGCACTCAGTCGGCCGGCCGTGATGCGGATTTCGATCACCGCGTCCTGCAACGCCGGATCGGCGGCGACCGCCGCCTCGATCCGGATGCGCTCATCGTCCTCCAATTCGCCCAGGGCGTAGGCCGTCAGGCGCGGGTCATCGGGATTTAGTCTGGTCTGTTCGAAATTGTTCATGGCATTCGTCTCCTGGTGTGGGTGGCGCGCGTCATTCGGCGCCCTGCGTTTCCACCGTCCACTCGCGCCGCAGCGTCTTGATGGCGGTGTGGATCAGAAAGCCCACGTTGCTCACCGAGAGCTCCGTGATGCGGCTGATTTCCTTGTAGCTGAAGCCGTTTTGGAACTTCAGCCGGATGACCTCCTGCTGGTTGACCGGCAGGCGGTCGATGAGGCGCAGGACCGCGGCCTGCGTTTCCTCGGCCTCAAGCGCGGCGCCGGGCCGTGGGTCGACGGCCGCGACGCGCTCGACGGCGCCCTCGGCGAATTGCTTCATGCGCCCCTCCTTGCGGTGAATGTCGAACGCGCGGTTCCGGCACACCGTGAAGAGCCATTCGGCCAGGTGGCTGTCGACTGCGGCCGGCGGCTGGGCCATGAGGCGGACAAACGTGTCCTGCACCACGTCGCGCGCCCGGTCGGGGTCGCCGACCAGGCGGGCGGCATAGCGCAGCAGCGGGGCCTGGTATTGTTCGACGGCAATGCGCACAAACGCGGCGTTTTCATGGGTGCGGGTGGACGGTGATGGGTCCGGGTTCACAGGCGGTTGACTCCTCATGTCACGCACGGGCGGCGCATTTCTTAGCCACAATCGGCAAAAAAGGTTCTGCGCGAGCCGCGGCGGAACGGCGACCTAAAAACGGCCCTTGGCGGCTGGCGTCCGCCGTGCTTCATTTCGCGCCGGTGATGATGCGTCCTGACAACGTTGTCGGCGTCCGTTCTCTGCTTGCTGCTGCCTGTCATCCGGCCGTTGTCCTCTGTCTTCTGGCCGCTGGCCTCTGGGTTACTGGCTGTGCGCACCGCGAGACGCCGGTGGAGGCCGGCATCCGCGACCATGTGCTCTACGTCGGCAACGGCTCCGAGCCGCGCGACCTCGACCCGCATGTCGTCGTCTCGTTCAACGACTTCAACATCGTGCTGGCGCTCTTCGAGGGTCTGACCGGCATCGACGAGCGCACCTCGCAACCGATCCCCGCCCTGGCGGAGCGCTGGGAAACCTCCGCCGACGGACTGGTCTGGCGGTTTCACCTGCGGCCCGGCGCCCGCTGGAGCAACGGCGACGCCCTCACGGCGCATGATTTCGTCTTTGGCATCCACCGCGTCCTGTCGCCGCGGCTCGCCTCGGAGTACGCCTACGTGCTTTATCCGTTGAAAAACGCCGAGGCCTTCAATGCCGGACGCATCACCGACTTCGCGCAGGTCGGCGTGCGCGTTCCCGACGACTCCACCCTCGAACTCACCCTGGAGCGGCCCGCGCCTTATCTCGCGGCAGCGGTCACCCTGCCCGCCTGGTTTCCGGTGCACCGGTCCAGCATGGAGAAATTCGGCCGGTTCGACGACCGTGCCGTGCCGTGGACGCGGCCGGAAAACATGGTCTGCAACGGACCCTTCATCCTCCAGGAATGGTCGCCCGGCAGCCGCGTCGTGGTCGGGCGCAACCCAAACTACTGGGACGCGCGGCACGTGCGGCTGAATCGCATGGTCTTCTATCCGATCGAGAATGCGGCCACGCAGGAGGCCGCTTTCCGCGCCGGCCAGCTGCACCTGACCTCCGACGTGCCGCTGTCGAAGATTGCCGCCTACCGCCGGGATCAACCGGCGATCCTGCGCATCGATCCGTTCCTCGACACCGCGTTCATGCGCTTCAACACCCGGCGGCCGCCCTTCAGCGATCCGCACGTGCGCCAGGCGCTGGCCCGCGCCCTGGACCGAACCGCGCTGGTCCGGGACGTCCTGCTCGGCGGCCAGCAACCCGCGCACTGCCTGACACCGCCGGATACCGCCGGCTACACGGCCCGGGCCGGCATCCCGGATGATTTTTCGGCGGCCCGGCGGTTGCTCGCCGAGGCGGGTTATCCCGGTGGCCGCGGCTTTCCCAAGGTGGAAATCCAGTTTGCCACCCTCGAACTCAACCAGCGGCTGCTGGAGGCCGTCCAGCAGATGTGGCGGCGCGAACTCGGCATCGAGGTCACCCTCGCCAACAAGGAGCAGCGCGTGTGGCTCAGCGACGAGCGCCTGCTCAATTACGACATCTCCTATGCCCACTGGATCGGCGACTACGTCGACCCCAGCACTTATCTCGAGCTGTTCACCTCCGATGGCGGCAACAACTCCACCGGCTGGGCGAATCCCGCCTACGACCGGCTGGTCCGGGCGGCCGGGGCGGAGCAGGACCCGGCGCGGCGCAACGAGCTTTATCAGCAGGCCGAGGCCATCCTGCTGGATGCGGCGCCGATCGCGCCGGTCTTTTTCAACACCCGTGTCTTCCTCTGCCATCCGGCGGTGCGGAACTGGCGCCCGGCGCTGCTCGGCATCCATCAGTACAAGGACGTGTACCTCGATCGGTAAGGCGGAGCTCATCGTTTCGATGACCGAAACCAACGGATGCCTGCGCCCTCAATGGCGCCTTAGTTTTCGTCCATGCAGTCGAAACTCTCTCAACGGCGTAGCAGCCGAGGTGACGAGGCTGGAGATTAGCGGCAATTCCTCTCTCTCGACAGCCTCCTGACGTCGGCTGCTACATACTTCCCCCAAGGCTACCGGTTGAGCGGAAGGCCGCCGGGGCTTTCCACTCTGCGCCCTTGTGCCGGTGCGGATTGCCCATCATCGTCTGTGACATGAGATCCCTGCTGCGCCTCCTGCCGCTGCTCCTGCTGCTGTTGCTGCCCGGCCGCAGCCAGGCCGCCGGAGTCGAAATCGTGCGGGTCTTCACCGGCTGGCGCGACGCCGCATCGTTCCAGCGCGTGTCCGAGTATTTCGACGGCCGGGAGAACACCGGCGGGATCATCCCGCTGCGTTCGCAGCCCGCCCGGCGCGCCGGCTTCTACTGGCTCGTGCGGCTGAAGAACACGGATCTGCCGCTCGCCGGCGCAAAATTTGAGCTGCAGATCATCACCCCGGCCTCGCCCGAGCCGAGGACGTTCACCTTCCCCACCGACATTCCGGCCGGCAGCCCGGTCTATCAGCTTGGACTCACCGGCGCCGACTGGCCCGACGCGAAGATCCGGCCCGTGGCGTGGCAGCTGCGCCTGCTCGCGGCCGGCGGCAAAACCCTGATCGCAAAAGAAAGCTTCCTCTGGGAAATGCCGGAGAAATGAAGGAGATGGCGTGGGGGCGACCCCGGCTACAAGTGGAGCCGCCTGCCATAGCCTGGTTACTTCACACTTTCAGTGTATGCCGTGGACAGCCTGTAAACTGGAGTGGCGACGCCCCTCGTCGCCGTTCTGCTGGCCAGCAGAACGAGGGAACACGCGACGGAGGCGTCGCGTCACCATAAGACATTCCTACCCTATAGCTATCCCGGCACCATCCATCCCTATGCCTTCTTTCCTCGCTTGGTCCGACTGGCAGCCGCTCGTCCTAGATCCGCCGCCGGAAGCCGGTCAGTCCGAAATGTTGGCGCCCGCCGTGCTGGCCGAGATCCTCGACGGCGGCCAAGCCTTCCGCTGGGTCCGCACGGCGGACGGCTCCTGGCAGGGAGTATGGTCCGATTGCGTGGCGCGCCTCAAGCTCTCGGAGCAGGGCGCCTTGTTGTGGTCCGCGCCACAGACTCTCGCCGAAACCGTCGCCCACAAACTGCCGCCGTATTTCGCCGCCGGGACCGGCTTTGCCCGGCTGGCCGACGGCCTGCCGTGGCGAAGCGACCCGCACCTGGCCCGTTGCCTCGAGTCGTTCCGCGGGCTGCGCCTGCTCCGGCAGCCGTTGGGCGAGACGCTGCTGGGCTTTCTCTGCAGCGCCACCAAGCAGATCGTGCAGATCAAGCAGATGATCGAACTGCTGGCCCGGCGGCACGGCCGCGAAATCGTGCCGGAGTTCCACCGCCTGCCCACGTGGACCGAACTGGCCGCAGTGCGGGAGGAGGACCTGCGGGCCTGTCTGCTCGGCTTCCGGGCGCGCTATGTGCAGCAGACCGCACAGTTCCTCGCCGGGCGGCCGGACTGGCTGGAACAGACCGGACAACTGCCTTACGCCGAGGCCAAGGAGCGGCTGCGCGAACTGCCCGGCGTGGGCGAAAAAGTGGCGGACTGCGTGCTCCTGTTCGGCGCCGGCCGCTTCGAGGCGTTTCCCGTGGATGTGTGGATCATCAGGGCGATGAAAGCCCGCTATGGGCTGGAAGGCTGGGCGCCCCAGCAGATCGCCCACTTCGGCCGGGTGCATTTCGGGGCGCACGCCGGCCTGGCGCAGCAATACCTCTTCGCATTCGAACGGAAGGCAGGCGGACGATAACGCCGCGATCCATGGCGCCGCACCGCACAATGACGCATCTAAGAAAATGCGCGGCCGGTCGTCTGTTGAATGTTGGAAGCCCCGAATCCCGTTTCCTAGGTCGGCCGGTCCACCCTTCTCCCCCGCTCATCCCATGAAATCATTCCTTCCCTCCCTGATCTCTTTTCACCCAGGACATGTTTTCCAATCCCTTTTCCAGGTAAACCGCCCCGGACGGGCGACAACACGGGTGGGGCGCGTTATCCCTAACGCGCCGTGTCCATTTTTCCGTGCCGGCGGGCGGTTAAGGATAACCGCCCCTACCCTTGGCAAACATCCCTTTGTTCTCGTGCTGGCTCTCCTAGCCACCGGCTGGATCAGCCTGCCGCTCCAAGCCCAGCGCGTGGAGCTGACCGACAAAAATACGGCGCCGGTGGCAGTCGAATCGGCCCTGGTCACGACGGAAGTCACCGGCCGGATCGCCGTCACCACTTTTGACCTCACCTTCTATAATCCCAATTCGCGGGTTCTCGAGGGCACGTTTCTGTTTCCGCTGCTCGACGGCCAAAGCGTCGTCCGCTTTGCCTTGGATGTGAACGGCCGCCTGCGCGAGGCCGTGCCGGTGGACAAGGCGCGCGGCCAGGTCGTCTTTGAGCAGATCGAGCGCCGCGGGGTCGATCCCGGGCTCCTCGAACAGACGGCCGGCAACAACTACCGCGCCCGGATCTATCCCCTCCCCGCCCACGGCCGGCGCCGGGTGGTCATCGCCTACCAGGAGGATGTCGCGCGAACCTCCGGCCAGCCCGCCTACCGGCTGAACCTGGACTTTCCCGAGCCGTTGAAAACCTTCCGGCTCGCTCTCACGGCCTACGCCGCCGGCCGCACGCCCGCCCAGGTGCGGACCACCCTGGCCCTCGAGCTGCCGGCCTGGCGCGACGGCAAATTCCTCGAAATCGAACGGACGAATTTCACCGCCCGCGGCCTGGTGGAGCTCTCCCTGCCGCTCCTGGAGCACCCGCGCGTGCTCACAGAGCGTTTCCGGGAGCAGGAGTATTTCTACGCGGAGGTGCCGGTCATCGGCGCGTCGAAGCCCCGCCCGGCACCGCGTGTCGTCGGCCTGCTCTGGGACAGTTCCGGCTCGGGCCGCGAGCGCGATCACCAGCGCGAATTCACCCTGCTCGACGCCTGGTTTGCGACGGTGGGCAGCGTGGAGGTGCGGTTGATCAACCTGCGCGACCATGCCTCGGCCCCCGTCAGCTTCAAGGTGCAGGGTGGCGACTGGTCCGCCCTGAAGCGCGAGCTTGAAAACACCATTTACGACGGAGCCACGTCCCTCGACGGCCTCAAGGACGATCCCGCGGTCGGAGAATGGCTGCTGTTTTCCGATGGCCTCCTGAACTATGGAACGGCCTCCGCCCGCCTGCCCTTGCACGGGACGGTGCATGCGGTGCTCGCCAGTCCGCGCGCCGATCCGGCCTGGTTGCGCGGCCTGGCCAACCGGCAGGCCGGCGAGTTTGTAAATCTGCTCGAGATGGATCCCGCCCGCGCCGCCGCTGTTCTGCGGTCGGAATCGCTGCGCGTGCTCGGCATCGAGCACAACCCCGAAGCCGCCGCGCAGGTGTTCCCCGAGCCGGGCGCAGCCGTGACCGGGGGAACCCTGGTGATCACCGGCATCCTGCGGCGGCCCGAAGCCACGCTCAGCCTCAGACTCGGGCACCACGACGGCGACGCCCGCGCGGTCGAGGTCACGGTGCATGCGGGAGAAAACCCGGGCCATCTTGCCGCCCGCGGCTGGGCCGCCTCCAAAATCAGCTTTCTCGCGACCGATCATGCCGCCAACCGCGAGGACATCCGCCGCACGAGCCGTGAGTTCGGCATCGTGACGCCGGACACGTCGCTCATCGTGCTGGAGACGGTGGCCGACTATGTGCGCTACGACATCACGCCACCCGACGAACTGCTGGCGGAATGGAACGCCCAGCGGCAGGCGGTCGCCGGTGGTCGCCAGAAGACGCACGACGAACATCGCGAAATGATCGTCAGCCTTTTCAAGGAGCGGCTGGCCTGGTGGGAAAAGAACTTTCCGAAGGACACGCCTCCACCCCCATCCAAGGAGACGGTGGTCCCGGAGCCGGTGCCGACTACTCCGGGCCGTCCCGCCCCGCCCCCTCATGCGATTGAGGATGTTGGGGACGCCCTACCGGCTGCCACCCCTGGCGCCGTATCTCCCTTCACACTGGACGCAGATGAGGAAGTGCACTTAAGCGCATTCGCCGTCGAAACGGACGAAACCGTGAACTATCGTGCAGCCACAACCTTGGCGGGATCACGGGCCAGCGCGCCCGCCCGCGTGGCCATGGACGCCAGCGGCATGGACGGAGGAGGCGTTTCCCTTTCCATTCCCGAATCCAATGACCAGGCAAAGGGTGAAGGCAGCACCGCGGCCCCAACCCAGTCCGAAACCGCCGCCACCATCTCCCTCCAGCGCTGGTCGCCCGACACCGGCTACCTGGAACGGCTGCGCCGCGCGTCCCCCGGACAGGCTTACGCGGTTTATCTCGAGGAGCGGACCGACCATGCCCGGCAGCCGGGTTTCTTCCTCGACGTCGCGGACTTTTTCTTCGAACGCGGCGACGGGGACACCGCCCTGCGGATCCTCTCGAACCTCGCCGAACTCGAGCTGGAGGACGTCGCATTGCTGCGGGTGCTGGCCCAGCGGCTGGTGCAGGCGGATCGCCCGGACCTGGCCCTTCCGCTGTTCGAGCGCGTGCTCGCCCTCCGGCCGGATGAACCGCAAAGCCACCGGGACCTCGCGCTCACCTGCGCGGCGTTGAAACAATACCAGCGCGCCGTGGATCTCCTCTGGGTGGTGGTCGACCGGCCCTGGGACAGCCGCTTCCCGGAAATCGAGCTGATCGCCCTTTCCGAGCTGAACGCCATCGCCGCCACCGGCGGACAGAAACTCGATCTGGGCAAGGTCGATCCGCGGCTGCAGAAGAACCTGCCCGTCGACCTCCGCGCCGTGCTCACCTGGGATGCCAACGATTGCGACATCGACCTGTGGGTGACCGATCCCAACGGCGAAACCGCGCGCTACGACCATCCGCTCACTTATCAGGGCGGATGCATGTCCCGGGATTTCACCCAAGGCTACGGCCCGGAGGAGTTCATGCTCCGCGCTCCGAAGTCCGGCCCCTACCGGGTGCAGATCAATTATTATGGCGACCGCCGGCAGACTGCCCTTGGACCCGTCACGGTTCAGGTCCGCCTGATCACCGGCTTCGGGGCCCCCGCCCAGAGGGAAAAACGCCTGACGGTCCGGCTGCAGGACCGGCAGCAGACGCTTGACATCGGTGCCATCGACATCGGCGTGGCCAAGTAAAACCTCAATGGGATTATGCGATTAGACCATGATTTCATGCTGAACCTTACCAACCGGAACCATGGTTTCTGTAGCCGGCCTCGTTGAGGCCGGTCAGCCGGGGTCGCCGACCCCGGCTACAACCAACGCGCAAGCCCAAACCGTCGTCACGATTCAGGACGCTGCCTGATTCTTCTTCACCAGCCGCCACGGGAAGAAGTAGACGGCATAGACGACCGCGTAGACGAAAAAGTTTTCCACCCGGGCGAAGTGGGCGAAGGCGAAGAAGAAGATCAGCAGGTGCAGCCGGATCACGTTTTTGTACGGTTCCATCATGGCACCACCCCTGGCCCTTTCGGCCAGGCGCCGGTTCACGTCCGCCGCTTTGACTGACGTGTCCGGCGCGGCTCTGCCGGGCGGGCGAAAAGCCTTTCGTTCCGCCACCGCCGCCACCAGCACAAACGGCCAGTACGCGGCCAACACCTGCAGGTAGAGTGATGCCGAGGGGAAACCCCGCGCCGGCGCCCCGGACACCGGGAAAAAGAGGCTGAGGAAGGCCGAGTGCACAAAATGAAACATGCCGAAATGGAACGTGAAGAACGCCAGCATGAACAGGGCGCCGAGCAGCATAAAGCCCGTGATGCCCGCCTGGGCCAGAAACGGAGCCCCGTTGCCCGCCGCCTCCCGGCGGGCCGCGATCACCGGACACAGGATGTTCCAGACGATCATCGCATAACCCACGAGCAGGCTCGAAAGCCACAGGCTCCACACCAGATCGCGCACCTGCCATTGGAACCACCAGGCCAGCGCCAGTCCCCCGGCAAAAGCCAGCGCATCGGGCCAGGCGGAAAGCCAGGTGGCCGGCGCCAGGGCGGAGGTTGCGGGCTGGGGATTGCCGGCGGTGTCCATGCGATATAACTGACGCTACGGGAACCACACCCGGCAAGGCAAACCCGCGGTGGCTTTCGCAAGAGACAGCAGGACCTTGAGGGTAATGCCCGCCTTCGCCCAGCTACGGAGGACAGCCTCCGCCCCCCGTGTTCTCCCACGAAGACCAAACCCCCGTATGCTCAAGGGTGGCCTGCCAGCCGTCTTGTCAGCCATAGCCTTGGCGACGGCTGAAGCCCGTAGGGCGGAGGCTGGTGCCCGGGGCCGGACTCGAACCGGCAAGCCTTGCGGCAAGGGCTTCTAAGACCCTCGTGTCTGCCAATTTCACCACCCGGGCGGCGGGGTTTTCGAGTTGAGATTTCCGATTTCCAATTGACCGACGCAAGCGGCAAATCCGGTCGTCTTCCGGCGCAGCCAGCCGGAGCCGCCGATCCTTTTGACCACGGATTTCCTACCGCGGCGGAGCCGCAACCAAATGGAATGGGAGTTTTTGCCCACGAATCCACACGAATTGGCACGAATGGGTTGCCAAGAATTCGTGGCCATTAGTGTGCATTCGTGGGTACTGCCTTTCAGGCGGTTACGAAAAAATGCACGCAGGAAAACAACAGACTCAAGGATAGTGAGCGGCCTTTTTCCGAGACGGCGCTCGGAAAAAGTGGTGCGCTGGCGCGCACAGCTGGTCACAACGCGGTGAGCGATGCCAAAGTTGGTGCCTGTACTCGACGCCATGAACCCCAGCGACGACTTCAC
>JAQTYQ010000010.1 GCA_028688225.1 Opitutaceae bacterium | reverse complement strand
ACCGAGCCCCATACCTGCTGCCGGCTGTTCTTCGAACGGGACTGGCGGTCGTTGTCTACGAAAATTTCCTATGGGCACGACATCGAGGCCAGCTGGCTCCTCTGGGATGCGGCCGAGGCGCTGGGTGATCCGGTCCTGCTTAAGCGCACGCGGCCGGTGACGCTGGCCATCGCGGCGGGGGTGCTCGCGCACGGATGCGATGCCGATGGGTCCGTCTTTTACGAGGGTATACCCGGCCGGGTGGTCCAGACCGACAAGCATTGGTGGCCGCAGGCGGAGGCCGTGGTCGGGTTTCTCAACGCCCACACCCTGAGCCGTGATCCAAAGTATCTGGCCGCGGCGATCCGCGCCTGGCAGTTCATCGAGGACCACGTGATCGACCGGAAGCACGGCGAGTGGTTTGCCGAGCTCGATCGCTCAGGTAATCCGTTGCCCGACTACCCCGAATACACCAGCAGCTGCAAGATCGGCCCGTGGAAATGCCCTTACCACAATGCCCGGACCTGTCTCGAGGTGATGCGCCGCGTGCCGGCACCGGCGCCTTAAATGCACGGAAACGCATCGCAACTTCCGCCCGCCGCTTAGAACTCTGCTCAGGCTGAGCAAGGCGGACAGTAGGGGCGGGCGTTGCGTCCCCTTTGATCAAAGAGCTCCCGGTGCACGCCGCCAATAGGCGGAGACCGCCACCGCCTTGCCGTTGAGATGGCGCACATAGGCGCGGACGTAGACCATGCCGCCATGCCCGCGCGGCAGGCCACAGTAGGGCGAACCGCCTCCGGACGGCGCCTTTTTGATGCGCTTGAGCAGCGGTTTCCCTCTCTTCGACTTGGGCTTCTTCGCCAGCGCGGCAAGCCAGGCGTCGCATTCGGAGAGCTTCTTGCAGAGGTGCTCGGCCTCGGGATGCGTGTCATTGAGCATCGCCGGGTCGTTAGCCAGCTCCTGCATTTCATCCTTGGTGAGTTTTTTTACCGGTCGTTCGAGCAGCCACGTGCGCCTGCGATCGGTGATGGTTTCGATCTTCGTGCCGTCGGCGGTGTAGCCCACGATCTCGCCTTCGCCTTTGTAGCCTGCGGCCTCACCTTGAGCGGCACCCTCGAAAGCGTGCATCGCATCGAGCAAAGCGGCGTATTGCTTCTCTGTGAGGCTCGAGAGCAGCGTTTTCGCAGTAAAATCGGTATGATCAGTGATGAACTTGAGATATTTCTCCGGGTTGTTGCCGTCTTTCTTGGGTGCGTACCGCTCGATTGCTTTGGCCAAGGGCAAGGCCTGATACTTATCGTTCTTGAGCAGCGTTTCGCGTGCTCGCTCTCCCGTTTCGACATCGGGAAAGATATAAAATCGACCGCTATCGATGCCGATAGCGTCGTGGTTGCGGCCGAACTTATCGAGCGGACCTTTTTTGTTCTGGCGCAGGTTGCCAGGGTTGTTGGTCCGCCAAGGGCGCGTGCCGCCTATGCGGCGTTCCAGGCGCACACCCTTGGCATCGGCATAGTCGATCCATTCGACCTTCGTGTCGGCCTTCCCGCCGGGCAAAACCGTCACCGATCCGTTGACCGCCGTCCTGGGAGTGCAACTAGAGGATGTATTTTGGCTATTCTTTGCTTTGTTCGCCATGGGATGAGTCTCCTTCTGCGTCTGTTTAGCACTAGAGAGTATGAAACGAGGAGAAAGGGGGCGGTGAGGGGATGATGGTGTTGATGACAAAACACCCTACGGCTCCTGAGTAAAATATCGTCCAAGCAAGAAAGACGATACGCACATGACGTGGTGACGATTACGTCGCGGAGGAGACAGCCTCAAGCGTAATTATGAATATCGAAAACGGAATAATTAGTCGGAGTACCAATCATTGAGGCGAACACCGATAGGCTCCGTGAAGCCTGCGCTTACGCTTGAAAAACAGTTCCCTCGCCATCCAACAACAAGCCAGCGTCAACAGCGCTGGGCCGAAAACCAGAGAATCAACCCACCACAGCAGCAAAAACAACCGGCCCACCAGCCCTCTCTCCTGTAGTGCAATTATTCCGCTGTTGAGGCCATTGACTAAAACGTAGCGCCATCCTGCTGAGACGTCGGCGAATCTTTTCGAGCGCGCGATGCTATGCGCCTCCCCGGCCCACATCTTGTGCCGTCGCCACCATGAGAAAAGCGGCCAGCGCCGGCGACGGAGCCGGTGACTGCTTCCAGCCGACGACGAGCCGGCTCTCCGGGGCCGGGCCCTCCAGGGACCGGAACACCACCTCGGGCGGCAGGTGCCGGGATTCCGACGGACACATGAAGGTGACGCCGAGGCCGGAGCGCACCAGACCGATGCCGTTCGCCCGCGGCCATACTTCCTCGGCGATGCGCGGCGCGATGCCGGCGCGCGCAAATGCCGCCAGCACGCGGTCGTAAAAGCCGGGGTTGTGGGAGCGGGGAAAAAGCACAAACGGCGTGGAGGCCAGATCGCGCAGGCGCAGGGCGGGGCGGGCGGCCAGGGCGTGATCCGAGGGCAGCAGCACGCCGTTCTTCTCCCGCAGCAACAGCCGCGTATGGAGACCGGCCGTGGGAGCGTCGGGATGAAAGAAACCGCAGGCCAGTTCGCCGGTCTGCAGGGCCGCCAGCTGTGCCGAAGTCGGCGATTCGTTGAGTTCCACCCGGATGCCGGGATAGCGGCGGTGAAACTCCCGCAGGATGCCCGGCAGCACGGTGGCCATCGCCAGCCCGGTGAAGGCGATGCGCACATGGCCGACCTGGCCCTGGGCCATCGCGCGCACCTCCCCGGATACGCCCGCCAGGGTCCGAAGAATCGGCTCCGCCCGCTCGGCGAGCAAACGCCCGGCGGCGGTCAGCTCGACGCGGCGGCGGGAACGCAGGAACAGGGGTGCGCCGAGCGCCTTCTCCAGCTGGGCGACCTGCCGGCTCAACGCCGGCTGGGCGACGGACAGCGCCTCGGCGGCCTTGCGAAAGTGCAGCTGGCGCGCCACTTCGCGGAAATACACGAGGTGGCGCAGTTCGAAATCGTATTGATACTCCCGGGGCATCACCAACGACCAAACAAGTATTTCCAGGCATGGCAATAATTTGATACAGTGGCGGTGAAAGTGAGAGCGAAGGTGGTGGCAAAAGGTCGCCATCCCTCGCACTTTCTTTTCTCCGTGCCGCCGCCACTTTCACCTTCACCTTAACTCTCACTTCCGCCATGCCCAAATCTCTCTTCCAAAAAGTCTGGGAAGCGCACGTGGTGCGCACCCTGGCCAACGGCCAGACGCAGCTGCTCGTCGGCACCCACCTCATCCACGAGGTGACCAGCCCGCAGGCGTTCGGCATGCTGCGCGACCTTAAGCTCAAGGTGCTCATGCCGCACCGCACCTTCGCGACGGTCGATCACATCGTGCCGACCGACCAGTTCAGCGAACCGTATGCCGATCCGCTGGCCGACGCGATGATCAAGGAACTGCGCCGGAACTGCTGCGAGTTTGGCATCACGTTTTTCGACCGCGCCACCGGCCGGCAGGGGATCGTGCATATCGTCGGCCCCGAGCAGGGCATCACCCAGCCGGGCACGACCATCGCCTGCGGCGATTCGCACACGAGCACCCATGGCGCGTTCGGCGCGATCGCCTTTGGCATCGGCACGACGCAGATCCGCGACGTGCTGGCCACGCAGACCATGGCCATCGGCCGGCTGAAGGTCCGCCGCATCAATGTCACCGGGTGCCTGTGTCCCGGTGTTTATGCCAAGGACGTCATCCTGCATCTCATCCGCAAACTGGGGGTCAACGGCGGCACCGGCTATGCCTACGAGTACGGCGGTGAGGTGTTCGACCGTTTCTCGATGGAGGAGCGCATGACTGTGTGCAACATGTCCATCGAGGGCGGGGCGCGTGTCGGCTACGTGAATCCCGATGCCACGACCTGCGCCTATCTCCAGGGCCGGCCGTACGCGCCCAAGGGTGCCGACTGGAATGCCGCCGCGGCGCGCTGGCAGGCCTGGGCGAGCGACCCGGACTGCGCCTACGACGATGTCGTCACTTTCCGCGGCGAGGAGATTCCGCCGACGGTCACCTGGGGCATCAATCCGGGGCAGGGCGTGGCCATCAATGAAACCATCCCGGATCCGGCGAAGGCCGCGGCGGCGGACGAGAAGGCTTCCATCGAAGAGGCGCTGGCCTACATGAAGCTGACGCCCGGCGCGCCCATCAAGGGCACGCAGATCGACGTCGCTTTCCTCGGTTCTTGCACCAACGGCCGTCTGAGCGATTTTCAGGAGGTCGCCCGGTTTCTCAAGGGCCGGCGCGTCGCCTCCGGCGTGAAGGCCATCGCCGTGCCTGGCTCCCAGGGAGTCGGCGCGCTCTGCGCTTCGCTGGGCATCGACCGGGTCTTCCGCGACGCCGGCTTCGAGTGGCGCGACGCCGGGTGCTCGATGTGCCTCGCGATGAATCCCGACAAGCTCGTCGGCGACCAGCTCTGCGCCAGCTCGTCCAACCGCAACTTCAAGGGCCGCCAGGGCAGTCCCACCGGTCGGACCATCCTCATGAGTCCGCTCATGGTGGCGGCCGCGGCGGTGGCCGGCCATGTCGCCGATGCCCGCGAGGTTTTCGGCGTCGCTTCAAACCAAACCGCTCATGCGCGCTGATCCTCGCGGATTTGGATTTTGATCAGTGTCCCTTCGCGAAGATCAGCGGTTAGCACCCTTCATCATGTCCCTCGAAAAAATCACCACCGTGACCGGCCGCGGCGTCCACGTGCCGGGCAACGACATCGACACCGACCGCATCATCCCGGCGCGCTTCATGAAGTGCGTCACGTTCGACGGCCTGGGCGAATACCTCTTCTACGACGTCCGCAAAAACGCCGACGGCACCAACCAGCCGCATCCGCTCAACGAACCCCGCTTCCAGGGCGCCATCATCCTGCTTTCCGGCGCCAATTTCGGTTGTGGCAGTTCGCGGGAGCACGCCCCGCAGGCCATCCAAAAACATGGATTCCGGGCGATCATCGCCGAGAGCTATGCGGAGATCTTCTTCGGCAACTGTACCACGCTGGGCATCCCCTGCCTGAGTGTCGCCCGGGCCGACATCCAGAGGATCGCGGCCGCGATCGACGCCCGGCCCGATGTCCAGATCACTGTCGATGTCGCCGGGGGGAAGATCCGCTTTGCCGGTCAGGCCGTGCCGGCGTCGATCCGCGACAGCGCCCGGGATGCGCTGGTCAACGGGCGCTGGGATGCCATCGGGGAGCTGCTCGAAGGCGTAGGGGACGTGAAAAAAGTCGCCGCCCGGCTGCCTTATCTGGCAGCTTGACCCTTTGCCGGTGAAATCCGGCAATAAATTAATGAATCTTTTTTCTGCGGCAGGCGTCTATCCAAAGAATCTCCTCCCATGTTGATCCATCCAGACCTTGCCATGATCGAAATCTTCAAGGGGGCCGGGTTGCTCATCTACCCCCTTGGCATCTGTTCCGTCGCGATGGTCTTCATCATCTGCGAGCGGACGTACGCCCTGCGCAACAACGTCGTCATGCCGCAGGACCTGGTTGATGCCATCATCCAGAACAAGCCGTATTCGGGCGGCCGGCACTCGGTCCTGGCGCGCATCCTGGAATTTGCGGAGGATCACGAGCACGACGAGGATGCGGTGAAGGCTTTCGCCCGCCTCGAGATCAACCGCATGGAGCGCGGGATTCCGTATCTCGACGTCATTTATGCCGCCGGCCCGCTGCTGGGTTTGACGGGCACGGTGACCGGGCTGCTGCAGGTGTTTTCCCAGATTTCGCCCGACACGGGCTTGCCGGATCCCGTGGCGTTCACCAAAGGCGTGGCCCTGGCGCTTTCGGCGACCGTCATCGGCCTCAGCATCGCGATCCCGGCGCTGGTCGGCGGGGGATACCTCCAGCGCAAGGTGGAGAATTACGCGGTGCAGATTGATTCCCTGCTGGAACGGATCAACAGCCGTCGCACGAGCAGCCGCCCGCCCGGGCATGCCCATGAGCCGGTGGCGAGCGCGGCCCGGTAATCGCCGGACCGCCCAGTTTTTGCCTCCCCGCCGTCATGGCCCTCTACGAAAAGCGCCGTAAAAAGCCGGAATTGATGCTGGTGCCGCTCATCGACGTGCTCACCATGCTCATTTTTTTCGCCTTCGTCACCATGCAGTTCAAGTCGGCGGCCACGCTCAACATCACGCTGCCCAAGGTCGAGACCGCCGGCAAAAACGAGTACAAGGGTTCGGTCACCATCGCCATCGACAAGGAGGGCCAGATGGCCTTCAACGGCAAGCCCGCCACCGAGGAGCAGCTCGAAGGCCTCCTGCAGGCCGTGCGCCAGATCGACCGCAACATCCCCGTGCTCATCCAGGCCGACGAGACCACGCCGCTCAAGCGGCTGGCATTCGTGATGGATGCCTGCCGCAAGACGGGACTCAACAAGTTCAGCCTGCAGAGCCGGTAGCGGCCGGATCACGCAGCCAAACTCGTGAGAGTTTGGACAAAGAATCATTGCCTGCGGATCCAAAGCCTCACGGCTTTGGCTACGGAAAGGCGAAGGGCCCAAGCCCACCGGAAGTGAGGCTTGGGCGGCAGCCCAACACACCTGTCGTGCTGCCGCCCGCCGGAAGCGGATAAGGGTTTGGACATGACTGCGCTTCCAAATTCTCACGAATTTGGCTACAAGCCGGCATGCATATCGTCATCACCGGCGTCACGCGCGGGCTGGGCCGCGCCCTGGCCGACTGGTACATCGCCCACGGCCAAACGGTCAGCGGGTGCGGCCGCAGCGGCATGGAGATCTTCGAGTTGCGCTCGCAATATCCTGAGCCGAACAGTTTCGACGCGCTCGACGTCACGGAAGTAGTCAAGGTGGAGATGTGGGCCGAACGCATCATCGGCGCGCAGGGCGCACCGGATTTCCTGATCAACAATGCCGCCCTGATGAACCACCCGGCTCCGCTGTGGAAGGTGCCGGCGGCCGAGTTTTCCAAGCTGATCGACGTGAACATCAAGGGTGTGGCCAACGTGCTCCGGGCCTTCCTCCCCACCATGGTCGGGGCCGGACGCGGCGTGATCGTCAACCTCAGCTCGGGGTGGGGCCGGTCGACCTCGCCCGAGGTGGCACCCTATTGCGCGTCCAAGTATGCCATCGAGGGTCTGACCAAGGCGCTGGCGCAGGAACTGCCCAAGGGCATGGCGGCGGTGCCGCTCAACCCCGGCATCATCAACACCGCCATGCTGCAACTCTGCTTCGGCGGGAACGCCGCCGGCCATCCGTCGGCGGAGGCGTGGGCCCGGCGCGCCGCGCCGTTCATCCTGCAGCTCGGTCCCAAGGACAACGGCCAGTCCGTGAGTGTGCCCAAAGCCCCGCCGGACTGAGGTGGTGGCCGCAGATCGAGATCACGCGACCCTTCCGAACGACTCCAGTGGCACTTCGGCCCGAAGGTAGCTCCGCGTCTGCTCCTCGGCGGTCAGCGGGTCGATGCTCTCGCGCTTGGCCTCGACGACCGCGCCACCGGCCGGCCGTCGGTGTTCAGGAGCACAGAGTCGACAAATCCTTCAGGCGCATGCTCAAAGTCGGTACCGAGGTCCACGTTCGGCGCGAAGACCTTCTTCTTCACCCGATGCTCGCAGACGATGTTCTCCCTTCGGTCCTTCTTGTCGGAGAGAAACCGCCAGCCCGCCTCCTCCAGGAGCTTGTTGATTGCCACGCGGGCCTGGGCTTCGGAAGGCATGGCTCAGACTGCGGCAAACGCCTCCAGCTTCTTCAACCAACCGTCGAAGTGCGGACACGACCCTCTGATTTGCGTCAGCCCGATGCGGCCAGCGATAATTGGGCCATGCATGCGTTTTCGAAAGACTCTCGGCGAACCACAGACCTCGCGACAAGTTGTCTCGATCCGGGCAGACGGACTGGTGGCTGCTGAATCGTTGATCTCTTCGGGTGTTGCAGGATAACGGGCGCGTATCGCTCGGAGCGGATTGGCGAGCCGCGGATACTGCAAGACGTCAGCGATGATTTCCGGCCGAACAAAAAGCAGCGCTTCAAACTCGTGCAGCGTGAGGTTGGGACAATAGCGGGTGTCGGCAATATCGCCCTTCATCGCGGCCTCGACGAACTCCGCTCGCGCCGCACTGGTGTTTCCGCCTGGCGTCTTCCGGCCGGGAAAATCGGAACCAATCCCTTGGTAGTCGAGCATCGTAGTCACCATCGACGCCGATGAATCGCGCAACAGCAAATTCAACTGCCGCTTGAATTCGTTGTATTTGACGAAGCCGCCTTTCTCAGGCTGTGCGCCCGTCACTTTTGTTTTCACCACCGTTGGAATGAGCGAAGTGCCCGGCAGCGATGGTGCGACGACGTGCTTGATGAAGGCCTCCTCCGTGGGGCCTTCCACCAGAACGAGCACCTTCTTCGTCACGGACGCCCCCCGAGCACATTCTTTTCCCAGAGTTCACCCATCGAATATTCGGCCAACCAGTCTTTCAAGGCGTCCTGATCCAGCCGCCGAAAGACCGATTGCCCGTCCTCCCGATCCACCACGATCACATCGTCCGGACTCAATTGGTTGACCAGCGTCACCGACTGGGTCGAAACAATGACCTGCGAGGCCGCCGAGGCGACGCCCAGCAGATCGGCCAGAATGCCGATCGCTGATGGATGCAAGCCGAGTTCCGGTTCGTCGATGATCATGATGCCGGGACGATCTTCGCGCGGCAGGCTCAGGAGTGTGACCAAGGCCATGAAGCGCAAGGTACCGTCGGATATTTGGTGCGGACCGAATTCGTAAGTCGCACCCTTCTCCCGCCATCGCAAATCGATGACTGTCGGATTCAATCGGTCGGGCTGAAGCGAGAAGTCCTCGAAAAACGGCACGCCCTGTTGAATCGTGCTGACGATGATGTCATAGGTCGGACGCCTCTGTTCCCGGAGATAGTAAAGTACGGGCGCCAGATTACCGCCGTGATCAAATAGGTAGTGATTATCATCCACCTTCCACTTGCTGCGCAATGGCGAGGCGGACGAAGTGTCGTGGAACTGGTAAACCCGGGTGCCCGCCAGCAAAGCGCGAACGATTTTGACCGTGGGATCGTTTTGACGTGTCGGCTCAATCAGCAGTGTTTTTTCCACGCCCACGCCCAGAACCGTCTTCCTCGGGCCGCGCGGATGCTCGTCCTCGTGCCACGTCACCGATTCCTCCGTGAAAATCAGCGAATCGCCCGCGGCCTGCGAAAGCGTGAGTTCGTAGATGTTGGTCCCGCGGTTCATCCGGAAAGCGAGAGCAGCGGTGATCTGCTTGGTCTGCTGCGAACCGAGGTGGAGCAGCGAATTCGCATAGCCAGTCCGGGCCACGTACTCCTTCAGCGAGTTGGTCATCGCGAAGTTGAGCAGCTTGAAGAACGAGATCAGGTTCGATTTGCCAGCGCCGTTGGCACCAATAAGCACATTCAACTGACGAAACTCCAAATCCTTCACTTCCCGAATGGATTTGAAGCCGGACAGGGAGATGCGTTGGAGCGTGTTCATATAATCTTTGCTTGCTGCCATGCCCTACTTGGCCGCTGGAGGCAAATCAGTTGTCGTACCCCAGAGGAGAGCGAGGATGCGCTGGATTTTGGTTTTCCAGTAGCAATAGCGAACGCAGGGGCGGTCCGACAATAGAATTGCTTCCTCACAACCACGCGCGGCGGCTTGCCTCGGCCGGGCTTTCGTCTTCCCGTCTCACCCATGATCGGTGTGTTCGATTCCGGCTTCGGCGGGCTCACGGTGCTCGATTCCCTGGTGGAGGCCCTGCCACAATATGATTACCTGTTTCTGGCGGACAGCGCGCGGGCGCCCTACGGGGCGCGGAGTCTCGACGTGATCTACGAGTTCACGCTGGAATCGGTGGAGTGGCTGTTCAACGAGGGCTGCCCGCTCGTGATTCTGGCGTGCAACACCGCCTCCACGCGCGCCCTGCGGAATATCCAGCAACTCCATCTCCCGGCCCGTCGCCCGGACCGGCGTGTGCTCGGTGTGGTGCGGCCGTCGGCCGAGGCGCTGGCCGGTCTGCCGCCGGATGCCGTGCCCGGCGTGACGCCGCCATCGCTCGCGACCGGCGTGGTGGCCGTGCTCGGCACCGAAAGCACCATTGCGTCCGATTCCTACGCCCTTGAGCTGCGCAAACTCGCGCCGCGGCTTGAACTCGTGCAGCAGGCCTGTCCGCTCTGGGCGCCGCTGGTTGAGGCAGGGGAACTCGCCGGTCCGGGCACCGAGTGGTTTCTGCGCCGCTCGCTTGAGCCCGTGCTCGCTCCCCGCCGCCTGCCGCAGCGCATCCTGCTCGGCTGCACCCATTATCCGCTGCTGCTGCCCGGCATCCGCCGGCTGGTACCGGAATCGGTGGAGATTCTCACCCAGGGCGAGATCGTCGCCTCGCGCCTTGTGAGCTGGCTGGCCCGGCATCCCGACCAGGAGGCGCGGCTCGGCCGGGGTGGACGCCGCCGTTTTGCCACGACGGATGATCCGGCGTGGTTCGCCGGCCGGGGCGGGCGCCTGCTCGGCCGGCCGCTGTCGGCCGAGCGCGTCCGCCTGCGTCCGGTACACTGAGCCCGGGCCGGGAAGGGTGCGCCTTGGAGAACGTGTGAAACGATTCCGCCAAAGCGCCGTGGCACGCGACGATTGACGGTAGGGCGCTCTCTCCCGAGAGCGCCGCGGCGCCTTGGGACAAGGCGCCCTACCTTTTGGCTGCGGGATCAGGCGGGGCAGGGTCTACTCCCGGCTCTTGGTATCGATGAGAATCGTCACCGGCCCATCATTGACGAGGGTGACTTTCAGCAACGCGCCGAATTTCTCCGTCTGCACCAAGCGTCCAAACGCGGCCTGCAATTGGAGGATAAATTCCTCGTAGAGCGGCTGGGCGAGCTCGGGCCGGGCGGCGTCATTGAAAGAAGGTCGGGTGCCTTTGCGGACGCTGGCATGCAACGTGAACTGGCTGACCAAAAGGATGTCACCGCCCGCCAGATCGAACCCGAAGAGCTTCAGGAACTCAATGCGGTAGCCTTCGATGTCGGTGAGGGTGGCAAGATTTTCGGTGGCGATACGCGGCCAGATCTCGGCAATCTGGCGCTGCACGTCCGCCTGCATCTCGCGGTCGTCAAGCCGGATGCGGCCGCCGGCGTCAAAAACGAGGGCGGCGCCGTTGTACATCTGCGAGGCAAAGAGCCGCTGGATCTGCTCGATGCCACGGCGGTGATCAACCCTGTTTCGCCGCCAGCAAGGCGTTGACCTTGCGCATGACCGCGAAGGCGTCCGCGACGTAGAGCACGTCGGCCTTGCCTTGGGCCCAGCTGCAGCTGGGATTCAGGTTGATGGCGCGGCGCTCGTTGATGAAGCGCCAGCCCACGGTGTGCGGCTCTTCACCGTGGCAGCAGGTCGACAGCCCCTTGGGATGACGCGGCGTCGAGCCGGTCTGGCCGATCTGATTGAGATGGGTCATGAACTTCAGCACGGCGTGACCTTCCCCGCTGAGATCCACCAGCGACTTGGTGCTGCCGAGCGAGGCCTTGGTGCGCTGAAGAAATTCGAGGATGATCTTTTCGGCCTCGTCAGCATGGGCCTTGCCGTCGGGCTGGCTCTTGGTCCAGCCCGCGCCGGCGACGAAGAGCAGTCTGGCGTCGGGCCGGATCGTCTGCTCGTCGGCGGGCGGGGCTCGCACCCCGGTGACCTGGGTGCGCAGGGCCGGCAGCGCGACCGGGATGGTTTCGACGGTGGCGGACCCGGCGGCGCCGGCGTAAGGTTCGGCGCAGTCCGACTCGAGGAGAATGAACCAGGAGCGGCGCGTACGCTGCACCACGGCTTCCATGCGCTGGCGGTAATACCAGCGCGTGAGACTGAGCGTGCCGTCCGCCGCGGAGACGCCAGTGGCGTGCGCGTCGATGCGGCCGCCGAGGCGCTGCGTGGCGCCGGCGAGCACGCGGTTCCAGCGCGACGTGGCGGGGGCGACGACAATCGTGGCGGCGGCGGCGTTGGCGAGCGCCTCGACGGCGACGATGTCGGTCGAGTAACGCGATTGAGAGAAATCTGCACCGGCGACGCCAAAAATTTTGGCCGCACCGCAGCCGGCGATCTGGTTGGCGGCGGGGTGCACGTCGACGCCGACAAGCCCTGCGATCAGTCGCGAGCTGGCGAGTCCGGTCGTGAGCGACCGGGCGGCGGTGAGCGCTTCGAGCGCGGCTTTGCCGAGCGAGCCGTCAATTTCGGTGTGGGCGAGAAAAAGAATGGTTTCCATGGAAGCAGTAGCGAGTAGCGGGTAGCGAGTAGGTCTGAAGATATGCGGTCGGCGCGAGGGGAAGGAGAATGAGTTCGCTGTTTGGCTGGTTGGATGCTCGCTACTCACTACCTCCGATCCACTGAACGATTTCGCGGGCGATGTCCTCGGCAGACAGGTCCTTGACGATCCTTGTCTCCCGGCGCTGCTTCGGCAGCGAGACACTGGCGAAGGCGACTCCGTCGTTGGCGATCTTGACCGGCCGGGCTTTTTGCAGGGCCGGCATCACGGTGCGCATGTTGAGCATGCCAACCCGCGGGTTGTTGGGCGGCTCGGGCAGGTTGCCGGTGGCCCAGCCGAGCAGTGCCGGTGCGCCGGTACAGGCGGAGATTTGGTGTTTCCCACCCTCGATGCGCTCGAAAATCTGGAAGGAACCATCCGGATTGATTGTGAGTTGGTCCACGCCTTGGAACTGGTCGGCGATGCCGAGTCGCTCGCCCACCATCTGCATCGTGGTGCCGGCGCCGCGCGAGGCGGATTCCCAGCCGCCGAAGACCAGCAGTCGCGCTTTGTCCAAGCCGGGAATGGCTTGAATCGCATCGGCCAGGGCGGCGGCGATCTCGGCCGACTCGGCGAATCCGCTGGCCGGGCCGTCGAGCGCGATGAACTCGAAGGGAACCTTCTGGGCCACGGTCATCATGACCTGCTGGAGCTTGGCTTTGGGACCGATGCTCACGAGCCACACCTTGCTGCCGGGGTGCTGCTTTGCGAGGTGGGCAGCTTCAAAGAGCGCGTGCCCCGCCCACGGATCGAGGACGGCGGGCAGCATCAGCTCGTTCTTCAGGGCCGGACCGGCCGGCGTGACGATCGGTTCGATGGTCTGCAGCGGATCGGGCACGATGCTGCCGCAGACGACGATTTGGTAGGCGATGCTCATGAAGTAAGAGTTTGTTTCACCACGAATGCACACTAATGGTACTAATGGGGAATCAGATGAAGGATCGGCTGGAATTAGTGGGCATCAGTGTGAATTAGTGGTTTCAAAAACAGTTTTCAATTTTCCGCTGAATGCAGCCCGCCGGCGCCGGCGCGGAATTCGACGTTGGATTTTTCCGGATCGCCGGGACGCGGCTGCGAGCAGTTCCAGAGGCAGGCGCCGCAGTAAATGCATTTCTCCCGATCGAAGGCCGGCACGCCGGTGGGATCGGCGGTGATGGCCTGGCCGGAACAAGCGTCGATGCAGATCTTCGTGCCGCATTGAGCGCAAATTCCCTCATCGCTAAAAACCACGTGATCAGCGTAACCGGCGGGCGCCTGGACCTTGCCGCCCATGAGGAGCGCGTCTTGGTGCGAGACGAGCAGCTTGCCGTCGTAAGGTATCGCCGGCCAGCCGGCGCGATCCATGAGCGCATCGTGCAGCCCGGTCCCTTTTGCCGCCGCAGCCTCCCGCATCCGGGTGATCTCGGCGGCGGGGATTTTCCCGCGGTAGTACTCCTCAATACTCGGCAATCGCCGGTGTGGCGGCATCGGCCTGCCGGGCATGGAGAGCCTGCCGCCCGTCAGACCGGCGAGACCCATGCCGATCAGCCCGGTGACCACGCCACGCTGGAAACCGTCGCGCGCTTTCTCCGCCACACGTCCTTCCCGCTCCACCCAGCTCTCGCGACGACGGCAAACGTAAGCTTGCTCAAGGTTTTCCCGGGTGAAGGGCTTGCCCGCCTTCAGCAATTCGAGGACAGCCTCGGCGAGCAGCGTCCCCGTCGCCCAAGCTTCATCCACCCCCGAGCCGGTGAGGACGTTGGTGCTGCCGGAACCTTCGCCGATGCGGGCGTAGCCATCGCCGACGAGGTAAGGTTCACCGCGCCGCCCCGACTCCTGCAGGCTCTTCGCGCCCCACGAGCGCAGCGTGCCGCCCTCCAAGTGACTCCACAGGTACGGATGCAGCATCCAATGCTGCAGGTAGCGGTACGCGGTGCGCACCGGGCTGTCGAACCACGACGGCACGAATATTCCCAGCGAGGCGATCCGGCCGGGATGCACGTACAGGAAGCCAAAGATTTCCGGCTCGGGATAGCCGAAGGTGTGGAGGACAGTGCCGGGATCGAGATCCGCAGTCGGCGGCAGATCGATCACCAGTTTCATGCCCACGGCCCAATCATGCTGATGATTTCCTTCGGGGAGTCCGAAGCGCTCATCGAGCTGGCGACCGATCGCCCCCACCGGTCCGTCTCCCACCACGGTCAGCGCGGCGCGGATGTCCATGCCCGGCATGAAACCTTCGGCGGGATTGCCCTTTTTGTCGGTGCCCTGGTCGATCAGGCGCACGCCGGCAACCCGGTCTCCTTCGAAAAGCGGGCTCGCGACGGGCGTGGACGGCCAGAGCTGCACCGCGCCGGAGCCCATGACCTGCGCCCCGACCCACTGCATGAACTGGCCCATGGAAAGCACGAGGCCATCGTGCTTGCGCAGGAACGGCGGCACCCATGGAAGATTCAACGCCTGGTGCTCGAACGGCAGCGCCCATTTGCCGGCGCGGATCAAACGGTCGGCCGCGCGCAGCGCGGGGGAGCGGCGGCTGGCGCCGATCGGATCGAGCAGGTACGCGATCTTCTCGTGCCGCACCGGCGCGGCCATCGGAATCTGCGCCGGGTCGAGCTGCGGGAAGCTCGCCTTGATGCTGCGCGCCGGGGTGACGACGCCCGAGACGCCGAAGCCGAGGTCGTCCGCGCGCTCGTAGCAGATGACCTGCGACGGCAGGCCGGGCGCCACCGCACTCTCCGCAACCGGCGTGCCGTCTGCCTTGACGAGATTGCGCGACAACGTCGTCAGAAAGCCGCCCATGGCCGGCCCGAAGCCGACACAGACGATGTCGACGGCCATCGATTGGCGGACGACGAAAGGTGCGCTTTGGTCGGACTCGTTCATGCGGGATCAGCGTTAAGAGATCGCTTTGTAGGAGCGTTCTGCTGGCCAGCAGAATGCTCGCGATATCGAGGGAAAATCGTCTGCAAGCAGGCTTGTCTCCTACAAGTCTTAGCCGTGGCAGTCCTCAGCTCACGCCGGATAGTCGAGCGCCTCGGGGATCATCACCTTGGTCAGCGCCTCAGCGGCACGGTCCTTGGCGAGGCGCGAGCCGGACAGGCTCGCATCCAGCTTGGCGCGGAGGCGGACAAACGGTTCCAGCGCCGCAGCCACGGCGCCGGTTTCGTCGGGGCTGGCCGGCAGCGCGTTGTAGCCGTAAACCAGTTCGGCGCAGAGACGGCCGGACTCGCCGGCCGCGCCGGCCGCTTGCACGGCGCACAGGTCGGTGAAGAAATTGACCAGGCCTTCGAGCCCCTCGGCCACGACCGGATGGGCCGGGCCTTTTGCCGCCAGCTCGATCACATCGAGAATCTGCAGCCGCGCGGCGAGCAGCCAGCACAGCGCATCCGCCAGCGGGAACGTCACCCCCTGGCGGTTGCCTTGGTAAAGTTTCGCGCCGAGCGCGTCGGTGTTCTTCTGCAGGTGCGCCAGAGTCCAGCTCCAGAGTTCCATGGCGGTCGCGACGGTGCAGGCGCCGGTTTCGGGCCGCCCGGCGCCGATGCGGCGCAGCTCGCCAATCCAATTGCGGAAAACCGCGAGAAAAACCTCGCTGGTCATCGTCACCGATAGTTGGCGGCGCTGGACCGCCTCCGGGCCCTCGTAGGTGGCCTCGAGCTGGGCGTCCATCCACTTGTGGCCGAGGAAGCCGGGGCAGTCCTCGGTGATGCCGTAGCCGCCGACCAGGCTCACCGCGTCGCGCATGACGTTGGCACCGTGACCGGTGTTCCAGAGCTTGGTGGCGGGGCAGAGGACATTGGCCTGCGAATCGAGGATGAGATACTGGACGAGCGGATCGCCTTTCAGCGCCTCGTAACGCGCCGCGTCGCGCTGCGCTTCGGGCCGGGCGGCGAGGTCGATGAATTCCAGCGCCTGCTTCGTGAGCGCACGGAAGGCCTTCATCTGCGCCATGCCACTGGCGATGCCTTGTTCGGCGAATTTGCGGTCCTTGATCTTCTCCAGTGGATCGAGTTCGTCGAAGAGGCGCGCGGTGGCGAAACCGAGCGACGCGGCCGCCTCGCCCGTAGCCCAGATGTCGACCAGACGCTGCAGGCAGTCCTCTTTTTGCTGCAGTCCTTGGTCGTAGCGCGGCGTGCCCGGGTTGACGCTCGCCGCGCCGCGGAAGCGGCTGCGGTGGTAGCGGATGATGGGTTCGATGGCCGAGAGGAGCTTGGCGGCGGTCATGATGCCGACGGCGACGCGGGTGCGGCGGAAGACCGCCTCGATGATTTCGCCGTGGCTGTAGTTGGGAATGATCACGCCGTCCTTCACGGTGTAGCCGCCGACGATGCGGCTGGCCGGCACCTGGAGGCTAAAGACCGGGTCGTTGGTCGAGGAAAGCTGGTGGACCAGCTTGCGCGCCGGGACGCCGCGGTCATAGACGCCGGGATCGGTTTCCTCAAGGATCACGATGCAGCTGCCCTTGATGCGCGGGTCGGCGCTGTCGACCGCGGCGGTGGTGAAGTTGGCGAAGCCCATGTTGGTGATGAAACGGGCGCGCTTGTCGACTTGGAGCACTGGTTCCTTTCCCTCTGTCCATTCCACCACACTGACCCTGCCGCCGAGCAGGCCGGTCTCGACGCCGACATACGGCAGCGGTTCGGTGAGGCTGAACGCGCCGCGCCAGACCTTTCGTTGCTCGCCGGGTTGCGGCGGCACGCAGCGCGCCATGTACGTATCGCGCTGCGTCTGGGTGCCGCGCTCGTGGATGGGCGCGAGCGCGAGGTTGCCGGCAAGGCTGCCAGTGGCGGCGCCGGCATCGACCCAGGACAATTCGTAGGCGACAAGAGCGAGCACGAGGTTCTTTGGGCCCTCAATGAAACCGCCCTGCTGCGGATCCATGAAGCAGGTCGTGATGCCGGCCGCGTCGAACGCCTGCAGCAAGCCGGCCTTCTCCGGCGTCCAGTCATGACTGTTGCGGGCGCCGGCAGCCACCAGGCGGGCCACGACCCCGCGGGCCACGGAGCGGGACGACTGGATTAGCATCTGGAGGTCATACCGGTCCTGATAGCGCCACATGATCGGGCGCACATCGTCGCCGGGCAGTGTCTTCAGGGTTTCACGCGGTGGGGTTGCGGGCGTCTTTTCCATATGAATCCTTTTGGCGCTGGCGGAGTGAAAAGCTATTCCGGAGGGAGTTGAGGGAACGGCGGACGGGGCGGGAAGGCAAACCGGCAAAAACGGGTGATTTGGGGCATCACACCGGCCAGATCCGGGCAATCTTAATCATGCCGGTAGACGGGTGGAGCCAGCGCGTATAAGCCGGCCTCTTCGCCTCATGCAGGGAACTGCACGCCCAACCGGCGCGCCGACCGGCAACCGGGTTACTCCCGGATCTTCGTGTCGATCACCAGGGTCACCGGGCCGTCATTCACGAGGGTGACCTGCATGATCGCACCGAATTGCCCGGTCTGCACCAAGCGTCCAAAAGTGGTCTGCAATTGGAGGACGAACTCTTCGTAGAGCGGCTTGGCGAGCTCGGGCGGGGCGGCGTCATTAAAGGAAGGCCGGGTGCCCTTGCGGACGCTGGCGTGCAACGTGAACTGGCTGACCAGCAGAATGTCGCCGCCCGCCTCGATCACATCGCGATTCATCTGACCGTCCGCGTCGGGGAAGATACGCAGCTTGACGATTTTCTGGGCCAGCCAGGTGCAATCGGCAGGCGCATCGTCCCGGCCGACGCTCAGCAGCACGAGCAGACCGGGACCGATCTCGCCGGAGATCCCGTCCCCGGTCTTCGCGCTTGCAGAGGCAACCCGCTGGATGACGGCGCGCATTTTTTGGAGGAGGGCGCTGGCGCGGGAGGGATTGCGGAATCATCTGCCAGCCCCGCCGCGGTGGCGCGGGCCGACTACTATAGCATCGTTACATGCGGCTCCACGTCGGCCTCATAATCGATCCCGTCTAGGCCGAAGCCGAAAAGTTTCAGAAACTCGGTGCGATAGCCGTCGATGTCAGTGAGTTTCTGTAGATTCTCGGTGCCAACCCAGGGCCAGACCTCCGCGATCTGGCGTTGGACGTCGGGTTGCATCTCGCGGTCGTCGAGGCGCACGCGCCCCGCCTGGTCGAAGGCGAGGGCGGAGCCGTTGTACATCTGGGTGGCGAAGAGCCGCTGGATCTGTTCGATGCAGCCTTCATGTGTGCCATTCGCCTTCATGATCTTGTAGAGAATCGAGATGTAGAGCGGGACGACCGGGATGGCGGAGCTGGCCTGGGTGACGAGGGCTTTGTTGATTGAAACAAAGGCCCGGCCGTAGCCGTTGGCCTTGAGCAGGGCGTCGATGCGGCGGGCGGCGCGCTCCAGATCGTTCTTGGCCTGGCCGATGGTGCCGTTGCGATAAATGGGCCAGGTTACCTCGGGTCCGAGGTAGGAATACGCGATGGCGGTGGCGCCGGACGCGAGCAGCCCCGCGCCGTCGAGCGCCTGCATCCACATCTCCCAATCTTCCCCGCCCATGACGGCCACGGTATCGGTGATCTCCTCCTCGGAGGCCGGCGGGATGGTGATCTCGCTGACCAAGCCGAGGTCGGTGTCGACCGTCTTATTGGTATAGGACTGGCCAATGGGTTTGAGCACTGACTTGTGCAGCGCGCCGGTTTTCGGATGGACACGACGTGGCGAGGCGACGCTGTAGATCACGAGATCGATCTTCTGGAGATCGTTTTTGATGATTTCGATGGCCTGCTGCTTGATGCCCTCGGAAAACGCGTCGCCGTTGAGGCTCCGGGCGTAAAGGCCGGCGGCCCGGGCCGCGCGATCGAAGGCGATGGAGTTGTACCAGCCCGGGGTGGCAGGACGCCCGTCCTCGGAGGGACGATCGTAGAACACGCCAAGAGTGGCAGCGCCGGCACCAAAGGCCGCGGTGATGCGGGAGGCGAGTCCGTAACCCGTGGATGCGCCGATCACCAATGCCCTCCGGGGGCCGTTCTTGATGGGACCTTTGTTTCTCACGTAGTCAATCTGCTCCTGCACATAGGCGGCGCAGCCGACCGGATGAGCGGTTACGCAGACAAAACCGCGAACTTTGGGCCTGAGAATCATGGCGGGTCGAGTTTCTCGACCAAGATACAGGTGACAAGTATCAAGTAAGACGCAACTGCCGTGGATGCTTTATTGCTTGAAAACCTGAGCCGGCTGCGCATGCGCCGGACAGGCAAGTCACTGGCTGGAGAGGACGACCGGACCTTCCGACCGTGGCACGCCGCCCTTGCGTTCGACGGTGACGGTGAACCGGGCGGCGGTCTTGATCGGGCGATCTGGCTTGAACTGAAACTGTGTTTCATCAGCGCCCGGGATGGTGGCGAAAACTCCAGCGTTGATGGGGTCGGGATATTGGGGATCGACGATCCAGAGCTGGTAATCCCGGTCCGCCGCCGGCGCGGGTAATTGGGAGACAGACAGCATCCCCTCCTGGCGGCGGGAATCCCAGACGGCGACGGCCAGGGCCGGGGGCGTGGATCCGGACGGAAAAACGAGCGGGACGACCGTGAGTCCGGCCAGTCCGTTTTCCCCCTGCAACCGGGCGCTCAGATCGGAGATCCGGCGGGAGGAGAGGATGCGCTCGGCCTCAAGGCGCTGTTGCAGGCTTCTGCCTTCCATGTCCGCAAGGGCGCTCTGGACGCGCAAGACTTGGATTTCCGAGCGGGCGCTGAAATACGCCTGGCCAAGGAAGCCGGCCAGCAGGGCGAACCCGGCGGCGGCGACCCATGGCAGCCAGGCGAGCGGGGAGAGCGGCGGGGGGGGGGAATCGTTCACAGGGCTCGGCATGGTCGGCGGACACCAATGCCAGCGGATTCGCCCCGGCAGGCAAATCGATTCTCGATCCAGCCATGATGGCCGGATTCGGCTAGAGCGGCTTAAGTTGAAGTGTAGCCGCAACCGCCATGTAGGTCGGGGTTTATCCCCGACACGTCGGGCGTAAAGCCCGACCTACAAAAACGGCTACAGAATTATTGAAACCGCTCTAATGGTGGTGGGGCGGGTTCTGCGGGCCAGCAGAACCCGCCGTCCAACAATGTACGCTCGGGCGCGCGTTTCGCTCCTCGAACGCCTGCGCCCATCGGGAAGGAGTCGGCCGTCGGGACCGGTTTTGCAGCATCAACATTCGCAACCGAAAGAAACCCAGTCGAACCGGGCATCGGCGATATTTTCCGACTGCACCATTTTCATTTGATCGCCGGACTCCGAAAATCCACCGGGGCCTCCAGAATCTGGCCATCGGCGATCAGCCGGGCGCGAAGTTTCGGGTAGCTCAAATTCTGGACGGAAACGCCCTCATCGATGGCGAGGCAGGCCGCGGTCGCGGCCGACTGGCCGGTGATCATCAAGACGGGTTCCATCCGCAGCGTGCTCAGGCCGATGTGGCTGGCCGACACGGCGAACACGACGAGGAGATTTTCACATTCCGGCTTGCGCGGGATGATCGCGCGGTAGGAAAGCGGCACGGGATACTTCAATTGTTCATAGACCTGGCCCTCATTGCTGACCTTCCCGTTCAGCACAATCCGCGTCGTATTGTGGGAGTCCATTTGATAGGAAGCCAGCGCCACGGGATCTTCCGCGACAATCTCGCCCGTTCCATTGCGCTCAGTCATCACGTAATCGCTGACCATGCGCCTGCCCTCGCGCACGTAGAGCTGATGCGGCCATCCGCCGGTGTCGAGAAACTCATTGTTCGCCGGTCCGAAGCTCCGAACCTGGGCGCGAATCTCTTCGGGTACGTGCTCATCGTTTGCGAGAAAGAACATCAGGCCCTGCTGATAGGTTACGTGATCCTGGTAAATTTTTCCCCGTGTCGCATAATCCGCGGTCGGCCACAAGTAGTTCCCGCCGACAAGATCGGTGGAAAAGGCGCCGTTGAACAGGTGATGATTGTTATTGTCTCCTTCATGGAGTTCGAGGTGCCGGTTGCCGGCGGCAAGGTAGCGGAGCAGCAGCGCATAGCGATGCGGGTCGTAGTGAGCCGGCTTGGGCCACGGCCGCGCGCCGTGGTTGGAGCGCATGAGCCACATCCGGAAATTGTAAGCCTGGACGCGGTGATCGCCGAAACCCACCGGACCGACGGGATCGGCGCTGATGCCAGGCAGCAGGCCGCTTTGCGGATCGCCGGGAATCACATAGGGATCGACCGGCAGGTCGAAATTATCCTTGGGACCGAAAATTACGCCGTTGACGGATTCTCCGTAGCGCGCGTTGCCCTCGCGGCCAACCGTGAATGAGATGCCGGCCAAGGCCAGAAGGTCGCCCTCATAGGTCGCATCAATATACATTTTTGCGCGCACCCGGTTGCCGTTTTCAAACGCAACCTCGGTGATGCGCCCGGCGCTTTTCTCCACGGATTTCAAACGGTGTTCAAAGAGCACCGGGACACGATTTTCTTCGAGCAGCAGCCGGAATGTTGTTTCAGCAACGGAGGGCCGAAATCCGCGCCGCTGGCCCAAGCGTTTGTAGAATTCCGCCGAGATTCCGCCGGTGATGCCGGGCTCGCCCCCGTCGGTATCGCTCAGACCGCTGGCGGTCATGCCTCCGACGTGACGCCCGAATTCGATCAACAGGGCCCGCTTGCCCATGCGGGAGGCCTGCACCGCCGCGGAGACCCCGCCCGGGGTGGCGCCATAGACACAGACATCGACTTCAAACACCTTCGGCGGGTTCGCGAGGGGCACGGCATAGTAGTAGCGAGGCCGCCCCGGTTCCTGGGCGAAACTTGTCGCGATCGAAACAGTGATAAATAGCGGGAGGAGTATGAAGAGGCTGTTTTTCATCGCTTGCCCACTGGAATTTAGGGATGACGGCTGGCGTTGCTTGGGAAAAGATGACGCACAAGTCACGCCTGTCTTGAGGGGAGTGTTGTCCAAGGTGGCGCCAGCAGGAATCCGGCTACGAAAACTGATACGGCTTGGATGCATGACAGTGCTCATAGCACGGCGAGGCCGAGCAGGCCCAGCACGAACAGGGCGGCCAGCACGGTCAGCACCTTTTTTTCCTGACTGGTCAGGCGCAGCGGCATAAGGGCGCTCAAAATCCGAGCGGACGCAGGTTGGCGAAGATGTCGGCCAGGAGGGGTTCGCCGGCGATGGTGTCCCAGGAGCGGTTGCTCGACACGCGGACAAGGAGCTGCTCCCCGCTTTTGCTGAAGCCGTAGCGCCACGCGCTGGCCAGCAGTTCGCGCGGCGAGCGCGGATCGCGCTGGGTGACGGCGGCCCCGTCGTAGAGGTGCCAGAACCAGACGTGCTGCAGAATCTCGTCGCTGGTGAAAAGCCGGTATTCCGCACCCGGCAGGACATGGCCCCGCACCGTGGGCGTGAAGTGCCGGACTGGCACCGGCTGCGCCCGCCAGCCCGAGCCGGGCCAGCACGCATCGGGCGTATGCATGGCGACGCTGCTGACGGAAGCCTGGCCCGGCGGCCAGTAGGCGAGATACACGGTGATCTGGGTGAAGTTCTCCGTCGTGCCCTGGTAATAACTGCGCTGGAAAAGATGATCGGTCTCCAGCGTGTCGGCAAAGCGGTAGAGGCCGGCGGTGGTGACGACCGTCCAGCCTGCCGGGGCCGCCGGCAGCAGTGCGGCGAGGTCGGGGGGCGGGCGGTCCTGATCGCGCAAGGGACGGGTATGCAGGACAAAGAACACCACCAGGGCGCTTCCGAACAGGAGCATGGCGCTGAGCAGCGCCTGGCCGGCGTACGGCATCGCGGTGGAAAACGGACCGGTCGCCGGCCGGGGCGGCGCCGGCGCCGCCCGGTGCCTCGGCTCCAGCAGGAACGCCAGACCGGCCAGCAGGCCGGCCGTGACTCCGAGGATGGCGAATCCGGTCATATCGTGCCAGAAGCCCCGGATGTCGATGCCGTCGTTGGCCAGCAGCGTCAGCGCCAGCGACCGCAGGAAATTCATGAGGATGGCGAGCGGCGCGGCGAGGAGCAGCAGGATCACCCGTGCCAGGGGCCGCCGTACGAGCAGCGCGGAGAAGAAGAGCCCGGCATACAGGCAGGCGAGCAGACTGCGGATGCCGCTGCACGCCTCCTCGACGCCCACCGTGGTGTTGGCCAGCTCGATCACATTGCCCTGCTGGCGCGCCGCCACGCCCAGCAGATGCAGGGCGGTGAGCACATGGCCGGAAATCCAGGCCTGGAGCTTGAGCGTAAGCGTCGCGTAGGTGCCCGGCGGCATGGGCGCGGCCAGCAGCCACAAGGCCGCCGCCGCAAAGGCGGTCCAGTTGAGAGGAATCAGCCGCAGCGGTTCCGGGGAAAAGGCCGCCAGCGCGGCCAGCAGCGCGGCGGCGAACGCCGCGGTCAGGGTGAAGGCCACGAGATTGGGCGTCCAGCCGAGTGAAACGGCAAAGAGTCCGGCGGCGGCAAGGCCGGCGAGAGCGAGGACGGCCGGCAGCGCGACGGCGGCAAGGGTCCACAGCCCCGGCCGGGGATGGCGGGACGGACCGGAACGCCGGCTCTCCCAGAGCAGCAGCAGGAAGACCGCCGGCATGAAGAGGCCGTGCGACAGATCGGGATTGTGTCGCCACTGGGGCCACAGATACGAACAAAGCACCAGCGCCAGCAACCCCAGCAGGGTCAGGTTGATGCCGGCAAGGATGCGCACGCCGGCGGCCGCCCGGGACGCAGCGGTGGAGCCGGCAACGCGGGCGGCGGGGGCGGGCGTGGATGGGGCGTTCATGACAACGGAGGGAGCTTGACCGCGACGGTCGGGGCCGGGGGCTCATAGCGGTCATAGAGCGCATAGATCATGTTGAGCGACAGCGCCGGCAGCATGGGCAGGATGCTCTCGATCCGCTTGGAGGGGCTCCGGTCCTTGAAGTAGGTCTCGATTGTCTCCAGCTTGAACATGCGTGAGCCGGAGATCTCCTTGAGCATGTCGGCGGCCAGGTGCAGCTTGTCCCAGTCATCCATGGTGCCGCAGGCCACGAAGTACGCCGTCCTGGCGGCATAGGCCTGGGGATCGCCGGGAAGTTTGGAACGCTGCAGACTCTGGGTCAGCGCCGCCAGCACGCCGGCATCCGGGTGGCGCACGAGGTTGATGCTGATGAATTCAAGTTCGCGGGCGTTGATCGTGCCCTGTCCGAGGCGCGTCCGCAGCAGGTCGTCCCGGCCCAGCGCGGCCAAGGTATCGAGCCGGAGCTGGAACTCATCGGCCTCCGGGAGGCGTTTGGCGGCCGCATAACGATCCAGCAGGGCCAGCGCCTCGGCGTGGTGGCCAAGGGCCGTAAGGCGGCTGACCTGGAAATAAGGGCCGTAAGAGCCGGCGGCCGGCGGCAACGGAGTCATGAGCCCCGGGAGCAGCTTGGAGCCAAGACCCTGCCGGATGAGAAGCTCGGAGTTGATCAGGGCGACATAGATGGGTTCGAGACGGGTGGCCTGGCGGGCCACGAGGTCGCGCAGGGGCGCGTCGTCGCCGGTGTGGCGCGTGACGAAAAAAAGGACGTGCAGCCACGCGGGGCGCTGGGAGGGCTCATCGAGCAGGCGCGCGACGGCCAGTTCGGAACTGCGGGCGAAACGACCGTGGACGAGCAGCAACCGGAGCCAGGCCTCGGCGGTGATCGCGCGCTGCGCCGGATGGTCGCGCATCAGCAGGGCAAAAATCCGGTCGGCGAGTTCGGGCTGTCCGAGCGAGAGGAGCTGCGCCAGCTGGAGGCCGATCCCGTAGTTGCGGGGATTGTTGTGAAAGGCGATGTCGAGGGAAAGAATGGCCTCGCTGATGCGGTTCGCGGTGAGGGCGCGCTGCGCCTTGGCCACGAAATACTCGCTGCGCGCCAGCCGCAACTCATGCCAGCGGGGAGGCCAGACCAGGGTCAGCGGCGCAAGGGGGTACCCGATGACCCGCAGGAAGACAAAGGCGATGAGCACACCGGCGAGATAGATCCCGGCCGCCGCCCCCAGGTAATAGGCGGCGGCGCGCCGCCAGAACGGACGCACGTCCTTGGCGTCCGCCGAGCAGCGCGGACCATCCGGCGTTTCAACCAGCAGGGGGCACACGCGCCGGAAGCGGGAGGACCGATGCCAGTAATGCGCGGCTTCGCACCCGGTCTCCCGGCCGCGGCCGGAGTCGCTGGGATTCTGGCAGGGACAGGGCGCCCGGCCGCGGCGCAGGCGGAAGTAACTTTTGCGCGTGTTCCAGTAGAGCAGCCCCCACCAGAATCGAAAAAAGTCGCCGAGCCATCCAGTCACCTCCGGAGGATAGTCTGATGGCACCCTTCACGCCAAGCTTAAGTAACGCGGCTCCCAGGCTGGAACCGTGCGGCCACGGCCAGACCAGCCGGCCGGCGGATTTTGGTCGATTGCCCCGCCGGGCCGGGTACTACAACAGGCTCTCCGGACGCAGGCCCGGTTTGTGCTCCTCCAGCCAAGACTCTCCCATGACCTCAAAGAAGGCACCTCCACCGCGCGGCAAGAAAATTGCCCTCATTGCGCACGATCACAAAAAACGCGACCTCGTCGAGTGGGCCCGCTTTAACCGGGGCACCCTCTCCAAGCATGCCCTGTTCGCCACCGGCACGACCGGGCGCATCCTGGAGGAGGAACTGGGAATCCCGGTGCAGCGGCTGCAAAGCGGTCCGATCGGCGGTGACCAGCAGATCGGCGCCATGATCGTCGAAGGTTCGATCGATTTTCTCATCTTTTTCTGGGACCCGCTGGAAGCGCAGCCGCACGACCCGGACGTCAAGGCGCTGTTGCGCCTCGCCGTGGTCTGGAACATTCCCGCGGCCTGCAACCGGGCGACCGCCGACTACATGATCTCGTCGCCGCTGATGAACAGCGACTACGAGCGGCTGGTGCCGAATTACGGCGAGTATCTGTCGCGGCCGATTCCGGCCGCCCCGGAATCGGAACCGGCCAAGGCAGAATCCCCCAAGAGCATTCCGAAGCCGGTGTAAGGATCATCCATCCGCCGCCCGGGCGGCCGCCGGCTCAGACCTTCACGGCGAAGAGCTCCGGGTGCATGGTGCCCTCGGCAACGCGGATGACGGGGCCGGTCATGCGGATCGCATAGTCCGGACCGATCTCGATGCTGAGCCGGCCGCCGGGCATGTGCACGGTGACCTGCGCGTCAACCAGGCCCAGCTTGCGGGCGACGGCCGCGGCGGCGCTGGAACTGCTGCCCGAGGCGAGGGTGTAGCCGGCGCCGCGCTCCCAGATTTCCAGGCGGAGATTCTTGCGGTCGAGCACCTGCATGAACTGCACGTTGGTGCGCCGGGGGAAGTTCGGATGGTTCTCGAGGTCGGGGCCGTAGCGCTTCGCCAGCTCCGGGGAGATCGCGGGCAGGGGGATGACGCAGTGCGGATTGCCGATCGTCGCTGCGCAGAAGGCGAAGGTGCGGTCCTGGACAGTGAGCTGTTCGTTGAGCACTTCGCGCGGCGGCCCGGCCACGGGAATCTGGTCGCTGGAAAAACTCACGCGGCCCATCGCCACGGTGATCTGCTGGCCGTTCTTGATCTCCGCCTCCACCACGCCGCCGGGCGTCTCAATCGTGAAGCCCGGGGTTTTCACCAGGCCCCGGTCCCAGAGGTAGCGGGCGAAGATGCGCAGGCCGTTGCCGCTTTTCTCGGCCTCGGAACCGTCGGGATTGAAGATGCGGAGGCCGAACGCGGCCCTGGTCGACGGCAGCGGCCCCCAGAGGATGCCGTCGGAGCCGACGCCGTAATTGCGGTGGCAGATCACGCGGATGCGGGCGGTCTCCGGCGGGGTCCCCGGGGGATAGTCTCGGGGATCAAGCACGAGGTAGTCGTTGCCCAGGGCGTGATACTTGGTGAAGCGCATGACGGGAGGACGGGAACCAGTGGCGCGGCGAAGAGGGAATCGCAGTCGCCGCGAACGCCCAACGTGCGAAAAGGGGAAATGCACGCAAGAAAACAAAAGACCCGGGCCGCCGGCGGGCGCCCGGGTTCAACGGCCTCCAAATTCTCACGAATTTGGCTACCAGGCCGTGAAGCCTTCGTCACTCAGGTGGATGTGGCGGGCGCCGCCTCCGATGCCGGACAGTAGTCGAAGAGCGCGCGCTGCTTGATGGTCTCGGCCACCGTCGGCGGCACCATCTCCTCCCACGAGGGATCGCCGCCCTTGATCTTGGCCAGCACGTCGCGCGAGATGATGCTCAGCATCGCCGGATCGTAGCCGGTGACACTTTCGAGGTAGTGGTTCTCCAGCAGGTGGGTGTACAGGTGGTGGAGGTGGGGGACGACCCGGATGTTCTCCGCCGAGATGAGCACGCTCGGGGCAAGCGCGGGCATGCTGCGGGCGGCGGCTTCCGGGGCGACGTAGCGCTCATAGGCTTCCTGCCGCATCGGATAGACGTAGAGCTTGACCGCGTTGCGAAACAGGCGGCCAAACGACTCGAGGATGCCGCCCTCGAGGTTTTCATAGTACTTCTCGTTGAAGATCTCGACGAGATTGTTGATCCCGAGCGCCACGCCGATCATCTCCTTCGTGTAGCGGCGGAAATAGGAGGTCAGGCGGTAGAACTCGGGATAGTTGGAGATCAGCACAGTGAAGCCGATCGCGCCCAGCAGGTCCACGCGGGCGAGGAAGTCGGCGGCATCGAGGCGGCCGGCGGCCAGGAGGTTGTTCATGGTGATCTCGGTGAGCACCATGACCGGCTTGCCCTTGACCGCGGGCTCCTGCAGGAACTGGGCGGTGGCACAGCTGAGCATGTCGACGTTGACGCACGTGACCGGGCGGAAGCTGCCGCGCTCGACGAGGATCGCCTTCTTGTGCAGCACCTCGGAGGGCTGGAGGACGTCGCCGTCGGGTCCGAACATGACGGCGTTGGTCAGCCCGGTCTGCACGAGCAGGAGCGAGAGCAGCCGGTTGTCGACCTGGGCAAAGGCCGGACCGCTGAACTTGAGCATGTCGACCTCGATGCGGTCGGTGCTGAGGTTGTCGACCAGCGAGCGGATGAACCTTTCCGGCGAGGTGCGATAGAAAAACGCCCCGTAGATGAAGTTCACGCCGAAGATGCCGAGCGCCTCCTGCTGGGCCACGGTTTCCTTGTCCCACATCCGGACGTGCAGGATGATGTCGTTGGGCGGTTCCTCGGGATGCACCTGGAAACGGATGCCCATCCAGCCATGGGCGTCGTTGTCGCCCTTGAAGCTGCGCGTCGCCACGGTGTCGGCGAACACGAAGAAGCCCGTGCGGCTCCCGCGCGCCTCGGCCAGCCGTTCCTCAAGGAGATGGTATTCGTGGTCGAGCATCGTGGTCAGCCGCTCCTGCGAGACGTAGCGGGGTGCCTTGCCATAGATGGCATCGCTGAACACCATGTCATAGGCGGAGATGGTCTTGGCGATGGTGCCCGAGGCGCCGCCGGCCTGGAAGAAATGGCGGGCCACCTCCTGCCCGGCGCCGATCTCGGCAAACGTGCCGTAGCGCGACTCATCCAGGTTGATGGTCAGAGCCTTGCGGTTGGTGGTGAGAAGTTCGATTTTTTGCTCGCTCATGGCGACAGACCCGGCTGGACGGATGGTTTCCGAACCCACGCCCAAACGCCCGCAGGGAAAGTGCAGCGGCATAGTATGGCGGGGAAACAACCGTCTGCAAGACGGACGCACCGTTGGTCATCTTTTCTCTGGCTGGGGCCGCCGAAGCGATTACGTTGGCGCCCATGAAGAATTTCTTCACCTCGCTCCTGGGCTCCCTCGTGGCGCTGATCATCTTCTGCGGCGGTGGCGCCTTTCTGGCTGTGGTGTTGCTGGTGGCCCTGGCGGCGCTGGGGCAGAAGCCGCCGACGGTCGTGCAGCCGGGCTCTTATCTGGTCTTCGACCTCTCCGCCAACATCCAGGACGCGCCGCAGGAGTTCGACGGCGCCGCGCTGCTGGGGCCGCTCCTGGGTGGCAACCGCATCCAGACGCTGCAGCTTCGCTCCGTCACCCGCGCCCTCCGGGCCGCCGCCAAGGACAGCCGCATCGCCGGCCTGTTGATCACCGGCAGCGTGCAGCCCATCGGCTACGGCGCGGGCTTCGGCGCCCTCAAGGAGATCCGCGCGGCCCTGCAGACGTTCAGGGCCTCCGGCAAGCCGGTCGTGGCCTATCTCAACTTCGCCACCACCCGCGATTACTACCTCATCTCGGCCGCCGACGATGTCGTGCTCGATCCCTTTGGAGCGATTCTCCTGCTGGGTCTGGCCAGCCAGCCGCTGTTTCTGGCGGGTACGTTTGAAAAATTCGGCGTGGGCGTCCAGGTGACCCGGGTCGGCAAGTACAAATCCGCCGTCGAACCCTTCATCCGCAAGGACCTCAGCCCGGAAAACCGCGAACAGCTCCAGAAGCTGCTCGACGACATCTGGACCGACCTGCTCGGTGACATCGCCACGAGCCGCCGGATCACTCCGGCGGACGTGCAGCGCACCGTGGATCGGGAGGGCCTGATCGGTGCCGCCAGCGCCGTCACCGCCAAGCTGGTCGATCGCACCGCCTACCGGGACGAGGTCATCGACGAGCTGAAGGTGAAGACCGGCCGCAAAAAAGGCACGAAGGAGACGTTCAAGCAGATCGGCCTGGCCGCCTATGCCGGAGTGGCTCCGGGGACGACCGGGACCGCCGGCGGCCGGAAGAACCGGATCGCCGTCGTCTACGCGGAAGGCGACATCGTCGACGGAGACGGACAGATCGGCGAGGTCGGCGGCCGCCGTTTCGCCCGCGAACTGCGCCAGCTTCGCCAGGACGACGACGTCAAAGCCGTCGTCCTGCGCGTGAACAGCCCGGGCGGCAGCGCCACCGCCTCCGAGGAAATCCAGCGCGAGCTGCGCCTGACCATGGCGGTCAAGCCCGTTGTCGCCTCGATGGGTTCGGTGGCGGCCTCGGGCGGCTACTGGATCTCGACTTATGCGGACCGCATTTTCGCGGAGCCGACCACCATCACCGGCTCCATCGGTGTGTTCGGGTTGTTCATCAACGTGCAGCAGCTCGCCCACAACCTGGGCTTCACCTGGGATTCGGTGAAAACCGGCAAGCTCGCCGGCATGCTCACCATCAGCCGGCCCAAGACCGACGAGGAGCTCGCCGTCTTCCAGAAGCTGGTCGACTGGATTTACGACGAGTTCACGGCCAAGGTGGCCGAATCGCGCAAACTCGACAAAGCCAAGGTGCTGGAAATCGCGCAGGGACGGGTGTGGTCCGGCGCGGAGGCGCAGAAGCTCGGCCTGGTCGACGAGGTGGGCGGCCTGAACGACGCCATCGCTTATGCCGCGGAAAAAGCCGGCGTCGGTGCCAACTACCGGCTGACGGAATATCCCCGCAAGCGTCAGCTCGCTGAGATCATCAATGAGATCATGAAGGGCATGGCGCCCGACCAGGCCGGCGATGACGCGGCGCTCAAGAAACTGCTTGGCGAGATCAAGGATCAGGCCCGCGTGCTGCTGCGCTTCAACGATCCGCGTGGCATCTATGCCCGGCTGCCGGTGGAAATCCGGATTCAGTGAACCGGGCGGAGCAAGGGCCCCCCCGGTGATGGCAGCAGGCCGGGACTTGCCAGCATCGGAATGATGTCGATCGGCATCGGGCATGACGCCTGGCCCGGCTTTTTCCCGCGCTCACTCCAAGCGCGGATTTTTCATGGAGACGCGACGCCCTCGTCGCGTGTTCCCTCGTTCTGCTGGCCAACAGAACGGCGCCCCGCCTTCGCCCGGCGGGCTACGGCGAGGCTGCGCTTGCTGGACGGACCGCGCCGCCATCGCCGTGCGGAGCGCAAAATCCGCGACGAGGGCGTAGCCGCTCCAGATTGCAGATCGTAGCCGATGTTCCCCGGGAGGGTCTGACTAGTCGAGCGTAGCGACCAACATGTTTGTCTTAACGAATGAACCACAGAGGCACGAAGACACCGAGGAAGCCCTTTGCTTTGTGCCTCCGTGCCTTTGTGGTTCCAGTTGATCCAACGAGACCGGCTGCGCGCGTCAGCGTGCCACTTGTGCACATCCTGGAGGGCCCGGCTCCGTCCGGGCCGTTGGGCCGGCACGGCTTGCCTCGCCGAAGCGCTTGGGCAAAGGCGGGAGGTCGGCCCTCCAAAAACGTCGCGGACTTACGACGTTACGTATAGCGACGGCGGGCGGTCCGTCCCTACCGGCGCTGTCGCGCCAGAGTCGAAATCATTCAGGCGATTGGTATTATCGATGTACATCCGCGGAATCCGTGGTAAAAAGATTCGTCGTCGCAACCCCATGTCTGCCAAGCACACGCTCTCCCACGACACGCCCGCCACGCTCATTCCGCTCGGCGAGCCGGCGGTGCTGCGGGCCGGCAGTCCGGTTATCGTCACGCAGACGCTCGGCGGCAATGTCACTGTGCGGGCTGACTCCGGATTGTACCGCATCGCCCGGGAGCACGTGGGTAATATCGCCGGCTACTCGGCGCCGGGCGGGGGTGGCGCGGCGCCGGCAAGCCCGGCGGCGTTCAGCGAACAGACGGTCTGGGACGCCTTGAAGACCTGCTATGACCCGGAGATACCGCTGAACATCGTCGATCTGGGCTTGGTCTACGATCTGGCGATCGCAAAGACCCCGGCGGGCGGCCATCAGGTCGAGGTCAAGATGACGTTGACCGCTCCCGGCTGCGGCATGGGGCCGGTGATCGCCGAGGATGCGCGCACCAAGATCGCCGCGTTGGCGGGCGTGGAGTCCGCCAAGGTGCACATCGTGTGGGATCCCGCCTGGAATCCGCAGATGATTACGGATGCGGGCCGGAAGATCCTGGGGCTGGAGTAGGCCGCGCGGCTGGCGCGGCTTAGTTTCATGCGCGTTCATTCGCGCATCATGGGGGCATGCCTTCCGCCGGTCTGAAAGGTGCCGGAGCGTCAGGAGGCGCAGACTGCGCAACCCCCAGACATCCTGCAGCGCGTTCGATTGATCCGCGAAACCAGGATATTCCCGGATGCATGGCCATCCCCAAACGGCCCCGCCGTTTTGGCCAAGAAGCGGGGAGGACGAAGTCCGACACGCTCCTAGGGGAGCACGCCGAGCTCATCCAGCGAGCGATGCAACTCCGCGGGGTCGCGATAGACGCGATACGCCCCGACCCGGCTCAACTCATCCTCGCCATACCCGCCGCTCAGCAGGCCGATGCTCAACATCCCGGCGCGGCGCGCCGCCAGGAGATCCCAGACCGCGTCCCCCACCACATAACAGTCTTTGACACCGACCCCCAAGCCCTCCTGACAAGCGAGAAACAGATCGGGCTCGGGTTTGGCCCGGGCAACGTTTCCCCGTTCGATGACCACTGTCTCCGGGCCGAGGCCCAGGGCGGCCAGCGACGCGTTGATCTGGGGACGTTGACCCGAGGTGGCGATGCCAAATGGGATCTGGGTCGCACGCAGGAACCGCAGCAATTCCACCGCACCGGGCAGGGGCCTCCGCTCCGGCAGGAGCTGGGTGAAGAGTTTCCCATGCCGCCGCTGGAGGGCCTGCGCCTCCGACTGGCTGACGTCCCGCCCCAGCTCGCGGCCGAGCGCCCGGGTGAACAGGCCGCCGCTCATGCCGATGCGGCGGTGGATGCGCCAGCCGTCGATCGCCATGCCCGCTTCCGCCAGCGCCTGCTGCCAGGCGAAGACGTGGGCGTAGACGGTGTCAACCAGCGTGCCGTCGAGGTCGAAGATGAGAGCCTGCATGGGTGTCTTGGTAATCTGGGGTGCGCCTAATGTTTCGCTCAGAGCCTGCTGCCGAAACCAATCAGCAGAGTATTACCGGTGCACGCTAAAACGGCAAGCAGCCCGACGCCGCCTCGGGCTTCGGTGTATAAGAATGCCACTTCAAATCGGACCGCATCCAAAACAGCCGCCAGACCTTGCGCGCCTCAACCCACTTCGCCTTCGCAACCGGATGCTCGATCTTCCGGCTTGGATCGCTGAATGACGGCCGAACCTCGACAACGATGAGATCCGATCCGCTGATGTCGGCATGAAAGTCCAATCGATCGCGCACCTCCGGCGGCGGTCTGCGCTTTGCCAAAAACGCACCGACAGCTTTGAGACATGCGCGAACTTGAGTGTCAGGAAGTGCCATGATTTTCCGGCTAACGTTCAATGATGAACCACGGCGGGGCGCAGCCCCGACGTTGGCTCTGGACGCTTGGTTGAACCTTATTTCCATAAGCCGACTGAACCAATGCCTATCACTCCTTGTTCTTTCAGGACGACAAACTGAATCTTGGCTTTCTTCCCATCCTGTGAGGTGAAGTCTTCGCGATATGTCCAACCAGTGGTGCCTCTGCCGTCGTCGACGTAGAAGACGCTGCCACTCTTCGACATCTTCGGGAATCGCTTCAGGACTGGCACTGTGTCCTTCGCATAGTGCTCCCGCAACTTTGCGAGACCGATCTCTTTGATCGTCACTTTACTGGTGAGCGCGATCATACCGTCGATGTCGTCGTTGAGCGCGCAGGCTACGAACGAATGCATGACTGGCTCGAACTTCGCCGGGTCATCTCGCTCCAGCATCTGAACCATACGATCCATGTCTTTAGGCCCAGCAACGCACCCAGTGAAAAAGAACGTCACCGGAAGCAGCAGACCGAAGACGAGCGATAGATTCTTCTTCATATGAGGGGCGTTCACAAGCGGGCGAAGCCTGCTTGTGAACGTCCCCTCGATGGAAGGGTTAGGCCCCTGTGGGATCTCGCCAGAAGAGAACGTCAAGTTCATAGCGATATAGGCTCTCCGTCGCCGCCAGCCGCTTTGCTGCGGCTTGAATCTCGGCGCTGAACTGGGGAGTCAAGGTCTTGATCTTGAAGGTTCGCTTGAACCGGGTTCCCCAACGTTGATCGATGCCCTCGACTACGTCATTGTCCAGTGGCACTTCGAGGAAGGGTTCGGCCACAGCAAGGTTGAACGTTCTATGTGTGTCCTTGTTCATTGCGCAGAGACGAAGGTAGATGTTCAGGACCTTTCGCGCCGCGCCCCAATTGGGCAAGTTGTCGTCTGGTCTCGGAAGGATACGGGCAAGCTCGGTTGTTCGCTGATCGAGGAAGGTCAGAAAGGCGGCTTCATCCATTGCCGACAGGCCCGTGAGCGGCACATTGGCTAGTAGGAATGCGCGTGCGTTCTTGCCGCGGTCTTTGCCTGATTGCATCATCAGGGTAGAACCGCCGACACTGGCAATCGCCAAGTGTTTGCGCACCTTCTCGGGCCAAGTGGTTCGCATGAGGTGATCTTTTCTTCGGGGCCTAACGTTCAGGGATGAGCCACGCCGGGTGTGGACGTGGAAGTTGAAGAGGACGTAGCCCCGGCGTTGCGCTCTGGCTGCTGGTTAGGCTTCCGTTTAGCTTCGAATAATACCTCGTCGGACTTTCCCGCCTGGCGCCAGCTGATCCAATCGATATGCTTACAATCGCCAGTATTCGCCCAGAGCTCCGAACCATCGGCTAAGACATAGACAAAAATACAACGGCCACTTCCTACCTGTCGGTCCGCATTTCCTAAAAATGCTTCGATCTCTTTAACTTCGGGCCAGCCATCCAGATTCTTCAAAGCAAGAATCACTTTTCCCGGCTGACGTGATAACTGAACCTTACTTTCGGCTACTACGCAGGCGGTAGAAATGCCAACGACCGCGAGAATGATCAAAAGGATCTTCATCTTCGCCCAGACGATTCAAGGTGAGCCGCGAGCGCCGCTGGCACGATCTCCTGCGTCAGCAGGAGGCGTGACGGCGGTGCGAGTTGGCTCCGCTGCCTGGTTCGGCTTTTGGCTTTTTCTGAATGCTTTCAATAGTTCAATTGCTTTTGATACTGATACCTCATGTGCATCTGCGAATGCGTCAAAGTACCCGTCATAGATCATATCGTCGTTTATCGTCGAGTCTCTCGAAACCACCCAACCTTCCCTCGTCTGTTTCAGCAGCACGAGATACCGTTCGGCAATGTCGAATGAAAAGCCCTCGCTCGCCAGCAAGAGCTTCTGAGAATAGGAACCGTTCTTCCAAGTCCCTGGCTCCTGGGGTAAACCAAATGATTGTCTGAACGTCTCGCCTTTCTTTACGCCGACGATCGCGATCTCGACGGCCAATGTAGCATGGGAGCGGATAAAACGGCCGTCGAACCTCTGCTCGCATGCGATGACCCTAACAATCGCAATTCCGTCAGCGTCTTCGAGAGAGCAGACATATGGTCTCAGGGCGGCGAAAGCCGACAATGGCAGCATCAAAAGCGAACGCGCAAGAATTGCCCGCAGGTTCATTTTTTGCCGAACGCCCGCAGTCAGACACGAAGGGGCGCAGCCCCGGAGTTGTCTGTAGTGCCCTTGTTAGGCTTCCTTCTTTTTTGTGAATGAAAGCAAATTCGCATAAGCAACCCATTCATCATACATGGACCGATACTGTGCCGCACAAAAAGTAAGCGTCTCGGCCAATAAGACCAGATGACGGCGTGGGCATGTTACTTCAAGAGCCAGGTGCTCCCAAATCTCTTTTCTTTCCTGAGCTTTGACTGCGAACGAAGCGATGAAGCGCCTGCAGTGTTGTTCGTCCTCGGCGATACCTAACTTCTGCATTCGCTCGTTTCGGCATTTCGCGGCAATGCCCAGCGCTAGGTCGAATTCCTTGCCGATCCCGTCATCGACAAAGAAAGCGAGCTCAGCGTAGACGAGGTGATAGGAATCATGCAGTTGCTTTGGCAGTTCACGATATTCTTTGTCGTAAGCGTGAAAGAAGCACTCGCGAGTTGCAAACCACGAGCATGGTAGGCAGGAGCGGTTCTTGACCAACTGGTGTCGCTGGTGAAAGCCTGCGTTCAGCTCACCAACCCTCGAAACAACCTCGCTCGCGTCGAGAGCGGCTACTTCCTTTCGCAGCTGTTTACTCCAAAACATCGTATCTTGCCTAACAGTGTTATTAGGCCAAAGTCGTTAGGGGGCTAAGCTTCGGCCGGCGCCGACAAAAGCCAAAAATTCGGGAAAGGTCAATTCCCGGGGGAACATCGCAAATCCCGGCATGATTCTTGGTTAACTGGCGAATCGGTCGGATTTAGAAGTCTTCTAAATCTGGCTTTTTGCGGTTGTGCCGCACGCCGGCAAAAGCCAAAGCCAGCCCATGCCCCGCGACCCCACCCGGGTGGTCGATTTCCGCGACGGCTTCGCGCTGTCGGCGTCCGGCGCGATTGAAAATTGAACGCGCGCGCCGGCTGGCAGCGCGTCGCCGGAATCCGGGAACGGCCCAGCGGTCCGTCCCTACCGGCGCATAAGGCGGTCGCGGGCATATTCGCTCCTGCGAATCGAGCTGCAGGCCTCCTGCCCCTGACTTCCGCCTACCTCCCGCCGCGGCCGAGCAGCACCGCGGGCACGGTGGCGAGGAGAATCTTGCAGTCGAGCCACAACGACCAGTGGTCGATGTACTCGAGGTCGAGGCGGACCCATTCGGCAAAGTCGTCGATCTCGTTGCGGCCGCTCACCTGCCAGAGGCAGGTCAGCCCGGGCAGGACGCTGAGCCGGCGGCGGTGCGCGTCGTCTTCGAATCGGTGCACCTCCTCGACGGGCAGCGGGCGCGGCCCCACCAGGCTCATTTCGCCGCGCAGCACGTTCCAAAGCTGCGGCAGCTCGTCGAGGCCGTGGCGGCGCAGGAAGCGGCCGACGGGGGTCACCCGCGGATCATCCTGCACCTTGAAGACGGGGCCCTTCATCTCGTTGCGTGCGGCCACCTCGGCCTTGCGCTGCTCGGCGTCGCTGACCATCGAGCGGAATTTCAGCATGGCGAACGGGCGGCCGTTGAGTCCGCAGCGGCGCTGGCGGAAAATCACCGGTCCGGGCGAGGTCAGCTTGATGGCGGCGGCGATGAGGCCGTAGAGCGGCAGGAGCAGCACGAGCAGCACCGCTGCGCCGAGATAGTCGGTCACGCGCTTGGCCAGCAACTGCCCGGCGGACGCGGCCTGGGCCCGGTAGGAGATGACCGGCTCCCCGGCCAGATGATCGATCTCGGGGCGGAAGACGGGCGAATGAAAGATGCCGGCCCGGACCAGTGTCTCCACGCCTTCCCGCTCGCAGGCGGCCAGCACCGGCTGCACCTCCGCCGCGGCGAGGCCGGCCAGGTTGATGATCACCACGTTGACGGCGTGCTGGTGGAGCAGCGCCACGAAGCCGGCCGCCGCCGCTCCGCGGGGATCGTAGTCGGCCACGCTTTGCAGCCGGTCGCGTTCGTACGCGGCAAGCCGGTCGCGCCAGCGCGCCGTCTCTGCGGGAACGCCCACCCACAGCACCCGGCGGCGGAGCTGATCCTGCGCCATCCTGGTTTCCTCGATCCAGCGCGTGATCTCGGCCCGGACGTACACCAGCACCGAGGCGAACAGACCGGTCATGATGACCACGGAGCGGGCCAGCTGGGACCGGAGCAGAAACAGGCACAGGATGACACCGATGACGGTGAACAGGCACGCCCGCACGATTGCGTTGATCACGGCAAGCCGCGAACCAAGGCGCGGACGGGCGTAGAAATTCCGGCCAGCGAGAAGTGCCGGGCCGAGGAACATCACCAGGGGGGCGAGGGCGAGATAACCGGGGAACGGCTCAAGCGGCGACAGATTCCAAAGGGGAAACTTCGCGCGCAGCCAGTAGGCCAGACACCAGGCGCCGCCGAAGAGGCCGGCATCCAGCGCCTGCAGCAGACGAATGCGTGCTCGCCGATGATGCGTGAGCATCGTGGGCCAAGTTCTAAAGCGTCTTCGTGTAGACCAGTCCGGTGTCGTCGACAAAAGTCAGCGCCGTCGTGCTGACGCCGGTCAGCCGCAGACCGAGTTCGTAGTCGACCATGTCGTTCACCCGGTAGACGCGGTCGTTCATCAGCACCTTGCTTTCGCTGCCGGCGGCGCGAACGCCGGTAACGCGCAGATTGTCGATGTAGGTGAGAATCTTGACATTCTGTCTTGGCGTCGCCGGCGGGGCGGGCCTGGCGGCCGAGGATTCCGCCGGGGTCGCGAGCTTGAATGGGGGCTGTTCGGACACCGCCGGAGCGGGTGGAGCCGAGATATTGACCTGAACGGAAACAGGCGCCGGTTCCGGCACGGCCTGCGGCGCAGGAACCGCGGTTGGCGCAACGGCCGTGGACGTCTGGTTGGTCGTCGGTTGGGGCGGCTGGCCTGCCCCCGGCCCTGGTGCCGGCTCGCCGGGTGGCGTCGAAGCAGGCGGAGCAGTCACACTGCCGGCCGGCAGAGCCGCCGGTGGCGCGGCGGCCGTGGCCGGTGCTGGTGACGGCACCGCCAGCGGCGCCGATGTCGATGGACTGGCGGCGGCCGTTGACGCGGCCGGCGCGATCGCTTGCGACGCACTGGCGACCACCGGTTTCCCTTCCTGGCGCAAGACGAGCACCACGATGACCGTGACGCCCACGAGCACGACCATCAGGGCCACAAACCCAAGCAGGATGGTTTCAAAGCCGATCGGCTTGCCGCGCCGAATGATGGCGGGAACGGGAGCGGCTGGGGCGCCGGGAGCGACGGAAGGCACGGCGGATGCCGGCTGCGGGGTTTGCAGCTTCTGAGCCTTCTTCAGGGCGTCGTTGATGAGACTCATGCGGTGGTGCTTCCGGCGGCGTGGAGTGGTTCTGGCGCAGGGCGGCGGTGTCTGCAACCCAGCATTCAGGTGAGGGTCGATACCTCCTTGATGGCGCGGCGGACGTCCCAGTAGTTGACCTCGTCGGAGTCGCGGACAAAGGCTGAAAGCAGCGCCTTGTCGCACAGATTGTTGATCACCCGGGGAATGCCCTTGCTGACGCGGTGGATGGACCGCATGGCCGCCGACGTGAAGAAGGGCTTGCCGCTGGCGCCGGCCAGCGTGAGCCGGTGTTGGACATAGTGCGCGGTGTCGTGCTGGGTCAGCGGCCGGAGCTCGGAGTGCACGAGAATCCGCTGCCGGAGCTGCCGCAGGCGGTCCTGGGCCAGCAGGTGTTTCAGCTCGGGCTGTCCGATCAGCACGATCTGCAGAAGCTTTTGCTTGTCGGTCTCGAGATTGGAAAGCAGGCGGATCTGCTCCAGCACCTTGAAGGAGAGGTTCTGGGCCTCGTCGATGACCAGCACGATGTCGCGTCCCTGTTCGATGCGGTGCAGCAGCACGCGGTTGATCTGGGCCGCCAGATCATGGTGACCCTGGGCCAGGTGGGTCTCGCCCAGTTCGGTGAGAATGGCCCGCAGCATTTCGATCTCGGTGATGCGGGTGTTCAGGATGAGTGCGGTGTCGTAGCGCGCGGCGTCGAGCTCGTTGAGGAAGCGCCGGCAGAGCGTCGTCTTGCCGCAGCCGACCTCGCCGATCAGCAGGATGAACCCCTTTTTTTCCTGCACGCCGTACTTCAGGTGTTGCAGGGCCTCCTGATGCGTGGGGCTCAGATAGAGAAACTTCGGATCCGGAGTGATGTTGAATGGCATCTCCGTGAGGCCGTAGAAACTCTGATACATGGGGGCGGAAAGGTTGCGGGGATCGGGGACTGGGAAATATGCGGTGGTCGGGCCGCACGAGGCAAGCGGACAACCCGCGGAGCCGCAAGATTTACCGTTGCTTCCCAAAATGCCGGTTCCGCGGAAAAAGGATTGCCCGTCGCACCGGGAGATCCATATCCAAAGGCATTCGAACGTGAATGCGCGCCGCCTCATTGCCTGGATCTACGCCGTGCTTTTCGTCGGCATCGGGACGCTTTCCGGGGTGTTTTTCTTCCGCACCTATCAGGAATACGCCCAGTACCAGCGGCTCGAGGCGGAGAATCGCCAGAAACTGGCCCAGGCGGAGCAGAAACTGAAGGATCAGGAACGGGTGCTGGAGCGGTTGCGTTCCGACCCGGATTACGTCGAAAAAGTCATCCGACAGCAACTGCGCTATGCCAAGTCCTCGGAGCTGATTTTCCGCTTCGAAGACTGACGCGGGAAAAACGTTGCCCACGCGATGGCGGCACGTTTTCTCTTCGCCCGCATGCATGCCTCCGCCTCGCCGCCTCCGTTGCTGGACCAGTTTGCCCGGGCCGGACAGGGTCAGGTCTTTGCGTTCTGGCCGCAGTTGCGGGAGGATGAGCGCCGGGTGCTGTTGGGGCAGGCGGCGGAGATCAACCTGGCCGAGGTCGAGCGGCTGACGCACACATTGCTGGGCAAAGGTGTCGTCCGCGGCATCGACCTGACGGATCTGGAGCCGGCCTCCTACGTGTCCCGCCCGGAGCAGGGCGGTGATGCAGCGGCGTGGGCGCAAGCCCGGGCCGCCGGCGAGGAGGCGTTACGCGCCGGCCGGGTGGCGGCCTTTACCGTGGCGGGCGGGCAGGGCACGCGCCTCGGCTGCGACGGCCCGAAAGGCACCTTTCCGGTCACCCCCCTGAAACGGAAGCCACTCTTTCAGGTGTTCGCGGAAAAAATCCTCGCCGCCGGCCGCCGCCATGGCCGGCCGCTGCACTGGTTCATCATGACCAGCCATGCCAACCATGCCCGGACCGAGGCGTTTTTCGCCGAACACCGGTTTTTCGGACTCGACCGGGCCCGGGTGCATTTTTTCCGCCAGGGCCGCATGCCGGCCGTGGATTTCGCCGGCCGCATCCTGCTGGAGGCGAAAGGGTTCATCGCCCTGAGTCCGGACGGCCATGGCGGCTCCCTGCGCGCCTTGCGCCGGAGCGGCGCGCTCGATCTCATGAAAGGCGAGGGGATCGACACGATCAGCTATTTCCAGGTCGACAATCCGCTGGTGCGCTGCGTCGACCCGCAGTTCATCGGCTGGCATCTCCTGCGCGGCTCGGAAATGTCCTCCAAGATGGTGTCGAAGGCGTACCCGGAGGAGAAGCTGGGGCATTTCTGCCGTCAGCGCGGCCGGTTGGTCGTCATCGAATACAGCGACCTGCCTCCGGCCATGCAGCGGGAAGTGGATCCGGCAACGGCCCGGTTGCGCTACGTGGCGGGCAGCATTGCCATTCATGTCATCGACCGGGAATTCGTGCGGCGCATGACGGGCGGAGTGCAGGATTCCTCGGCTGACGCCGGCCCGGCGCTACCGTTCCACCGGGCCGACAAGAAAATCGCCACGATCGATGCCGCCGGGCATCCGGTGAGGCCCGACCGGCCCAACGGGGCGAAGTTTGAACAGTTTGTCTTCGACGCCCTGCCGTTTGCCAGGAACGCACTCGTCATCGAGACGCAGCGGGCGGACGACTTCTCCCCGGTCAAGAATGCGGAGGGGGTGGACTCGCCCCGGACCGCCCGGGAGGATCAGCTCCGGCAGTATGCCCGCTGGCTCAAGCACGTCGGCGCGCCCCTGGCGACCGATGCCAGCGGCCTGCCGGAAATCACCCTGGAGGTCTCGCCGCTTTTCGGGTGCGACGCGGAGTCCTTCGCCGAAAGCTGGAGTGGGCGCTCGCCCCGGCCGGCGGTCAAAGAGGGGCTTTATTTGGAGTAATGCGGCTTGGCCAATCCGGGCAAATGCTGTTCACTCCCGCCACCTTATCACCATGACCGTCCTGGAAAAAGTCCGCGCGGCCGGCCAGTCCGGCCAGTTGCTCCCCGGTACCGTTGAAAACATTTCCGCCTGGCTGGGCGCCGGCCTGCCGGCGTGGGCCGAGGCCGGCATCGGCGAACTCGTGGCGCAGGGGGCCTGGGGTGAGCTGAACGACCGTTTTTACCGCTACCTCGAGTTTGGCACCGGCGGCATGCGCGGCCGCACCATCGGCGTGGTCGCCGCCAAATCCGAGACCGGCCGGCTGGGGCCGCTGGGTACGCCCGAGCATCCGGCGGTCGGCAGCAATATGCTCAATGATTTCACGGTGGTGCGGGCCACGATCGGACTGTACCGCTACGTGCACGGCTATCTGGCCGGAGCCGGGCGTTATGATGCACCCAAACTCGTGATCGCCCACGACGTGCGGCATTTCTCGCGCCATTTCTGCGAACTGGCGGCCTCAACGTGGTCGCGCCTCGGCGGCGTGGCCTTCATCTTCGACAGCCCGCGCTCGACGCCGCAGCTCAGCTTCACCGTCCGCTGGTTGAAGGCGCACTGCGGGATCGTCATCACCGCCAGCCACAATCCGCCGCATGACAACGGCTTCAAAGCCTACTTCGAAGATGGCGCCCAGGTGGTCGCGCCGCACGACCAGGGGATCATCGCCGAGGTCAATGCCGTGCCGCTCAGGGAGCTGGGCGCCTATCTCGCCCTCGATCTTTCGCGGGTCATCACCCTCGGCCGGCCGGCGGACGACGCCTATCTGGCGGTGGCCGCGCAGGCGGCCCTCGATCCGGCGCTGTTCAAGCGCGTCAAATTCAAGGTCGTGTACACCAACATCCACGGCACCGGCGGCATTGCCACCGTGCCCCTGCTGGTGCATGCCGGCGTCTCCGTGACCGAGGTCCACGAACAGGTCGCCTTCGATCCGCGTTTTCCGACGGTGAAATCGCCGAACCCGGAGAACGCCGAGGCTTTGTCGCGGGGCATCGCGCTGGCGGAAAAGAACGGCGCCGAGGTGGTGCTGGCCACCGACCCGGATGGGGACCGGATGGGTTGCGCCGTGCGTTCTGCTGGCCAGCAGAACGCGGGGCGGATGGTGCTGCTCACGGGCAACCAGATCGGGGCGTTGCTGGCCGATTACCGGATCACCAAGTGCAAGGAGATCGGCTGGATTCCCAAAGAGGGCTCGGCGCACGCCGCGCTCATCAAGACGTTTGTCACCACGCCGCTGCAGGACGCCATCGGCCGGAGTCACGGGGTGAAAGTCATCAACACGCTCACCGGCTTCAAATGGATTGCGGCCAAGCTCAACGGCTACGAACGGCACTTGAAAGGGACGCTGCTGGCGCAGGAAGGCATCGCCCTCGACTACGATGAGCTGTCGCTGGCGGCACGCGCCCGGCTGCACGGCCGGCTGGGTACCTTCTATGTGTTCGGCAGCGAGGAGAGCTACGGCTACCTGCCCAACGACTTCGTGCGCGACAAGGACGGCAACGCGGCCTGCCTCATGTTTGCCGAGCTGTGCGCCTGGGTGAAAACCCGCGGACTGACCGTGCCCGAATATCTCGACGAGCTCTATGTCCGGCACGGCTACTTCCTCGAGGGGGTGATCAACATCTATTACGAGGGCGCCACCGGCGCGGCGAAGATCCGGCGCATTCTCGACACCTACCGGACCCGCCCCCCCGCGGCGTTCGGCGACGTGCGGGTGGCGAAGTTCGAGGACTTCGGCCGGCAGGCCATCCGGGATGCCGACGGCGAGGAAATCCCGAAGCAGGACCTGTACTTTGTGACCCTGGCGAACGGCTACAGCTACGCCGGCCGGGGCAGCGGGACCGAGCCCAAGATGAAATTCTATCTCTTTGCGCAGGCGAAGGTCGCCAGCGCCGCGGAGCTGCCGGCGGTGAAGCAGCAGGTCAAGGCCGAACTCGACCGTCTTAAGGCGCTGATCGAGGCGGATGCGAAATCACGCGCGGAGGGTGCGTGATTTCGCGGCGGCGCAGGTTTATTGCTTCTCCTTGGCGAGGATGGCCTCGATCTGGTCCATGATCGAGTTCATCCGGGCGACGAGGGCGCGGTACGGCCCGGGCGTGGCGAGATCCACCCCGGCCCGTTTCACGATTTCGTAGGGATGATCGGAGCCGCCGGCCTTGAGCATGCCCAGGTAGGTGTCGACCGCGCCGGGTTCGCCTTGCAGGATGCGATCGGCGAAGGCCGAGGACGCGGCGATGGACGTCGCGTACTGGTAGACGTAGAAGTCGCGGTAGAAGTGCGGAATGTAGGCCCACTCGATGGTGACGAGATCGTCGATCTTCAGCACCCCCTGGCCGTCCCCATGATAGCGGCGGAGGAGATCGCCGTAGAGCTTGCTCAGCCGCTCGCCGGAGAGGGGATTGCCCTGCTCGACCTCTTCGTGGATGGCCAGCTCGAACTCCGCGAACATCGTCTGACGGAAGAAGGTGGCCCGGAGATTCTCGAGCGCGGAGCCGAGGTAGTAGAGCTTCTCCTCGTCGCGGTCCGCGACCTTGAGCATGTGCTCCAGCAGCAGTGATTCGTTGAGGGTGGAGGCAATCTCGGCGATGAAGGTGCTGTACTGCGCGGTCGGGTAGGGCTGGGCGTGGCTGGCGAGCAGAGAGTGCAGGCCGTGCCCCCATTCGTGCGCGAGGGTGGAGACCGACTCATAGTCGTCGTTATAGTTCATCAGCACGTACGGATGCACGTCGTAGGCGCTGCCGTTCATATAGGCGCCGGAGGTTTTCCCGGACTGGGGATAGTAGTCCGTGAAGCGGGCGTTCAGGCTGGCGGTGAATTGCGCCACATAGTCGGGGCCGAGCGGCTGCTCCGCGGCGATGATGATTTCCTTGCCCGTCGCGAGCGGGAAGGTCTTGTCCGATTTCACGATCGGCGGATAGATGTCCCAGTAGTGCAGATCGGAGATGCCGAGCATCCGGCCGCGCAGTTTGAAGTAGCGGTGGAGGGTCGGCAGGTTGGCGTTGGTCTCGGCGAGCAGCGTGCGGTAGACCGCTTCGGGAATGTTGTCGCCGGCCAGCGCCGCCGCGAGCGAGCTGGGATATTTGCGCACACTGGCCGCAAACCAGTCGGTCTTGACCTGGGAATAGAGGGAGATGCCGAAGGTGCGTTCATACTCGCGGAAGGTCTTCCAGAACGCCGCGAAGACGGCCTGGCGGTCGGCCCGGTTGGACGCGGCCCGCCATTTGGCATAGCCGGCCTGATCGAGCCGGGCCGCGGTGCCGTCGGCCAGCTTGATCGTCGGCCACTGGATGTCGGCGTTGGCAAGAATGCTGTAGAACGACGTGGGCGTGTCGGTGATGAGGCTGGCGGCGGAAAGCACGCCCTCGGCCTCGGCGCCGAGGGTGTGCGGCGCGGCGCGCAGCACCTCCAGGATCGGAAAACGGTAGGGAGCCAGGCTGGGATCATTTTTAAGGAAATCGCGCAGTTTGGTTTCACCGACCGCCAGCAGCTCCGGATTGATGAAGCTGGCCGTCCGGGAGAAATCGGTGCCGAGCAGGTCCGCCTGCTGGTTGAGTTCGAGCGCGGCGGTGTCGCGGGTGTTCACGTCGCGCTTGAGGGAGGAGTACACCGCGAGCCGTTCAAAGTCCTTGCGCAGGCCGTAGATGAAATCCATCGCCTCCTTCAGGGTGGCGGCGTTTTCGCCGAGCCGGCCCTGATAGGATTTGAGCTTGGGAATTTCCGCCGCGAGGCGGTCCTTGGCGGCATGCCAGGCGGCATCGTCCTGGTAGAGCAGGGTGAGATCCCACACGGCGGCGGGATTGGTGGCGGGCGCGGCCGGCTCGGCGGCCGGCAGCGCGGCGGGGAGGAGTGATCCAAGGGTCATGCAGAGAACGAGGAATCGTTGGGGGTGCATAATTTGAACCACAAGGTGTTCAAAATGCCTGGGAAAACCAGTGCAAACTGGTGCGCCAAACGGTTGGCGGAGGAAAGATTCTTTCGACACCGCGGACACGGGGAGATCAACCCGAGCTTACATGACAAAAAAGCCGGCGCCTGATCGCGCCGGCCCGGCTGAGCGGGTTCCGTGATTATTTTGCGGCGACGGACACCGGGACGATGATTTCGCCCTGGCCAAAGCCCCTGAGATAGAGCGCCCCAGCGCCCGGCTTGCCGCCTTGGACGGTGATGACGACATTGTTCGATCCCTCCGGCACCACGACTTCCGGCATGATCACGCTCTCGGGGACGTCGGTGGTCACATCGAGCAACAGGCCGCCCTGCGGGGCGGTGCTGGGGATGGTGAACTCCAGGGTCTGCTGCTCGCCGGAGCGCAGCGTCAGCGCGGAAGGCATCACGGTCACTCCGGACGCGTCGGCCCGGAAGACGCCGGCGGACAGGGTGGCGCCGCCGCCGCTCACCGCGACGTTGTAATTGCGGTTGGGCTCGACCGGGGGGACAAAGAAACTGAGCGCGCTGGGCGACTCGTAGACGGTGCGCGCCGGCGCGGTGTCGAGGTAGACGACGTCCTGAGGGGCAAAACCGCCGCCGAGCACGCTGACGCGGGCGCCGACGGGGCCACGGTTGACCTCCAGCGGCAGCGCATAGCGGCGCACGACTTTGAAGCGGAAAACCTCGGAGTAGGCCTCGTAGTGAGCGGTGGGCGCGCTCGTGTTGAAGCGATAGCGGACGAGCAGGTAATAGGCGGCTTCATTGCGGCCCGCCGGCAGCGGGTAGTCGTATTCATAGACGTCGCCCGCCAGCGCGCTCTTCCGCATCGGCTGGTCCTGCCCGTCGATCACCGCGCTCACCTGGATGCTGGACCGGTCGAGATCGCGCGAGGTCGGCGTCACGCGGGCCGTGATCGTGTAAAGCTGCGAGGGATTTTCCCGCAGCTGATCGGGCGTGAGATTGGTGATGGTGATGTTGCAGCCGGCCAGGAACAGCAGGCTGAGTGCGACCGCAAGGCCAGGAAATATTCTTCTCGCTTGGGAGAGGCGTGTCATGTGCATTGGGATTTTCAAAGGGAGGTCGGCGGCTGCGCCGGCAGCCTGTAAGACGGCTCTTGTAATGCTCGAACTCGCTCCAGCGCAAGCAAAAGCTCGGTGCATTCCGGCCGGCCCGGATGTTCCGCGCTCCCTGCTCACGCCAGGGCGCAATCTCAGGGGGGATCGATCGCCCTCGTCCGTTGGACTGGCGCATCCGGGCCAATGGCAAAACCGCCCGGGAAAAACAGGGCAAAAAACTTTGAGGTCATGAGCCAATTGGAAGATCAATGTGCTTTTGTTCAGGAGATTGTGTTGCCAGCTACAAAAAAGGGAGCGGTTTTGCTTTCAGTCCGCATTCCGACAACGCGCGATGACATTTTGCGACCAGTTTCGAGACGGTGATGGATGCGGGCTGGGTCTCTACGTGCATGTGCCGTTCTGCGCCTCGACCTGCGACTTTTGCGCATTCTACCAGACCAAGCCGACAGCCGGGAGCGTGAGCCGGTTCCTTGCCGTGATGGCCGGCGAAGCCGGACTGGTGACGTGCAAACGTCCGGTGGACACGGTGTTCTGGGGGGGCGGCACGCCCGGGCTGCTGTCGGCGCGGGCCCTGGCGGAGCTGGGCGGAATCGTGCGACGCCGGTGCGGCGGCCGGCCGCAGGAATGGAGCGTGGAGATGACGCCGGCCTCGGCGACGCCGGAACGGCTGGCGTCGCTCAAGGAGATCGGGGTCACGCGCATCTCGATGGGCGTGCAAAGTTTCCAGCCGGCGTTGCTGGAGGCGCTGGGACGCCGGCATACGCGCCAGCAGGCGTGGCGGGCCTACGAACGGGTGCGCGCGGCCGGCTTCGCCAGTGTCAACCTGGACCTGATTTTTGCCATCCCGGGCCAGGCTTTGGCGGCGTGGCGGGCCGACCTCGACGAAGCGGCCCGGCTCGCGCCGGATCATGTCTCCACTTATTGCCTGACTTTCGAGGAGGATACGGCGCTGTTTGTGAAGCTTGCCCGAGGCCGGGTGCGCCGGGATGTGGAACAGGAGGCGGCCTTCTATACCGAGGCGTGGGAGCGGCTTGAGGCCGCGGGGTATGCGCAGTACGAAGTGTCGAATTTTGCCCGGCCCGGTCACCACTGCCGGCACAATGTCAACACCTGGCGCATGCAGGAGTGGATCGGCCTCGGGCCCTCGGCCGCCTCGCAGTTCGGCGGCTGGCGGGGGAGCAACGTGGCCGATCTCGACCAATGGCAGGCGGACGTGGCCGCCGGCCGCCGGGCCCTGATCGACCGCGTGGAACTCACGCCGCGCACCCTGGCCGAGGACAGCCTGATTTTCGGCCTGCGTATGAACGAGGGCGTGGATCTGCCCCGCCTGCGTTCCCGTTTCCCGGCGGCGCCGTGGGAGCAGGTCGGCCTTCTGGCCGGCCGGCTGACGGAGGCGGGGATTGCGATCCTGGACGGCGCCGGCCGCCTGCGGCTCACCTTGCGCGGACGGCTGGTGGCTGACGCCGTGGGGGCGCAGGTCATGGAGGCGATGGCAGCCGCAGCCGCTGCCTGAACGAATCGGTTTGAATAACCCGGCCGGTCTTTCTCACTGGAGCATTTCCATCCCTGTGCGCCGTCTCACCGTTTCCGTCCTCGTCCTGCTGACCGCCATTGTCGCCCCGGCCCGCGACCGCCTCGAATTGATCTGGCCCACGCCCAACCAGGCCTGGGCGGAGGGCCGGTCGCTCGAGACTTTCATCCAGCCGACCGTCTCCGGGGAGCCGCCGTCGGGCTGTTTCGGCTGCGTGCGCAGCGACGGATTCCAGTTTCACGAGGGGATCGACATCAAGCCGGTGGCGCGGGATCGGCGGGGCGAGCCGGCCGACCGGATCTTTGCGGTCATGGCCGGCGTGGTGCGGCACGTCAACCTGCGGCCCGGCGAAAGCAGCTACGGCCGGTACATCGTGATCGAGCATCCCGGCGCCGCGCCGGCGGTGTACACCCTGTACGCGCACCTCGCGAGCGTGATGCCGCGCATCGCCCCCGGGGTGCAGGTCGAGCGCGGCCAGGTCATCGCCGTCATGGGGCACTCGGCCGGCGGCTATGCGATCCCGCGCGACCGCGCCCATCTGCATTTCGAGATCGGCGTGATGGCCACGCGCGATTTTCAAAGCTGGTACAACTGGAAAAAATTCGGCAGCCCCAACCAGCACGGCCGGTGGAACGGCATGAACCTGATGGGCCTTGATCCGCTCGATTTCTACAACCAGTGGCGGGATCACCGGGTGGACAATTTCCAGGACTATTTCGAACAGATGCGGCCCCAGGTGCGCCTGCGGATCGCCACGCGCCGGATTCCCGACTTCGTCCAGCGTTATCCCGGTCTGCTGCTGGCGCCGCTGCCGGTCGGGCCGATCGGCGGATGGGAGATTGCGTTTGACTGGACCGGCCTGCCGTTCGCCTGGCGGCCGCTCTTGCCGGCTGAGGTCATGGGCCTGGCCGTCAACCACGTCAGCATTGTCGAGGTGGACCGCACCTCGGTCGTGCGGCATCGCGCCAAGGTGCTCGTGCGGCCGCGCGGATCAGGCTATGTGCCCGGCCGCGACCTCGATCTGGTGCTGCAGCAACTTTTCGGGCTGCGGTGAGGAACCGGCGGCGCCGTTTCCTACTTGCTCCATTCCAGCATGCGTTGGATGGGCAGGTAGGCGCGTTCGCGGATCGGCTCCGGCACGTCGATGTCCGGGGCGAGGTTCCGCAGCGCGTCGCGCAGCTTCTCGATGGTGTTCATCTTCATGAACCGGCAGTCGTTGCAGGCGCAGGTGTCGGTCGGGCCGGCGATGAAGGTCTTGTCGGGCACCTCGCGGCGCAGGCGGTGGAGCATGCCGCTTTCCGTCACGACGATGATCCGCCGGGCCGGGTGCTCGCGGGCAAACTTCACCATCAGCTCGGTGCTGCACACCTCGTCGGCCAGGTCGCGCACGGTCTCGATGCACTCGGGGTGGGCGACGATGGGGGCGTCGGGGAACTGCAGCCGCGCCTTTTCCAGGGCCTGCACGGTGAACTGGACGTGGGCATAGCAGCTGCCCGGCCAGAGCCGCATCCGGCGGCCGGTCTGCCGGGCGACCCACTGGCCGAGATTCTGGTCGGGGACGAAGAGGATCTCCCGGCCGGCCGGCACGCGGTTGACGATCTTCACCGCGTTGCCGCTGGTGCAGATGACGTCGCTCAACGCCTTCACCGCCGCCGAGCAGTTGATGTAGGCGACGACGTAGACCTCCGGGTGGGCGGCCTTGTAGGCGGCGAGGCGGTCGGCCGGGCAGGAGTCGGCGAGCGAGCAGCCGGCGTTGAGGTCGGGCAGCAGGACGCGACGCGTCGGGTTCACGATCTTGGCCGTCTCGGCCATGAAGTGCACGCCGCAGAACACGATGACCTCGGCTTTTGCCGCGGCGGCCTGGTAGGACAGGCCCAGCGAGTCGCCCACGTAGTCGGCCACGCGCTGGATGGGCTCGATCTGGTAGTTGTGCGCGAGGATGACGGCCTGGCGCCGTTGCTTGAGATCCAGGATTTCCTCCTGGATCTCTGACAGCGGCCCGGCTTCGCCGCGCTGCGGCGGCAGGACGACCGGTTCGTAATCAAGGACGGCGGGCATGGGAGAGGAATAACTTCGCGCAAAGCGGGCCAAAGGCAAAGCGGGAATTGCAGAACCGGGGGCACAATTTCCGGGCGGCGGGATGGACGGGCTCTACCTTGGCGGCGTTCGCAAAAATCCTCCTCCCGAGGGATAATCCCGATCCCGCTCGGTTGTTTCTCACCAACGACACGTCAACTAATAGTTGACATGTTGCCGGGAAGACCCGCGGTCGCGACCGGCCTCGTCACCCGCGCAGCCGGCGGGTTCCCGCCCTCAACTCTGGACCTGGAGCTTCGCCAGCAGCTTCTGGAATCGCGGATGGTCCCGCAGGCCCTCGAGGTCGGGATCCTGCTGCATCCAGTCGGGATCGTCGTAGCCCAGTCCGATGGCGTGCTCCAGCGAACGCAGGGCGTCGGCTTGGCGCCGGCAAAGGGCGAGGCTGCAGGCCAGGTTGTAATGGGCCGTGGCGTTGTCGGGCTGCAGCCGGACGAGTTTGCGGTCCATCTTGAGTCCGTCGGCGATGCGGCCTTGTTTGGTGTACAGCCCGCCGAGGATTTCGATCACGTCGGAAAAGCGCGGGCTGCGCCGGTGGACGGCTTCAAAAAAACGGGTTTCGAATTCGAGGTCGGGAGGAGATGACTTCGCCATGAGGGCAGTTCAATTGTTGCGATGAGGGCAGCGGCCGGTCGTCTGAAAGGCGTTGCAGTGCGCGCTGACCTGGAGGCGCTGCGATACGGGCGTGAGGCCGAGTTTCGACGAGACCGTGCTGCCATACCACTCCATGAACGGGGCGTTGATTTCGAAGATTTTGTCGCAGTCGAGGCAGATCACCTGCGCCTGTTGCGTGAGGTTTCCGCGGCCCGGCGCGTAGAACTTGATGTTCTTGCCGATGTCGATTTCGCGCAGCAGGGCGCTCTCGGTCATGATCGGCAGCGTGCGGTAGACGGTGGCGCGCGACACCGATTCGTCGAGGGCGCGGGCGTGCACCAGCAGCTCCTCGGCGGTGAAGTGCTCCGTTTGCGCGAAGGCCGCGTCAAAAATCGCCAGGCGCTGGTTGGTGACCCGCAGGCCCTTGTCGGCAAGATAGGCCTTGAATTTTTCGCGGGACGCTTCGGTGCTCACGGTGGAAATTTTCCGGCGGGGTGGGGGGGTGTCAACTTAAAGAAGGCCGTTCCGGTCCGCGCACTGTCCCCCAGTCGTTGCGATCTTCCGGGTGGCGAGCCGCAAAGGTGAAGCCGCCGGGTTTCTGTAGCCGGTCTCGCTGAGGCCGGATGTCCGGGGTCGCCGTCTCCGGCTACAACTCCCGCATTGCCAGCCGCGCCGTCGCTCGGTCACAAACAAGCGATGATCGTCGGGGTGCATCCGCTCGCGGGGTTCGACAAGCTGCTGCATTACCGCGTGCCCGGGCCGCTGCAGGCCGCGGTGGCCGTCGGCTCGCTCGTACGGGTGCCGATCCTCAACCGCCACCGCCTGGGCATCGTGGGCGAGATCGGCGCGCCCCGCGATTTCCCCCTTGAGAAACTCAAGGCGGTGGCCCAGGTGGTGCACCCGTTCCCCGCGCTGCCGCCCGACTTGCTGCAACTGGCGCGATGGATGAGCGCCTACTACGCCGCGGGGCTGGACACCGTGATCGAAGCCATGCTGCCGGCCGCGGTGCGCGGTGGGACGGCGCCCCGGCAGGAGAAGCTGCTGGCCGTGGCGCGGGTGCTCCCGCCCGAGGAGCAGGCGGCCCTGGCGCGGCGCGCGCCCCAGCAGGCGCGGCTCTATGCGTTTTTGCGGCAGCAGTTCAAGCCGCTGCCCAAATCGCTGGTGCTCGCGCGCCTCGGGCTGACCGCGGCGGTGGCCGCGGCGCTGGTGGAACGCGGACTGGCGCGAGAGGAGACGCGCCGGGTGGCGCGGGAAGGCTATGCCGACGACTGGGCCCATGGCGAAGTGGTGGCCGCCCTGCCGCCCACGCTCAACGAGGAACAGGCCGCCGTGGTGGCCGCGGTGCGGACCAGCCTCGACCGGGGCGCCTTCGCCACGCATCTCCTGCACGGGGTCACCGGCTCGGGCAAGACCGAGGTCTATCTGCATGCGGTGGCCAGCGTGCTCGCCGCCGGCGGCGGCGCGATCTACCTCGTGCCCGAGGTGGCGCTCACGCCGCAGACCGTGGCGCGGCTGCACGGCCGGTTGCAGGCCATCGCCCCCAACCACCGGGTGGTCGTCTGGCACAGCCATCTGGGCGAAGGCGAACGGTTCGACGGCTGGCTGGCGCTCGCGACCGGCGAGGCGCGGGTGGTCGTCGGCGCGCGCTCGGCGGTTTTTGCGCCGGTGCGCGACCTGCGCCTCATCGTGGTCGACGAGGAACACGAGCCCGCCTACAAGCAGGACGAGACGCCCCGCTATCACGGGCGTGACGTGGCGGTCTACCGCGCGAAGCTTGCCCGTGCCGTCTGCCTGCTGGGCTCGGCCACGCCCTCCCTCGAGTCGATCGCCAACGTCCGTGCCGGCAAATACCGCCTGCAGACGCTCACCCGGCGCGTGGACAACCGGCAGTTGCCGGTCATCGACGTCGTCGACATGCGCGTGGAGGTGCTGCGTTCGCGCGGCCCGACGGCGCTCTCCCGGCTGCTGGTCGACAAGATGCACGACCGTTTCGACCGGCGGGAGCAGGTGATTCTGTTCATCAACCGCCGCGGCTATTCGTCGAGCATGCTCTGCACCGAATGCGGCCACGTGGAGACGTGCCCTCATTGCAGCATCGCCATGACCTACCACCGGACCGACGAGACGCTGCGCTGCCATCTCTGCGGCCACCAGCGGTCCGCGCCCTACGCCTGCCCGAAGTGCCGGTCGCCCAAGATCCGCTGGCGCGGCCTCGGCACCCAGAAGGTCGAGGAGGTCGTGCATCGCGTCCTGCCCCGGGCCCGGGTCGAGCGGATGGACAGCGACACGATGGCGAAGAAGAACCGGTTCCGGCAGGTGCTGACCGACTTCCGCCTCGGACGCATCGACGTGCTGGTGGGCACACAGATGATCGGTAAAGGGCTCGATTTTCCCAACGTGACCCTCGTGGGCTTGGTCGACGCCGATCTGTCGATGCATGTACCCGACTTCCGGGCCAATGAGCGGACCTTCCAGCTCCTGCTGCAGGTGGCCGGCCGGTCGGGCCGCGGGGAACGCGCGGGGGAGGTGGTGGTGCAGACCTTCACCCCGCAGGCCGACACGATCCAGTTTGCCCGGCACGCGGATTTCAACGGCTTTGCCGACGCCGAACTGAAGATGCGCGCACAGTACCGGTATCCGCCCTGCCGGCACCTGATCCACCATCTCTTCCGCGGGCCGAATCCCGAAAAGCTGCGGTTTGTCGCGGAGCACTGGGCGCGGCAGGTCGAGGCGCGGCTGGGCGGGGCGGTCGAGGTGCGCGGGCCGGCGCCGTCGCCCATCGAAAAAATCAAGGACGAGTACCGCTACCAGCTGTGGTATTTCACAACGAACGTGACCCGGGTCGTGCCCGTGCTGGTGCAGTTGCGCGACGACTTCACCTGGCCGGAGGGCGTGACCCAGACCCTCGACGTCGACCCGATGAGTTTGACGTGAAGAATATCGCAAAGGTGTTTTTTCAAGGGGAACGGATTAGAGTTAGCGTAGTTCGATTAATGCACATGATGTGTGGCCATCTGCTATTCTTGGAAATGATGCGTATTTTTCGACAGGTGGAACCTACACAGCTAAGTCACAGCAATCTGACGTACCGAGGCGGCGTCTTGGATTGTCGGGATCGCCAAAAAAAGCTGCGAGATTGAAAGCGTACGGTGGTACTACCTTGACGCTTCGTACAATTGGACGAGGGCACGGGCGCCTTGCTGGGAAAATTCGAATGTAGCGAGCATCGCCGATATTAGGTTGGCTGACAGCGGACGGTCTGCCAACCTGGCTTGCTGTGAGCCTCCAGCACTTACCCCTCGATCAGATCAAGGAAGCGGACTTGCAGCGGCTTGTGTCGGATCAGATCAACGAGAGCCGTTCCATTGATTACAAGCGGGAGTGGCGCCTTACTGGCGATTCTGACAAGCGTGAATTCCTGTTCGATGCCGCGTCGTTCGCAAATGCGGGTGGCGGCGACTTGGTTTACGGGATCGAAGCCAAAGACGGCGTACCACTGTCTGTGGTTGGATTGACGGGGTTCAATTCGGACGCTGAGCAGCTCCGCAGTGAGGAAACGTTGGCCCGCGGGATTGCGCCACGGTTAGCTGGCGTGACCTTCCAAACGATTCTAGTGGGCTCCGGGAAGACCATATTCATTGTTCGAATCCCGAGGAGTTGGTCGGCGCCGCACATGGTAACGTTTGGCGACGCCGATCGGTTCTATTCGCGGCACTCCACCGGACGATTTCGCCTCGATGTGACGCAACTGCGGACGGCGTTTCTCCAAAGCGCCAAGGTGGCTGATCGGATACGAGATTTCAGACTTGAACGGATTAGCAGGATCGCTGCTGGCGAAGTTGGAGTTAAGCTCTGGAGTCGGGTTTGCGTCGTCTGGCACTTGATGCCATTGGAGGAGTGGACGGAGTTCGATTATAGCCGGCTGTTAAAGCTGGAAGCCCCATACCTTCGTCCGATGGGCAACGGAATTTCGGGCTGGGGTGAGCAGATCAACTTCGACGGACTCATGATCCGCTCAATCCTGGATAAGGGCGTGGTCGCAAGCTATGTGCAGGTCTTTAGAAACGGCTGCATCGAGGCGGTGTTGCCGCAGCCGGTAATGGAGGAAAAGAAGCTCCTCTTCTCGGGGTATGAGGACGAGGCGAGGGTGGGTCTCCACTGGTATCGGCAGGCACTGCATGCTCTCGGTATCACTCCGCCATATTTTGTGGCCCTGAGTTTGTTGAACGTCGGTGGTTTCACGATGTACGTCAATGATCCCATCGCCCGATTGCGATCGTCGGTGGTCATCGACCGCCCGCATCTGCTCCTTCCGGAGGTGGCAGTCGAATCGGAGGCGACTTCGCTGGACGAAATCGTCCGCCCGATTTTCGACCTTGTATGGAACGCATGCGGTTTCTTCAATTCGCCGAATTTTGGGCCGGACGGTAAATGGAAATTAGGCTGATGCTTGGCGACCCCAATCCCATGAATCGCTCAGAAGCCAACTGCTCTAAGACGTTTAGCAATCTCTGCCACTTTGTGGCCCTCACCAGAGACGAAAAGCCTCTCACAGTGATCGACAATCTTGTCGCGACGGCCGTCGTACTTGAAGACTCTGTCAACATCCCCAATGAGAAGGAGATGGCTGTATGACGCCTGCTCACGTCCATGCCATCTGACTATCCAATAACGACCGCCGAGTTGGTGAAGATCGCCCTGAATGAGCTCGGGAAAGAGGTGCCTATCCTAGGCTCGATCCTGAGCACCCGTGACGCCGTATTCGGCACGATCGAGATGAACCGAGTGAAAACGATTCTCGAAGAGGTTGCCCGGCGCGTCGGGTCGTTGGAAGAGGCCATGAAGAACCAACAGCGAGCCCAAACGGTAGTGTACGGATGTGATCAGGCACGAGGCGACATACTCATTGAGCAGAAGGTAAAGGAGTATGGCGGGGTGATCGGCTTTTTGGCAGTTAACGACGTCGAAGTAAGCGAGGTCGTCGAGGTCCTCGACAGTCTGAGAAAACTGAGCGCTGAAGACCTGAAGGTGCTGCACCAATTCAGGATTCGGGGCCAAATCTTCGAGAACAGGCAAATCAGCGAGTTGGCAGGATATACACCCTACGTTCAGATCTCGGGACAGGTTGACCCTCTCCGGTGCGAGATGGAACGGATCTTTCCCAATTTGATGCGTCTTCAAGGGCTCGGAGTGCTTTACCTTTCGGACGCCGGTGCCGGGTTTGGCGGCGCTCTCCCGCCGAACATTGGCGGACTCACACCTTATCTTACCCAGTTCGCGTTCCTGACCAAGATTGGGAAGCGTCTGGTTCAAGCAATGCCTCAGGACGGTGCGCCGCCGACGCCGTGAGCCGCAGGCTTGCACCATACTGCCTGACGTGTCTTGGCTGCAGACAGCGTCCTTGTGTGTACTGCCTGTGCAGAAGGAGCGAACATATGCGGAAGAGCGGTTGACGTTGATTGCCGCGCGAGGCAGAAAGCCAGTTTCGGTCAAATTGGGGCAAAGATGAAATTTTACTTCATGGGCATCTGCGGGACGGCGATGGGCAATGCCGCGTTGCTCGTCCGCGCCGCCGGCCATGAGGTGCTGGGCGCCGATCACGGCGTCTACCCGCCGATGAGCACGGTGCTCGCGCAGGCGGGCATCACCGTCCACGAGGGCTACGACGCGGCGCGGCTGGCAAAGCTGGCACCGGATCTGGTCGTGATCGGCAACGCCCTGTCGCGCGGCCACCCCGAGATCGAATGGCTGCTCGACACCCGCGCGCTGCCTTTTACCTCGCTGCCCGCGCTGCTGCACGAATTCGTGCTCCAGCAGCGGCGCAACCTCGTCGTGGCGGGCACGCACGGCAAGACCACCACGACCGCCCTGGCCGCTTTTCTCCTGAGCGAGAATGGCCGGGATCCCGGCTACCTCATCGGCGGCGTGCCGCAGGATCCGCCGGCCGGCAGTCACCTCGGCGCCGCCACCGACCCGTTCGTGATCGAGGGTGACGAGTACGACAGCGCGTTCTTCGACAAGCGCAGCAAGTTCATCCACTACGCTCCGCACATTGCGGTGCTGAACAACCTCGAGTTCGACCACGCGGACATTTTTCGCGATCTCGAGGACTACAAGCGGACTTTCCTCCATTTCACCCGCCTCGTGCCGAGCAACGGCTGCATCGTCCTGAACGGCGACGACGCCAACCTGCGGGCGCTGGGCCCGATGTCATGGACCCGGGTCCTGCGGGTGGGCACGGGCGAGGGCAATGATCTGCGCATCGCCGGTTTCGCGGAGGACGCTGCGGGGGCTTCCTTCAGGCTGGAATGGCGCGGTTTGCCCTGGGCGGAGGTGCGCTGGTCGTTGCCGGGCCTGTACAATGCCCGCAACGCCGCGATGGCGGCGCTGGCCGCGCAGCTCGCCCTGCTCGATCCCGGCATCTCCGCGGAGGAGGTGACGGCTTGCGTGACCAACGCCTCCTCGCCGAGACGGCTCGAGCTTGGCGCGCTGGCGCGCTTCCGTCCGGTCCGCCGCCGGCAGGAGGTGCGCGCCCGCACCCCGATCCTGACCGTGATCGAGGATTTCGGCCATCATCCGACGGCGCTGGCCGAGACACTGGCGTCTCTGCGCGCCCGCTTTCCCGGCGCCCGGCTCACCGCCGCTTTCGAGCCGCGCAGCAACACGGCGCGCACCCGGATCCTGCAAAACGGATTCACCCGCGCGTTGGCCCAGGCCGACGAGGTCTACCTCGGCGCGGTCAACCGCGCGGAAAAGCTGCGCGAGGACGAGCGTTTCGACGCCGAGGCCGTGGCTGAGCAGCTCGAAAGCCAGGGCGTGCAGGCCCGGTGGTTCACGGACAACCAGGCGCTCTGCGAAAGCCTGCTGCGCGAGACCCTGCCGGCCCAGAATCCGCCGCGCGTGGTGGTGTTTTTCAGCAACGGCAGCTTTGATGGCATTATCGACCGCTATGCCGCCGCGGTGAAGCCTTAGCCCTGCCGGCCGCGATGGACCGGCTCGCGACAAGGACTTGCGCCAGCCCCGTCGGTGCTCGATGCTGGCGAGCGGCATGGTCGCCGCCCCCACTGCAATCAATCTCATCCATTCCGATATGAAGCCCATGGTCCGCCTCTGCCTTGTTTTTGCCGCCTGTATCCTGGCGATGCCTTCGCCGGCCCGGGCCCTGCCCGATGCCGAGGCCACTGCCGGACGCCTCATCCTCCGACGTTATGCCGACGCGATTGTGTCGGTGAAGGCGATGGTAAGCCTGAAGGTCATCGTCAACGATCACAGCATGCCGGCGAGGGAGGAAGCCATCGACATCAACGGCACGGTGATCACGCCGCAGGGGCTGACGGCCACCTCGCTGAGCGCCATCGACCCGAAGACGTTTTTCGAAGCCATCCGGATGCAAATGAGCCAGACGAACATGGCGGTGACACTCGGTCAGAGCGAGATCAAGGGATTGCGGTTGCAGCTGGCCGATGGCACGGAAGTGCCGGCCCAACTGGTCTGGAAGGACGCGGACCGGGATCTGGCGTTCATCATGCCGGATAAACCGCTGGCGGGCGGACGGGCGTTCACCTTTGTGAATCTGCACGAAGCACCGGAGGCCGCCATCGTATTGGGGAATTATTACCATTTATCCCGGTTGCCCGAGGTGATGCAGCGGGCGGCGATCATCCGGCCGAGCACAGTGATGGGCATCATCGAGCGGCCGCGCCGGATGCTGCTGGTCAGCACCGATATGACCCCGGATGCGATGGGTTGCCCGGTGTTTGATGCGCAAGGGCGGATGCTGGGAATCTGCCTTCGCTACGTGGTCAATAATCAAGCCAAGGGCTTCGTCGTGGTGTCAGCCGGCGACATCGTTGGCCAGATGGCCAACTTCTGAGCGGACGCCCCGCCGCCCGAGCCGACCGTCGCCTCTCGCTCCGGTCGGCGGAAGTCTCACTGTGCCGGCTTCGCGACCTTGAACAGCGCCGGCTGTTCGCCCGCAGGCAGGGCGAGCAGGTCGTAGTCGTGATGGCCGGTGATCCTGACCGCGGCAAATGCACCCACCGGCAGCGCGTGCGGCACATAAACCCGGCCGTCGATGTCGGGCGCATCGGCTTCGCCCCGGGCCACGCCGGGCTCCTCGACGAGCACCTTGAGCGTGCGGCCGACATGGCGGCGGCTGACTGTGACGGCAATCTCCCTCTGCAGGGCCATCACGCGGTGCCAGCGCCGCTCCTTTTCCTTCGCGGAAACCTGGTCGGGCAGCTTCGCCGCCCGCGTGCCTTCCTCCTGCGAATAGCGGAACACGCCGAGCCGCTCGAATTGCGTCTCGCGGATGAAGGCGCACAACTCCTCGACATCCGCCTCGGTCTCGCCGGGAAAGCCGACGATGAACGTCGTGCGCAGGGCGATGCCGGGAATGCCGGCGCGGATGCGGCGGACGAGATCACGGATGTATTTCCCGTCCGTTTCGCGCTGCATGACGTCGAGCATGCGGTCGCTGATGTGCTGCAGCGGCATGTCGACGTAGCGCGCGACCTTCGGGCATTCGGCGATGGTGCGGATGAGCTCGTCGCTCCAGTGCGCCGGGTGGGTGTAGAGCAGCCGGATCCAGAAGTCGCCCGCGATGGCTTGCAGCTGGCGGAGGAGGGACGTGAGGGCCGCACCGCGGGACGAATCGACCGGAGTGCGCGGATTGGGCCGCTGCTCCCAGGTGTCCATGCCGAAGAACGTCGTGTCTTGCGAGATGAGGTTCAGCTCCTTCACGCCCTCGGCCACCAGTCCGCGCGCCTCGGCGACCACGCTGTCCACGGTGCGGCTGCGATGCCGGCCGCGGATCTGCGGAATGATGCAGAACGTGCAGGGGTGGTTGCAGCCCTCGGCGATCTTCACATAGGCGAAGTGCCGCGGGGTGAGCCGGAAACGCGGGGTGTCGTAGTCGGGAATGTAGGTTGAGCGCGGCGTGACAAAGCTTGCCGGGACGTCCTTCCGGCCACGCTCCCGGGCGTAGATCTCCTCGATGATGGGGGCGACCCGGGTGATCTGGTCGAGGCCGATGAAGGCGTCGACCTCCGGCAAGGTGCCCGGCAATTCCTTCGCGAACCGTTGCGCCATGCAACCGGCGACAATCAGCTTCTGCTCCCGGCGCCGCTTGCGCAGGCCGCGCTGCTCATGCGCCTCGAGGATGTGGTTGATCGACTCCTCCTTCGACGAATCGATGAACGAACAGGTGTTGACGATGACGACATCGGCCTGGGCCGCCTCGGGCACGACCTGCATGCCGGCCTGGAGCAGGTGCCCGACCATGATCTCGCTGTCGACGAGGTTCTTGGCGCAGCCGAGGGAGATGAGACTGACCTTGATCATGAGGAAGGCGGGGATGGATTCGGGTCGAAAAAAAAGCCGCGGCTGGTCGCCGCGGCCAAACGGAGACAAATGCCGTCAAGCCTTCGTGGTCTTGGTCGCCCGGGCCTGCCGGATCCGCGCCTTCCGGCGTTTATTGTAGGCAAGGCGGCGCTGTTTCTTGATTACTTTGTTGGTTTGCTGGCTCATGAGATGGAAAGGGAAGGGATGGGATGTTTCAAACCGCGCCCCGAGAGTCAAGCGCGGCGCAACGGAGACAGCGCCTTGGGTGCGCGTCAGGCGGTCGGGCGAAAAGCAGCTGACAGACGGACGACCCGGGACATGTCAACCAATAGTTGACATGTCCCGGGTCGTGGGACGGCCTTAAACCAAGGCCTGGCAAGCTGGACTTGCGGGCCTTATTTCGTGAGGGCGCTGAAAAGAGGTCTTCACTGCGTCAACGGATTACCGGCGAGGACCTTGTCACCAGCGCGTATCCAGCGGTAAACCTGCGCCCCAGCCGGGCGTTTGAACTGTTTGAAAAGTCCAGGGTCGTCACGCTTCTGCAGAGTGAGTTCCGTCACGCCGGCGGCGTCGCAGCTCAGCACCCGGGCGAAGCCCTTGTAGACCCGCGGCTCGCCAAGGACGCGGGAGAGGCCGGAGGCGGATTCCTGAGCCGATCCCGGGGCCCGCCGCTCAAGCGCGAGGAAGCTATAGGGCAGGCTGCGCAGATCGATGCCCGCCCGTTGTCCGAACCTCACCCAGTTGGAGTCGGAGAAAATTTCCGGGGGCGGCGCCGCGAAATGGTGGCACCAGTGGCGGGCGTTGTCCGGCGCCAGCAGATCGCAAACGGCTTGATGCGTGCAGGGGGCGATGACGTGGAAGCGGTTCCGGAGCTGCTCGCGTACCTCGATCAACGCCCGGCTGACCTCCGGGGTGCCCGGCTCGACCCAGATGATGACCTCGGCGCGCGCGGCCAGGCTGCGCAAAGCCAGCAGTTCACGGGCCGGCAGCTCGGTGAGCACATGACTGATCACCAACACGCCGACCGGTTCGTCGCTGGCGAGAAATCCCGGCGTCACCTGTTCGACCCGAATCCCGGGAAAATCGTGCCTGGCCGCGTCGGTGGCGAAATCGACCGCGAGGCCGGAGTGATCCCACACCCGCAGGACCGCAATCCGGTCCCGGCCCAGCCAGCGCGCCACGCGCCGTCCGGCCACGCCGCCGCCGCAACCCCAGTCGAGCACGGCGGTGGCCCGCGGTTTCCAACCCCGCAGAGCGAGCTCCTGCAGGACGGCATCCCATTTCCAGCCGATGCGCTCGCCGTAGGTGAAGTCGTAGCTCGCGAGATCGGCCGGCGATGTCCAGTACGGACCCTGCGCCGCCCCGCCGGACAGAAACAATCCGCGCAGCCGCTCGAGCGCCGCCCAGTCGAGCTGTTCCCACGTCATGGGCTGTCAAGATCGAGGGCTAAACTTCTCGGACTAACCGGTAGCTCCGCGATTCGATTTGAACCACCTTCCGCAGGTCGACGGACGGTTCAAATTCCATGAAAGCAAAGGTGTCCGCGGCTGTGCGCAGGATCGCAATTGGACGGCAGCGCAACGATGGATACTTCGCTGCCGCAAACCTAGCGATTCCGACAGGCTTGTGGATTCCCAGCGGGTCGCCGCTGTCCTTGGCTTCGATCGGCAATACGTAGCCTTGGCCGCTCTTATCGACGCCCAAATAGAGGTCATCGATTTCGAGTTGTCCGTAGTTAGGGAGCTGCGTGCGGATATGCGACTGAAGATGGAAACACGCCAGACCGGTGAAGACATCCAGCAGCCGGTTGTAGCGCACCATCGTCAGCAAGCCTTGTTCGTCATGCTTGAGATTGGCCGCGACGATGTCGGGCACCGCGTAGGGAATGTCGTAAACCTTGGGACGTGACGGCAACTCAATCTTGGTCGGGCCCTCAATCTTGAGCAGGGCGTATTGACCGGGCCCGCGGGCGTCGATGACCCAATTCCCTGTTTTAAGGATTTCGGCCGGCAGTGGCTGCCGATCGCGGAACGTGTACAGCACATCAGGCAAGTTTTTGACCGAAGCACCAACTTTCTTTGCTTCTGCGATCAGATCGTCTTGCGTAAAAAAGATTTGCTCGGCACCTCGTGTCCAGCGGGTGCGAAAAACAGCCAGCACAATCTGGCTGTAACGGTTCGGGGTAGGTTGATTCATCGGTATCAGAGTTTCTCCAAAACAAGGACCTCTTCCCGCACGCGCGTTCCGCTCTTGGTGCCAAGGCGCGTGCGCCATAAATCAATGCTTGCGGTCCTGAAACCGTAGCTGCGGGCGATGTCTCCAAGAAGTTGTCCGGTTGGGATAGGCACCAAAAGAAACGATAACTGGTCGCCCACCACATAGGCGCACCGGGCTTTTCGCTTCAATTTCTTGGTCAAAACAGAAAAATGTCGCGCCATGCCGCCGAAATAATGGGCAACCACCCGGTGATAGAGCTTCTCAAAACCTGAGTTTTTCCCCAGTGCGACGCGACGTCGCTCGATCTCTTCGGAAATGATTCTGACCTCGGGATGATCGGCGATCCATTCGCCGTCATCGTCGTTAACAAACACGTTGCGCGTGTTGCTGCGCAGCAAGCGCTCCTTGATCTCGCGAAGCTGTCCTCTATCGGTCATCAGACCCAGCAGTACAGATTCAACGCGGGAGATGCGGGTGTAGTCTTTTTCGTTGGGATATGGGGGTGAGGTGATAACCGCGTGAATAGAACCAGCGTCCACTCCTTCAAGCGTGCGGGCGTCGCCTTCGACGACCTTTGCACTGGGCCAATCTTTTTGCACGGCCTGCGCATGTACCAAATCCGCGATCATCGAGTGTACTTGCGAGGCAAAATGGCCGGTTACATCGTAGTCCTCCTTGGCTTTAGTGCGGTAAATTTCGGGGCCGAAGGCAAAATTGCCCGCACCATTTGCAATGACATGGGATAGCGCCACGTAGAAAAACTCGCGATAAGCTGTATCCAAACCTTCGGTCACAAGCCGGAGGTGCTTGCGGAGGATCAGCAGACGCTTGAGTGGTTTTGGACTCAAAAAGCCTTCCGGAATAAGTTTGGCCTCATCAGCAGTCAGTCCGCCGTAGTCAGCGGTGTCTTCCGCGACCATTTCAGCGAACAGGCTCTGTTTGGGCAGCGCGAGGGCCCCCAGTTCTGCCTCAGCGGCGTGGCCAATCTTTTTGGCTCTCGCTTGCAGAAGCGTGACATCCAAATCCCAACGGGTTTTCACCCGCGAGGCCAGCGCGGCGTGAGGGTGTGCCTCGACACCAATAGAGTTGAAGCCGTGCCTGCGACATTCAACTAACGTCGTGCCAGTGCCGCAGAAAGGATCCAGAATCGTCTCCCCAGGTTGAACACCAAAAATCTCGAGGTATTTGCGAACGAGGTGCGGGGGATAGGAAAGCACGAAACGATACCAGTGGTGAAAGGGATAATCCTCTTTCTGGAGATCGTTGGAATTTTCCTTCTCCTGCGTGGGCTTCCCAGAGTGTGCCCGTGGTACGGCTGCGACTGGCATGAAAGGATTTAGGGTGCAAGTTGCACCGCGGTCAAGCGACCGTCAGCCTCAACCCGAGGTGATGTGCAAGTGTTTGGGATTTGATGCCGTAAAAGGCGGCGAGGTCGCGGATGCGCCCGGCGGCGGCTTCGCGGTCGGGCGACCGGGTCCGGCGCACGGCGGCGATCATCAGGTTCTTCGCAGTGTGCTCGGTGGAAATGAACTCGAAGGCCCGCGTGTCGTAGCCCGCCCATTCGAGCAGCAGCGTGCGCAGCGCGTCGGTCACGAACTCCGCCTCGCGCTCGTGGAAGATGCCCTGCCGGAGCGCCGGCGCGAGCACGGCCGGAGCCGTGAGCTGCGGACTCAGTTCCTTGTGGCAGCATGGCGCCACCACGATCAGGGCGGCGCCGGCGGCGATGCCTTTGGCGATGGCGTCATCCGTGGCGGTGTCGCAGGCGTGCAGGGCGACGAGGATGTCGAGCCGCTCCGCCGGCACATTGGCGATGGTGCCCGCGGCAAATTCGAGCCCGGCGCATCCGCAGTCGCGGGCGGTGCGTTCGCAGAGCCCGGCGAGCTCCGGCCGCAGCTCGATGCCGCGGACATGCACCGGACGCCGGGCAACGTGATGAAAATACTGCCAGGTGGCGAAGGTGAGATAACCCTTGCCGCAGCCCATGTCGGCGACCTCGACGGGCCGGTCGGAGGGCAGCGGGGTATCCTGAACAAGGGGGGCGAGCAGTTCGATGAAACGGTTGATCTGCTTGAACTTGGCGGCCATGCCCTCGCGTATCGCCCCGCTCGCGGTCGTCACGCCGAGCCGGTGCAGCCACGGGCTGGCCGGCAGGATGGTCCGCTGTTTCCGGCGGTCGTGCTCACCCGAGGGTGGTTCGAGATTCTCGTGCGGCATGACTTTCAGGCGCGCGGTGGCGTCGGCGGCGAACTCCAGCTGGGCATCCTGTGTCGTGGTGAACAGGTGGGCGCTGCCAAAGTCGCCGCCGATCAGCGTGGCCAGCTCGGCCAGGGCGGCGGCAGGGGGATGATTCTTCGTGATGTCGCGCGCCGCATGCCGCCAGACAAACGACAGGTGCGGTCCGGCCCGCAGCGTGACGGGGCGCACATGGAGGTTGCGCAGCGTGGCCTCGGCGCCGTGATACCGGCCCAGGGTGAGTTTGATCAAGGTGCCGGCGGCGAGGCTTTCACCCAGCAGACGGAGGAATTCCTCTCGGGGGGCGACCATGCCCCAAGCGAGAGGCAGAGCCGGAAGGGGCGCGAGACAAAATGCATTCAGCGCAGCGCGGCAGCTGTCAGAAGCGGGACGTCCCGAGCGATGGATGCACGGCGTCGAAATGGGGCTGTGCCGGCAGGATGCCCTGCCGGCCCGCCAAGCCCGACGAACTGGATCCAGAACGAGAGAAAGGCGATGAGATATACGACGCCAGCAGCCGCAGAAAAATCCAGGTGCTGATGCCGAAGGACGGGCGGTGCACCTACGCGCCCCAGAGCAAGCGGGTCAGCAGGGAGAACACCGGGCGGTGGCCGGCGACGAAACGGTAGACCGTCTCGGCGGTTGAGGCGAAGCCCGGCAGGCGCTCATAGGCGGTCAAAAGACCAGTGCGGCCGGTAGCCAGCGCCCGGGCGCGGAGGATGGCGCCCGCCGCGGAAAAAACCCGGCCTTCGGTGTCAATCAATTGGACGGCCCGATTGAACTCCGCCGGGGAAATCTCCGGGAAGCGTCCGGCCGCGGTTTGGGCGGGTTCGAGGTCCAGCCGGTCGCCGGCGGCTTCGCGCCAGCGCTCAATCCACCGGCGACAGAATCCGCATTCCCCGTCAAAGATGAGCAGGGGACGCCCGGAGGGAGGACGAGCGACCCGTGAGGCCGCCGGCGCGCTATCTGTCATGGTCGGTAACGTGTCCTGACACCAGCAGCCGGGCAAGCAGCCGTCGTCGCCGCGGCGGCGGCGGCCCTGCTGGTCCGCTTCTGCCAGATTGACGGTCCGGTCGGATGGCCAATCTGGCAATGGGATCAAAAATCAACTGGCTGGGAGTCACCCTGGAAAGGGGAGATTCACTTCACCCGCTCCCGCGCTTCGATCAGCTGTGGCTGGTCGGGGTTGAGCTTGAGGGCGGCCGCATACTCGGCGCGGGCAGAGGCCGGGTCACCTTTCTTTTCGAAAATCTGCCCGAGCCGCCAGCGGGCGGCCCAGAGCGGGGCCTGGGTTTCGTCCGGAGTGTGGGCCAGGCATTCCTTGAGCGCGGCCTCGCCCTGTTCCAGCCGCAGACCGCTCAAGGCCGCGACCCGACCGATCTGATAGAGGGCAGCGAGCGATTCGGGGTGGGTGCGGCGCAGATTTTCCAGGGCATCGAAGGCCTCCTGATATTTCTCCTCGGCCACACCGAGGTCGACGAGGAGCACCGTGCCCCGGACGGCGTTCAGTTTTTGGATCTCCAGGGCCTCGGTCCGGGCCTTGGCCGCACCGCCGCCGGCGATGGCAGGGGCCTGGCGGTGGAACGTGTACAGGGCTTCACGGGCGCTGACACTCTGGGGATCAAGTTCCACGCCTTTTTGGTAGGCGGCCAGACTCTTCCGCGCGAAGCCGGGTTTGGAGAACAGACCGGCCTCCTGCGCCGAAAGACCATAGGCATCGCCCAGGGACTTGAAATAGGACGAGGACTGCGGCGTGAGCGCCGTGGCCTTCTCCAGCCATTTCACGGCCGTGGCCGGATCGTCGCGCAGCAGGGCCAGCCGGCCGAGGCGATAGGCCGCCTCGGCATTGCCCGGTTCGGCGGCGATCAGCTGCTCAAAGGCCGCCTGGGCCTCGACATACCGCCTGGCCCGGTAGAGCTCCTGCGCCTCGGGTAGCGAGATGGCGTGGAGCGTGCCGCCGGTGGCGAGGCTGATCAGGATCGATAGGATGCGGAAACGCACGGACATGGCAGGAATCAGTGCGCGCGGACCTTGAAAGGTTCCATGACGGCTGTCCAGCGGACAGAAAGGGAAAGGTTGAGGGGATTCCAAATTCTCACGAATTTGGCTACGCGGGGGAGCAACAGTCAGCCAGACTCGTGGGGGTCTCGAGGGTCACAAAAAAGCCGGCAGGGGGGCTGCCGGCTCGGGAAGGAAGGCGGTCGCGAACGGCTTCAATGCCTGGCGGGCTTTTTCGGCGCCTTGCTTTCGAAGAATTCGCGAAGGACCTCCATGCGCTTCCGCAGGCGTTCCTCCTGTTCGATTTCCTCGACCGATCGCTGGGCCTCGTTCTTGGCCATGAGCCGGCGGACCTTCTGGAGCGCGAGATTCTGGAGCTGGCGCACGCGTTCGCGGGTGACCTTGAATTTCCGGCCCACCTCTTCGAGGGTGAGCTCGTCGTGACCATCAAGGCCGAACCGCATGCGGATGATGTCGGCTTCCCGTTTGTCGAGCGACTCGATCATGTGGTTGAGGTCGGTCTTGAGGTTGCGCTCGCGGACGTTCTCATAGGGGCTGATGGCGTTTTCGTCGCCGACGATCTCGCCGAAGGTGGCCGAGTCGCCGTCCTCGCCGATGGGCGCATCGAGCGAGGTCGGACGGATGCTGACGGATTTGAGATGGGCGACCTTGTTGACGGGGATGTCGAGCTCCAGCGCCACCTCCTCATCGGTGGGTTCGCGGCCGAATTCCTCCGCCAGCGCCATGGCCGTCCGGCGCATCTTTGAAATTTTGTCCACGAGGTGGACGGGCAGGCGGATCGTCTTCGACTGGTTGGCGAGGGCGCGCTTGATGGACTGCTTGATCCACCAGGCGGCGTAGGTGCTGAGCTTGCCGCCCTTGCGCGGGTCGAAGCGTTCGACGGCTTTGATCAGGCCGATGTTGCCCTCGCTGATGAGGTCGAGGAGCGGGAGGCCAAAGTCCTTGTAATCGTGCGCGATTTTCACGACGAGACGGAGGTTGGCCTTGATCATGTGATCGCGGGCGGCCTTGTCGCCTCGGCGAATCCGGCGTGCAAGTTGCACCTCCTCGGCAATGGTCAACAGGGGGGTCTTGGCGATCTCCTGCAAATAGAGCTGCAAGCCGCTTCGCTCGAGCGGTTCGGGCTCCGTAGCCGGGGGCTCCGGTTTTTCGAGGAAGGACGGGGAAGCGTCGAGGGTGGGGGCCGACGGGCGCAGGACCTCGGCATTCGTCTGTGCCGCCTCAACGGTGGCAAGGGCATCCGACTTACGATGATAACTACGATACGGTGCCATGGCGGGAATGATTTCAATAGTTAGACGCCTAAACAAGCCGCAGGACGCATGCTTATGTAAAGTATGATACAAACTAATCGTCTGGGCTTCCCGTATGCTGCAGCGTAATGCATGTTTTTCTGCCTGCCGGGCCGTTGCCGAGGCGGAGTTGGTTCTCGAGGTCGAAGCGACCGGGCAATGCCGGCGGAAGGCGCAGATGTTCGATCTGCACGCACTTTTCCAACGGGCGCAGCCCGTTGATGAGCAGCCTGGAGGGCAAAGCCCGACAGGGCTGCTAGCTGAGTCCTTCGGCGATGGCGACGGCCTTGAGCAGGGCGGAGGCCTTGTTGATGCTCTCCCGATATTCCGCGGCGGGGACCGAGTCGGCCACAATGCCGCCGCCGGCCTGGATGTAGATCCGGCCGTCTTTGACCAAAGCCGTCCGCAGCGTGATGCAGGAATCGAGGTTGCCGTCGTAACTGAAATAACCGAGCGCGCCCGCATAGAAGCCGCGCTGGAGTTTTTCCTGCTCGGCGATGATCTGCATGGCCCGGATCTTGGGCGCACCGCTGACCGTGCCGGCCGGGAAGGTGGCGCGCATGAGATCGAAGGCGGTCCGGTCCGGCGCCAGCTGCCCCTCGACCTGCGACACGATGTGCATGACGTGCGAATAGCGCTCGATGATCATGAACTTCGGAACGGTCACGCTGCCGTGGCGGCACACGCGGCCGATGTCGTTGCGCGCGAGGTCGACGAGCATGAGATGTTCGGCCCGCTCCTTGTCGTCGGCGAGCAGCTCCTGCTCGAGCGCCAGGTCCTCGGCCGCGGTGGCGCCCCGGTGGCGGGTGCCGGCGAGGGGGCGAATCTCGACGCGGCCGTCGGTGGCGCGCACGTGAACCTCGGGCGAGGCGCCGACGAGCGCGAAATCGCCGGTGTCGAGCAGGAACATGTAGGGTGACGGGTTGACCGTGCGCAAGGCGCGGTAGAGATCGAGGGGCGTCCGTTTGAACTCGCGGGTGAACCGCTGGGCCAGGACGACCTGGATGATGTCGCCGGCGCGGATGTACTCCTTGGAATCCTCGACCATTTTTTCAAAGGCCGGGCGCGTGAAATTCGACGGCAGCACCTCAATCCGCACCGGCTCCACCAGGGCGGACGACGCCAGTTCGCGCGGCTGCCGCAACAGGTCATAAAGGCTGCGCAACTCGGCCACGGCGGCGGCATATGTGGCCGCGGGTTCGCCGCGCACGTGGGCGTTGACACAGAGCCGGAGCGTCTGTTTCGCGCGGTCGAACATCAGCAGCGTGTCCGACATCATGAAGTAGGCGAGCGGCAGGCCGAGCTCATCGCGCGCGGCTTCGGGCACGGTCGGCTCGATGCGGTGGATGTATTCATACCCGAGGTAGCCGACGGCGCCGCCCATGAACCGCGGCATGCCCGGGATCAGCACGGGTTTGAAGCCGGCGATCTCGGCCTCGATGAGCTTGAGGGGGTCGTGCGGCGTGGGGATGCGTTGCACCGGGCGTCCGGGCTCCCGGATCTCGGTGATCTCCGCATAGCAGGCAAAGACCTTGCGCGGCCGGCAGCCGATGAAGCTGTAGCGCGAAACGGTTTCCCCGCCTTCGATGGACTCGAGCAGATAGGCCGGGCCGGAGGCCTTGAGCTTGGCATAAGCCGAGACCGGCGTCTCAAAGTCGGCCATGAGGTCGGCGTACACGGGCACGACGTTGCCCTGTTCGCACAGCCGGAGAAAGGCTTCCCTGCTCGGTTGGATGTTCATGGCCCGGAGGGCAACGGTTATGCGGCCGCCGTCACCGCCGGCAAGGAGAATGACACCCGGCGCCCTGCCGGCACCAGGGTCTTTTGTTGTGGTGGATCGCAAGGCAAACGCCCGGGCGGGGCCCAGTCTTCGCCAGCGGCCACGGTGGGCGGGCTGCGCGTGCCGAATGGCCCGGGCATCCTGCCCATGCTCGGAGAAAACGCACTCCAAAACAAAAGAACCTACCACCGGCACCGGTCGCGGCCTGCCGTGCCCGGCGGCGGTTTTGCGAGCAGAAGGCCAGCAAGGTTCGAATGAGCGGCTTAACGTCATTCTGCTGGCAGAACGCTGGTCAGCAGAATGGCTGGCGGCGCACGATGCATTTTCACGAGCGGGTCGGTTCGGCCGCCTCCTGCACGAAACCCTCCCGACCGTTTAGTGGGTCTGTAGGAGACTGCTTGCCCGTTCGACCTCGCTTATAGCCCCTGAGGCTGTCGAGGGGCAGGTGATTCCTTCAGTGCATTCTCCTTCGCGGAGCGGAGGGAGGACGGGTCGCGATCATGCTGCCGTCCAGCAGAACACAAGTCCGGCTAGGGTTCCGATAGTTGGAGGGGCGCGCTCCCGCGCCTCCTAAGACCACTATGCCAAATGAAATCCGGTCACTCCACCGTCACGGATTTCGCGAGATTGCGCGGCTTGTCGACGTCGCGTCCGAGTTCGGCGGCGATGTAGTAACTGAGGAGCTGCACGGGAATCGCGGCCACGATGGGCAGCACGGCCTCGTGGCAGTCGGGGATGGTGATGACCTCGTCGGCCAGGCCGGCGGGAAGCTCGCAGCCCTCGGTCGTGATCACGACCGTCTTGCCCTTGCGGGCCTTGATCTCCTGCACGCTGGAGACGACCTTGTTGAAGATCTCGCCCTTTGGCGCGAGGAAGACGGTCGGACAGTTCTCGCTGACGAGGGCGATCGGGCCGTGTTTCATCTCGGCGGCGGGGTAACCCTCGGCGTGGATGTAGGAGATCTCCTTGAGCTTGAGCGCGCCCTCGAGCGCGATGGGGAAAAGCGAAAGCCGGCCGAGGAACAGGAAGTCCTGGTGATGCGCGCAGCGTTTGGCGATCGCCTTGATGTGCGGCGCCTGTTCCAGCGCCTTGCGCACGAGATCGGGCGCCTGTTTGAGGGCCTGCACGACCTGCACCCCATCGCTGAAACTCATGTCGCGCATGCGGGCGACGTAGAGGGCGAACATGGCGGCGATGAGCAGCTGGGAGGTGAAAGCCTTGGTGGACGCCACGCCGATCTCGGGGCCGGCGTGCTGGTAGATGCCGCCGTCGGCCTCCCGGGCGATGGTCGAGCCGACGACGTTGCAGATGGCCAGGACCCGGTAGCCCTTGCGCTTGGCTTCGCGCAGCGCGGCCAGCGTATCGAGGGTTTCACCGGACTGGCTGACGACAAAGAAAAGCGTGTTGGAGACCAGCGGGGCGTTGCGGTAGCGAAACTCCGATGCGTAATCCACCTCCACCGGCACGCGCGCGAAACGCTCGAGCAGATGCTCGGCCACCAGGCAGGCGTGCCAGGCGGTGCCGCACGCGCAGAACTGGAAGCGCCCGACCTGGCGGAAGTCGGCGGGCGTAAGGTTGAGACCGCCAAAGTTGGCCGTGCTCTGGTCCTCCGAAAAACGGCCGCGCATCGCGTTCTCGAGCGCCACCGGCTGTTCGAAGATCTCCTTTTCCATGAAGTGCGCATACTGGCCCACCTCGGCGTCCGCGACCGTCCAGGTAACCCGGTCGATCACGGGAGAAACGTCGGCCTGATCGAGGGTCGTGATGGAAAAGTTCTTCGGCGTAATGTGGACCATCTCGCCGTCCTTGAGGTAGACGACGTTTTGCGTGCGGCTGATGAGCGCGGCGACATCACTGGCGAGGATGTACTCCCCGTCGCCGACGCCGAGAATGAGCGGCGAACCCTTGCGCGCGGCCACGATCTCGCCGGGATGCTTGGTGCAGAGGACCGCGATGCCGTAGGTGCCCTCGACATGGCCGAGGGTCTTGCGCACGCTTTCGAGGAACCGGCTGGCGGTCGGCCGGGCCGGCTCCTTCTCATAATGGTAGGCGATGAGGTTGACGAGCGCCTCGGTGTCGGTCTCCGACGTAAAGGTGTAGCCCTTGCCGGCGAGGAACTTCTTCATGCCGGTGTAGTTCTCGATCACACCGTTGTGCACGATGGCGAACCGGCCGTCGCTGCTGAGATGCGGATGGGCGTTGGCGTCGGTCACCCCGCCGTGGGTGGCCCAGCGCGTGTGGCTGATACCGGTGGTGCCGCTGAGGCGGTGCTGGGCCGCCAGTTTAAGCAGGGTTTCCACCCGGCCGACCTTCTTGACCACCTCGAACCGATGATCGTGCTCCACTGCCAGGCCGGCGGAATCATAACCCCGGTATTCGAGGCGCTTCAGGCCCTCGATCAGGATGGCGGACGCCTTCTGTTTGCCAACGTAACCGACAATGCCACACATAAGTTGCTTTCTTTAAGCTCGCGATTTTAGGGAGTGCGGCAAAATTTGAGCAAGGTTATTGAGTGCCCGACAGGCGTTCCTTCTCCGAGCTTGCCGTCAGCCGGTTCCGCGGGGCATCCCGACTTCCGCTGGCGGCCCCGCGAGACGGTTCTGCGCGAAGCCCGGAGTGAGGGGACGCGCTGCCGGGGTCATGCCTGCTTCACCTTCCCATGAACATCAACCCAAGTGTGCTCGCGGTCATCATGGGCGGCGGTCGTGGCACCCGCCTGTACCCCCTGACCAAGGAACGCTGCAAGCCGGCGGTGCCGCTGGCCGGCAAGTATCGCCTCGTCGACATTCCGATCAGCAACTGTCTCAACTCGGGCATCAACCGCATCTTTCTGCTGACGCAGTTCAACACGGCGTCGCTGCACCGCCACGTGCAGAGCACCTATCACTTCGACTCGTTCGGGCGGGGCTTCGTCGACATCATGGCGGCCGAGCAGACGGAGAAGAGCGCCGACTGGTACCAGGGCACGGCGGACGCCGTGCGCCGCAACCTGATGCATTTTCGCACGCACCCGCACGACTACCTGCTCATCCTCTCGGGCGACCAGCTCTACCGGATGGATTTCCGCAAGGTCATTGCCCAGCATATCGTCACCGGCGCCGACGCGACGATCGCGGCCCTCCCCGTGCCCGCCTCCAAGGTCGAGGGCCTCGGCGTGATGCGCGTGGACGACAATCTCGAGATCAAGCAGTTCGCCGAAAAGCCCCGGGATTCCGCCGTCATCGACAGCCTCGCCATCAGCCCGGCGCTGACGTCGCGGCTGACCACGCCCTCGGCCGAGAAGCGCTGCCTCGCCTCGATGGGCATGTACCTGTTCAGCCGCGACGTGCTGCAGGACGCGCTCGACAACCACATGACCGACTTCGGCAAGGAGATCATCCCGAGCCTCCTCGGCAAAAAGCGCCTCTTCGCCTACCTGTTCGAGGGCTACTGGGAGGACATCGGAACGGTGCGGGCCTTCTTCGAGGCCAACCTGGCGTTTGCGCAGCCGCTGCCGCCCTTCAATTTCTACACCCACACCACGCCCATCTACACCCACGCGCGCTTCCTGCCCGCCACCAAGATCAACCGCTGCCACATCGACTACGTCGTGGTCGGCGACGGCTCGATCATCACCGACACCTCGCTCAAACACTGCGTCATCGGCATCCGGTCCATGATCCGTGAGGGGTCCTCCCTCGAGGACGTGGTGATGATGGGGGCCGACTTTTACGAGAGCGACAGCGAGATCAAGGAGAACGCCGTCCACGGCGTCCCCAACGTCGGCGTGGGCTACCACTGCCGCATCCGCAACGCCATCATCGACAAAAACGCCCGCATCGGCGACGGCTGCGTGCTCTCGCCCGACGGCAAGCCCAACGGCGATTACCCCCACGAGATCATGATCCGCGACGGCGTGCTGGTGGTGCCCAAGGGCGCACTGGTCCCGCCCGGCACGACGATTTGACGCCGGCCCGCCCGCGTGTCAGCATGACGGCGGTCAGGAACCCCAACCCCTTCCGGAGGACGCCGCCATGAACAAGATTCTCGTCTGCACCGACGGTTCGGCCTACTCGTTCGTCTGCTATGAGTACGCGGCCTGGATGGCCCAGCGCACCGGCGCCGCGCTCGAGGTCCTCTACGTCTCGGATCTGCGCCAGTTCGAGGTGCCGATGGTCGCCGACCTCAGCGGCAGTCTCGGGGTGCAGCCCTACCAGGCCGTGCTTGGCAAGCTGCAGGAGTTCGAGCAGGAGCGGGCCAAGGCCATCCTCGAACAGGCGCGGAAACATTTCGCCGCCCGGCCGCTGCCGGCCGGCGTGACCTTCACCCACAAACTCGGGTTTCTCGTCGACACCTTCCACGACTTTGAGGCCCACATCGACCTCATCATGCTCGGCAAGCGCGGCGAGAACGCCAACTTCGCGACCGAGCATCTCGGTTCGACCATGGAGCGGGTGGTGCGCGCCAGCCACCGGCCCTGCCTCGTCACTTCGCGCGCCTTCAAGCCGGTGGGGCGTGCGCTCTTCGCCTATGACGGCGGCAAGAGCTGCCAGAAGGCGCTGGAGTTTCTCGCCACGACCGCGGCCTTCAAGGACCTCGAACTGCACCTCGTGACCGTGGCCGCGCGCAGCGAGGAGGAGGCCGCGCTCAAGACCCTGCAGGCCGCCGAGGGCGTGCTGCGCGCCGCCGGCTATGCGCCGGTGACCCAGATGCTCGTCGGCGCTCCGGACAACGAGATCGGGGCCTACGTGGACGGGCGGGGCATCAACCTGCTCGTCATGGGCGCCTACGGTCACAACCGCATCCGCCAGCTCATCATCGGCAGCACCACCACGGCCATGATCCGCCGCTGCAAGGTCCCCGTGCTGTTGTTCCGGTAAGGCATTCGCCTCCGGGCGAATGCCTAGGGGAACAATCCGCGCTTCTGCTTGGCTTCGGCCACGCGCTGGATGCCGAGCGTGAGCGCGGCGAGCCGCCGGCTGAACTTCAGCTTGCGCTGCTGGTAGCCGACGCTCGCCTTCGCCTTGTCAAGGACAGCATAGAGTTTGGCCAGCACCTCGTCGCGGGTCCAGTAGTAGTGCTGCAGGTTCTGGAGCCACTCGAAGTAGGAGACGATCACGCCGCCGGAGTTGCAGAGCACGTCGGGAATGACCTCGATCTCCTCGCGGCTCTCAAGCACGCGGTCGGCGCCGTTGGTCGTGGGGCCGTTGGCCGCCTCGGCGAGGATGCGGCACCGGAGCCGGGGCGCGTTGACCTCGGTGATGACGCGCTCGATCGCTGCGGGCGCCAGGACGGTGCAGGGCAGCTCGAGCAACTGCTCGTTGGTGATCGGCTCCCCGCCGTCGAAATCGTGCAGCACGCGGTTGAATTGCACGTATTGCTGGGCTTTTTTCACGTCGATGCCCTGCGGATTATGGAAGGCGGCGGTGTGGTCGGAGATGGCGATGATCCTCGCGCCGTATTCGGCCAGGGCCGCGGCGGTCTCGCTGCCGACGTTGCCGAAGCCCTGGACGGCGACGGTGGCCTGGCCGACCGGGATCTTGAGGTCGTCGAGGTAGGTCTTGACGAGGTAGGCCACGCCGCGGCCGGTGGCTTCGCGGCGGCCCTCCGAGCCGCCGAGCACGAGGGGCTTGCCGGTGACAATGGCCGGCTCGACGTGACCGACGTGGTTGGAGTAGGTGTCCATCATCCACGCCATCACCTGCTCGTTGGTGCCCAGATCGGGCGCCGCGATGTCGACGTGCGGTGAGAGAAAGGGGACCATCTCCTGCATGTAGCGGCGCGAAAGCCGCTCGAGTTCTCCTGGCGAGAGGTTGAACGGATCGACGATGACGCCGCCCTTGGCGCCGCCGAAGGGCAGGCCCACGAGCGAGCATTTCCAGCTCATCCACATGGCGAGCGCCGCCACCTCGCCCAGCGTGACGTCCTGGTGGAAGCGCAGCCCGCCCTTCGAGGGGCCGGTGGAGAGGCTGTGCTGCACCCGGTAGCCCTCGAAGACGACGGTGGTGCCGTTGTCGCGCCTGATGGGCAGCGCCACCGCCATGCAACGGCGCGGATATTTGGTGCGGTCGCGGATGGCCTCCGGCAGGTTGATGGCATCGGCGGCCTTGTCGAACTGGCGGCACGCCATGCGGAAGACATCGGAATCGTAAAGTTTGGAGACGATGGCCTTGGACATGAGGTAGGGACTGGCCGGTTGAGGAACTCCTTTGTTGGGCGATACAGTGATGGAAACCGGGGACGCTGGCAAACGGCTTCGGCGCGACCAAATCCCGCCCGACGGGGTCTTGCGCCGGGCGGGCGGCGCGCCAAGATTCCGGCTGATGCTGACGTTGCTTTACCGGGTGGTTGCGTGGCTGGTGCAAAAGCTCGGCGTGGCCATGCTCATCCTCGTGCTCGGCCTCGGGGCCTACGCCTGCTGGCTCTTCGCCCGCGATCACATCGATTTCGACCTGCACCGGCTCGAACTGCTGCAGCAGTTCACCGGGGAGCAGAAACATCTGCAGGCGGCGCTGGGCGATGTGAAACAACGCCTCGCGGGCCTCGAGACCGAGCTGGTCGCGCAGCAGGAGCGCCTCCGCATGGCCGACCGGGTGATCGCGGCCCTGCGCGCCGACGACACCTGGTGGAGCACCGTGTGGGACAAGCTGTTCGGCGATGCCGGCGAGGTCCGCACCAAGGAGGAGCGCCTGGCCCGGCTCGCGAAGCTGCAGGCCGACACGACGGCCCGCATCGCCGGGCTGCGCAACGCGATCATCCGGACGACGTGGGAACGCGACGGGCTGGAGATCGCGCTCGGACGGGCGAACAAAAATCTCGCGGAACTGGAGCGGAACCAGTCGAAGGTCCTGCATTACCTGAACCAGGCGTGGCGGAAGACGCGTTGGTATGTCATCGGGGCGCTCGCCGTGTGGTTTCTGGGCCCCACGCTGTGGAGCCTGCTGCTTTACTACGGCGTGGCGCCCCGGCTGAGCCGCGGCCGGGCGATTCAGCTGGCGGAAGCCGCGCCGGTGCTGCCGGAGGTGGGAGAGAGCCATGTCTCGGCGGAGGTGTCACTGTGGCCGGGCGAGAGCGTGTGGGTGCGGGAAAAATTCCTGCAGGCCTCGGACGAGGGCCTGCGGCGGCGCACCCGCTTCGTGCTCGACTGGCGCATCCCGTTCACCTGCGCGGCCTGCGGCCTGAGCGAACTGGTGGAACTCGGCAACGAACAGGCCGCCGCGGAATCCCGGGTGACATTTTCGAATCAGGCGGACCCGCATGTCGAACTGGCGATCCTGGCTCTGCCGGAGGGGGCATCCATCGTGTTGCGGCCGAGCTTCCTTGCCGGTGTCGTCAAACCGCGCGCGCGGCGGCTCGTCATCCGGCGCCACTGGCGGCTGTTCACCTGGCAGTCGTGGATTACGTTGCAGTTCCGGTACTTTGAATTCTGCGGTCCGTGCCGGCTGATTGTGGCGGGCAGTCGGGGTGTGCGCGCCGAGGTGCTCGCGGATCGGGTCGGTCAAACCGCGCCGGCGCGCCGGACCAACCAGGACGCCACCATCGGCTTCACCCCGAACCTGCGGTACCGGCCGGTGCGGGCGGAAACGTTCTGGGCCTACTACCGCGGCATGAATCCGTTGTTTGACGACCTGTTCGAGGGCCCGGGCCTCTTTCTCTGCCAGGAGGTTTCGAAAAAAGGCGAAACGTCCCGGGCGCGGCAGTTCTGGGCGGGGGTGCGCAGCGGCGTGCTGAAGGTCTTTGGATTGTGAGGCTTCAATGAGGAACCCAGGAAGCCAAGCAATGGAGCTGGAAGAGTTAACCGGAAAGAACACCGGTGACGCGATTGCAGTGCATCGGGAACTTGGTACCGGTTGGCTTCCTCATTGATTCCTATGGATTTCAAGCTCAACGCCGGCTACGCCCCCACGGGCGACCAGCCGCAGGCCATCGAGACGCTGGTGCGTTCGTTGCAGGCGGGGCACCGCCACCAGACGCTGCTGGGCGTGACCGGCTCGGGCAAGACGTTCACGATGGCCAACGTCGTCGCCCGGCTCAACCGGCCCACACTCGTCATCTCGCACAACAAGACGCTGGCGGCGCAGCTCTACTCGGAGTTCAAGAACTTCTTCCCGGAGAACGCCGTCGAATACTTCGTCAGCTACTATGACTACTACCAGCCCGAGGCGTATCTGCCCTCGAGCGACACCTACATCGAGAAGGATTCCTCGATCAACGAGGAGATCGAGCGCCTGCGCATCTCGGCGACGAGCGCGCTCGTCAGCCGCCGCGACGTGATCGTGGTGGCGAGCGTCTCCTGCATCTACGGCCTTGGCTCGCCCGAGGACTTCGCGGAGATGAAGATCGAGCTGCGGCGCGGGGCCGCGCTCGGCCGCAACCGCCTGCTCGAGCGGCTCGTCGACAATCTCTACGAGCGCAACGACTACGAGCTGAAGAGCGGACGCTTCCGGGTGCGCGGCGACGTGGTCGACGTCATGCCCGCGTACCTTGAGCAGGGACTGCGCGTGGAATTCTGGGGCGACGACATCGAGGCGCTGAGCGAGTTCGATCCGCTGACCGGCGAGGTCATCCGTCCGCTGGAGCAGTTCGACCTCTATCCGGCCAACCAGTACGTCACCACCCGCGGCAAGATCGAGGGCGCCATCGCCGGCATCAAGGCGGAGCTGGAGGAGCGCGTGGCCTGGTTCGAGCAGAACGGCCGTTACCTCGAAGCGCAGCGCATCCGCATGCGCACCAACTACGACCTGGAGATGCTGCAGGAGATGGGCTTCTGCAGCGGCATCGAAAACTACTCGCGGCACCTGGTGGGCCGCCGGCCGGGGGAGCGGCCGTTCTGCCTGATCGATTTCTTCCCGAAGGACTTCCTGCTCTTCATCGACGAAAGCCACGCGACCGTGCCGCAGATCGGCGGCATGTACAATGGCGACATCGCGCGTAAAAAGGTGCTCGTGGACTTCGGCTTCCGGCTGCCCTCGGCGCTCGACAACCGCCCGCAGAGCTTCGCCGAGTTCACACAGGTGACGGGACAGACCGTTTTCGCCTCCGCCACGCCGGGTCCCTACGAACTGGAGCACTCCGCCGTCGTCGCCGAGCAGCTCATCCGCCCGACCGGCCTGCTCGATCCGGAAATCAGCCTGCGGCCGACCAAGGGACAGGTGGAGAATCTCATCGGGGAAATCCGTGCCGCCGTGGCAAAGGGCGAACGGGTGCTTGTCACCACGCTCACCAAGCGCCTGTCCGAGGACCTCACGGCCTACCTGCGCGAGGCGAAGATCCGCGTGGAGTACCTGCACTCCGACATCGACGCCATCGAACGCGTGGAAATCCTGCGCAACCTCCGCCTCGGCAACTTCGACGTGCTCGTGGGCATCAACCTGCTGCGCGAGGGGCTCGATTTGCCCGAGGTCGCGCTGGTGGCCATTCTCGACGCCGACAAGGAGGGCTTCCTGCGCAGCGAGACGAGCCTGATCCAGACCGCGGGTCGCGCCGCGCGTCATGAAAACGGCCGCGTCATCTTCTACGCCGACCGGCTCACGGAATCGATCCGCCGGACCATGGAGACCACCCGCTACCGCCGCGAAAAACAGCTCGCCTACAACCGCGCGCACGGCATCACGCCGCGCAGCGTGAAGCGTTCCGCCCAGGCCAGCCTCCACGTCTACGACGGCACCGAGCGCGCCCAGGAACCGCTGGCGGTGGCCGAGGGCGACGACGCGGATGTGGCCGCGGTTATCGCGGAACTGGAGGAGGAAATGCAGGAGGCCGCGGGCAAGCTGGAGTTCGAGCGCGCCGCCCTGATCCGCGACCAGATCCATTCCCTGAAGTCTGGCGATTTCAAGCGGCCCGCCACCGGCGGCGCGAAAAAGCGTAACGGCCGGCGCGCCCCCGTGCGCAGGGCATGACGGGCCGGCGGTCGCTTCGATCGGGACGGCGACTGCGGCGATGGGAATCCAGGCCGAATATCAGCGGTCACGCCCTGCCTCCAGACGTCAGGCGGACACGCGGACCTCGTTAGCGGGGATCAGCGTGCATCAGCGGTTTCCCAGCGGATTCGGAGATCGTCAACCCTACGCCGGTTTCACCGGCGTGACGGCCGCCTGTTTGCCAAACACCAGGGCGACTGCGATCCCGCAGAGCAGGTATTCGATGAGTCCGTAGAGGAACCACTGCAGCGCCAGCGAATAGGGGATCGGCATCGAGGCGTACGTCCCGTACGCCATCGGCACCGCCATCATCATGCCCACATAGAAGCCGTAGCGCAGCCCTTCCCCGACGCCCTTTCCCTCGTAGCCTTTCGAGAAGATCAGGGTGAAGAAAAAGGCCACGAACAGATAGATGACATAGAACAGCCAAATCTTCATCTCCGCCATCGGCCGCCAGAGGCTTGCGGTCGCCTGATAAGCCGAGGAGAGCAACAGCATGTTGACGATGGTCTCCCAGATGGCGATCACCACAAAGACCACGAGGGCGCCCAGCCATAGTTTTTTGTTCATAGGATCTCCTTTTGAGTTTCGTTGGATTGACTGACCAGAAATCCAGGCCGGCCCGGATTTTTCATGGGGACGCGACGCCCTCGTCGCGCGTTCCCTCGTTCTGCGGCCCAGCAGAACGGCGACGGGGGCGTCGCCGCTCCAATTTGCAGACTGTCCGAGGAGCTCATTGTGGGTGTGAAATAACCGGGCTACGCCCACTCGGGCGGATTCTGCAGGTGGGGTTTGAGCACACCGATGCAGGGCAGGTTCCGGTAGCGCTCCGCGAAATCGAGGCCGTAGCCGACCACGAACTGGTCCGGGATGTCGAAACCGACAAAATCGGCGGCGTATTCCACCTCGCGCCGGCCCTTCTTGTCGAGGAGCACGCAGGTTTTCACCGAGGCGGGTTTGAGCTTCTTGATGAGGTTGACGACCACCGAGAGGGTCTTGCCCGTGTCCAGGATGTCGTCGATCAGCAGCACGTGGCGGTTGGCGATGTCGATGGTCAGGCTGTGCACGATCTCGGGCTTGCCGGCCGCACGGGTTTCGTTGCGGTAGCTGGAGACGCGGATGCAATCGAGCCGGATCGGGCAGCGGATTTCGCGCAGCAGGTCGGCGGTGAAGAGCAGGGCGCCGTTGATGATGGCGACGACGGTGACCTCCTCCTCGCCATAGGCGGCGGTGATCTCCTGGCCGAGCTTTCGCACCCGCCGTTTGATCATGGTCTCGGAGATGATGATCTCCTCAAGGTCCTGGGAGGCGGGCAAGGCGCGAGTGGTGGCGGGCATGGCGAAGAAAAGCGGCGACGGCCGGGCGGATGATCAACGGACGGAAGGCGGCGGGTCGCGCCAAGCTAAAAGCCAAATTCCAGCCGCTGGCAAATTGTTTACTGCCGGTGGTGCGGGCGCGGACGACCCAATCGTTGCGATTTCGCGGGAGGCGGGCAGCCGATTGGCATCTGTAGCTGGCCTCGTTGAGGCCGGCCTTCCGGGGTCAGCCGGTTCGACATGCTCACGGCAGGCGACCCCGGCTACAACCAATGCCCGCCCAAACCATCGTAACGTTTCAGGCCACGACTGCGCTCCGGCCGTTATTCTTTTGACTTTGCCGGAGGCGGCAGGTTGCCTCGCCCCGCGCGCAGGGGAAGCGATGATTTCCATTCAGATCAAGAAGCTGACGAAGCGTTTCGGCCCGGTCGTCGCCCTGCACAATCTGGACCTCACGATCAATCCCGGTGAGTTGTTCTTCCTCCTCGGACCGAGCGGCTGCGGGAAAACCACGCTGCTGCGGTGTCTGGCCGGTTTCTCGATCCCGGACGAGGGGCAGATCCTGTTCGGCGACGAGGAGGTGACGCGCCTCGCGCCGCACAAGCGCAATACCGGCATGGTTTTTCAGAGCTACGCGTTGTGGCCGCATCTGACGGTGGCCGAGAACGTCGCCTTCGGGCTCGAGGAGCGTGAGGTGCCGAAGGACGAGATCCGGCGCCGGACCGGCGAAGCGCTCGAATCGGTGCACATGAACGAGCTGGCCGGCCGCAAGCCCAACCAGCTTTCCGGCGGCCAGCAGCAGCGGGTGGCGCTCGCCCGCGCCCTCGTTGTCCGGCCGCGCTGCCTGCTGCTCGACGAACCGCTTTCCAATCTCGATGCGAAACTGCGGCTGGAGATGCGCGGGGAAATCCGCCGCGTTTGCAAGGACTTCCAGCTGACCACGGTCTACGTGACCCACGACCAGAAGGAGGCGCTCTCGATCTCCGACCGCATGGCGGTGCTCGACAGTGGCCGCATCCTGCAGGTGGGGGCGCCACACGAGATCTACCGTTGCCCCGCCCGCCGGTCGGTGGCCGGCTTCATCGGCGCAGCCGATTTCATTTCCGGCCGGGTGCTCGCCGCCAGCGGCGGCAAGGCCAGCGTGGAGACCGCCCTCGGCCGGTTTGACGGGGTGCTGGGCGATCCAACGCTGCCGCCCAAGGCGGGTGCGGAGGTCACGGTGTCCATCCGGCCGGAGTGCTGGATGCTCGGCCGCGAGGCCCGCGTGCAGAACTGTGTGCCGGGGACGATTGGCGAGGCGGTCTATCTGGGCGAGATGGCCCAGTATGATTTCCACTGCGCCGGTCTGATCCTGAAGATCATCGAACTGAATCCGCATTTTCTCGGTTCCGTGGCGCAAGGCGGCCTGTATGCGCAGGTCGCGCCGGAGGATGTGGTGGTGCTGGTGGAATAGGATTTGAAGAGCATGTCATTGCGAGAAGCGACAGCGACGAGGCTATCCATTCCGCCTTCGCTCTTGCGAGCTTCGGCGCGACTGCTGTTGCGGATGAGCCGAGCCGGAGCCTTGGCGAAGGCTGGCTGGATCGCCACGCCCCGTCCTGCCGGCCAGCAGAACCGGACTCGCGATGACTGGTTATGGCCCGGGAGGCAGAGGCGATGAAGAAGCCGCTCATCATCCTGGTTCTGGCGGCGACAGTCGCCCTGCCGTTCGTCCTCCGGCCGCGCAGGCCGCCGGCCGCGCAGGCCGATGTCACGCTCGTCATCATCACGCCGCACAACGAGGCGATCCGCTACGAATTCGGGCTGGCTTTTCAACGCTGGTACCGGCAGCAGACCGGCCGGACGGTCTTCGTCGACTGGCGGGTCATCGGTGGCGCGAGCGAAATCACGCGCTACCTCGACGGGGCCTACACGGCGTCGTTCCAGAACTACTGGACCCACGTGCTCCGACGCCGCTGGAGCAACGAGGTGCAGGCGGCGTTCGCCAACCCGCGCATCACCCCCGGCGGATCACCGGCGCAGGACACGCCGGCCGCGGCCGCCCGGCGGGCGTTTCTGGCTTCGGATGTCGATTGCGGCATCGATCTGTTTTTTGGCGGCGGCACGTATGATTTCGAGCGGCAGGCCCAGGCCGCGCGCATCGTCGGCTGCGGCGTGCTGGAGCGGCATCCGGAGTGGTTCACCGAAAATGTCATCCCCCGGTTTTACGCCGGGGAGGAATACTGGGATCCGCAGGGCCGGTGGATCGGCACGGTATTGAGCAACTATGGCATTCTTTCCAGCCGGGAATCCCTGGCCCGGCTCGGCATCAAGACGCCGCCCGTCCAGTGGGCGGATCTGGAGGATCCGCGCCTGCGGGGCGAGGTGGCGCTCGCCGATCCGACGAAAAGCAGCTCCATGGCCAAGGCGTTCGAGAATGTCATCCAGCAGCAGATGCAGGAACGGCTGCTGGCCCTGATGGTCCAGTCCGACCGGATTTCCGATCTCGATGAAAAGAAGGCCGTGATCCAGGCCGTCCACGAAGGCTGGATCGAGGGCCTGCGGCGCGTGCAGTTGATCAGCGCCAACGCGCGCTATTTCACCGATTCCGCGCAGAAGGTGCCGATCGACGTGGCTGACGGCAACTGTGCGGCGGGCATGTGCATCGACTTCTACGGACGGCAGCAGGTGGAGGCGGAGCGGCGCCGCGGCGGCTCTGACCGGCTGGTCTTCATCTCGCCCGCCGGCGGCACGGTCGGCTCCGTCGATCCCATCGCCCTCCTGCGCGGGGCGAAAAATCGCGCGGTGGCGCTGGCGTTCATCGACTGGGTGCTGTCGTCGGACGCGCAGAAACTGTGGAATTTCAAACCCGGCACCCCGGGCGGCCCCGTGCAGTACAATCTGCGCCGCATGCCGGTGCGCCGCGATTTCTACAACCGGGAGGACTGGAAGCAGTATCGGAGCGACCCCGACGTGTCGCCGTATGCGGAAAAGAATCAATTGATCTATCACGAGGAATGGACGGACGGGCTCTTCCGCGAACTGGCATTCATCATCCGCGTCATGAGCCAGGACACGCATCCGGAGCTGGTCGCGGCTTGGAAGGCCATCATCGCGGCCGGCCGGCCGGGGGCGGCGCTGGCCGTGCTGCAGGACATGTCGGCCGTCGATTACGACCAGGCCGGAGGTGAGATCAAGGCGGCGCTGGGCTCGAAGAACAAGGCCGACGAACTCGCGCTGGCCAGGCGGCTGGGAAAGGTCTTCCGCGAGCAATATCGCCATGCGGCGGAGATTGCCAAAATCGGCAAGCACTGAAGACGCAGCACGGCCAAAGAGCCTATCCAAGTCTTCCCCTTATGTCTGCGGGGGCCGAACTCATCGCCGGCTTCTTATTTTCATTAAGAAACCGTCACTATTGCCTAATGCTTTGCAATTCTAATTTCCAGTTTCTTGACACGAAATCCCGAATTTTATAGTCACAGTTAGCTTCAACTAACCCAGCGCACTCAGGTGGTAGGGGACCACCCGCATCCCGAGGTGTCGCGTGCCAGAGATGCGAATTGGGCTGAATGGTCCTGACCGCCGTGGAGAGCAAGAAACACAACGCTCACGGAGTCCAGAGCATCGGGACTCGTTCTCACCATGAAAACCTTCCGCATTATTCTGCTGAATGTCGTCGTGACCTCGGGTCTCTGGGCCGGTTGGCCGCGATTCTATCTGACGGCGCAGGTCGGTCGATACAAGGCGGATGCCGGCTCGGTCGACGCGGCCGGTTTCTATGTACCCCCCGGATCCACCGAAAGAATGATCGATTCCGGGGTCAGCACGTTCCGCGATTTCTCCGTGGGCGCGGAGATATACCGATGGTTCTCATTGGAGGGAGGGTATGTCGATTTCAATTCGTTTTCCTCACCCATCATGGACTCTTTTCCACCAGGAACGGAGTCCCTTGCGCCGCTGCCTCAAGATATCCTGAAATATTGGCTGCATGCCTACCGCATTACGCCAGTCGTTCGCGTGCCGTTGACCCAGCATGTGCAGATCTCGTTGCTAGGCGGATTCAATCGCTCCGAGAACAAAGTCAGAGTCACACGGATTGATCGAGCCTCGTCGCCATATAGCTACACCGAGGTCACGAGCATGAGCCTGTCGCGAGATTCCTACCACGTTGGAATTGGCTTGGACTGGGAAGTAACCGATAACGTCGTCATCACCGCGCGGTATGCCTATTATGATTTCGGTAGGATACCCGGTCTCCCCAAGTTCGTTTCCTTGGGAAGCTCCCCAGTGACATCCCCAGGCAACCGACTGACGGCTTCGGCATATTCCCTCGGTATCAGTTGGCGTCTCTAGCGGCATCCCCTTCTGTCAGCGTCCTGCCGGCGTCCGCACCGGATCAACCGATTGGGTTGATTCCTCCCCGGGCCTCATTGCCGAGCACGGTTTTCCCGACCATTGCTGCGATCAAGCGTCAGGTTCCGCTGAGCGAGGAGCAATTAGCTTCAGTTGCTCTGTGATCGCGGACATGACCGACCAGCGGCTTGCTTACGAGCGCAGGGTAGCGAACGTTCGCATGGTCGCCGCCAACCAAACCGTCGTGCAGATTCCGGCGTATCCCGAGAAAGGCCAGGAACTGGCATCTGAGTTCTATCAACAACTGGCGCAAGCGATCGGAAAGGATGACGCGACCCGCATTCATCGCCTCTGCGCGGAGCAAATCGCGTTTACCAAGGGCTTTTTCGGGGCCATGTCCCAGGAAATCGATTTTCCCGTCGTGGCTCGCGAACGCCGCGATCTCAAATCTTTGCGAACGCGGCGGCAAACCGGGCCGGGGTCTTGGTCCCGAAGAATGAAGTGCCGGCCACGAAGGTGTCGGCCCCGGCGGCGCGGCACTCGGCCGCGGTAGCGAGGTCGATGCCGCCGTCGACCTCGAGACGGAAGTCGAGTCCGCGGGCGCGCCGCCAGTCGGCGATCTGGGCGATCTTGGGCAGCATGTCGCGCCGGAACGACTGGCCGCCGAAGCCGGGCTGCACGGTCATCACCAGCACGAGGTCCACCCGGCCGAGCCACGGCTCGATGGCCTCCGCCGGCGTGCCGGGGTTGAGGACGATCCCGTTCTGGCAGCCAAGCTGCCGGATGCGCACCAGCGTGCCGGCATGGTCATAGGCCGGTTCGATGTGGATGCTGATGAGGCTGGCTCCCGCCGTGGCGAAGGGCTCGATGTAGCGCTGCGGCTCGTCGAGCATCAGGTGCACGTCGAAAAAGAGCTTCGAGGTCTTGCGCAATGCCGCGACCGTGCCGGGGCCAAAGGTGAGGTTGGGCACGAAATGCCCGTCCATGATGTCGAGGTGGATCCAGGGCAGGCCGACGCGGCCGACGACGGCCGCGCTGGCGGCGAGGTGCGCGTGATCGCCGGCGAGGATGGAGGGAACGAGCAGCGGTGGATGCATGGACGGGGGACGGAGCAGGGAGAAGGGAGCAAGGGGCAGGGAACAAGCAGCGGCCGGATTCCTCACCACACGTCGAGCACGGCATGGGTCACCCGGTCGGCGAGTGCGCCGGCCAGCAGCGGCAGGGCCTGGTACTCTGCCGGCACCTGGCCGCTGTCGACGTAGACGTCCCTGGTGACAGTGATCTCGCGGCCGTCAAACAGCGGCCGGCCGGTGCGGTTGTCGGTGAGCGTGCAGGCGGCCTGCAGGTGGAGGGCGAATTTCCGCGCCAGCCCGGTGTCGGTGGAACTGGCCGCCGCCACCTCGCGCTCATAGCCGGTCAGTGTGATCCGCAGGGTCGCCTCGGCGGTCTCGGCCGAGGGCAGCAGCGTCACGCGGCCGTCCTGCAGCAGGGCCTCGCGGACCGCCGTGGCCACGATGGCCTGCGCCTGCGGCAGCAGGGCGCGATTTTCCACCGGGGCCACGTAAAGCGTGGTGAACGCCAGTTTTCCCCGGGTGCCAAGCTGGTAGTGCGAACAGGCGGCCAGCCCCAGCAGCAAGCCGAGGCCGAGGAAACGGCCCGCGGGGAGCGCGCGCCGAAGGCATCGCGGATGACGGAACTCCCGTGTTGGAATTCCCGGCTGCGCTTGGGATGACATACAGAGATGAGCCGCCGGCGCGGCCAGCCGCTCAGAAGAACAGGAACCGTTTTTTCCTGGGCGGCGGGGGCGGGCCCTTCCCGCCGGCCGCGGCCGTCGCTTTTTCTTGTTCGGCCAGCCGGGCGTCGACCACGGCCAGTTTGGTGCGGGCGCGGGCCGCGATGGGCGAATCGGGATAGTCGGTGATGGCCTCGTTGTAGAAGACCCGCGCGGCCTTGTAGTTGCGGCGATACTTGAAATAGTAGTCACCGACCTTCATCTTGCTCTCGGCCAGCACCTGTTTCATCTGGGCGAGGCCTTTCTCGGCCACGGCAATGTTGGGGTCGCCCGGGTAGAGGATCATGAAATCCTCGTAATAGGTGATGGCTTCCTTGGTGGAGGACTGGTCGTAGTAAGGCCCCTCGACCAGCGAGGCGTGCGCCTGGGCCAGTCGCAGATAGGCATCGGGGGTCAGGATGCTTCTCGGGTAGGAATTGATCATGCGGTCCAGCGCATCGATGCTTTCCTCCGGATTCTTGAGCAGCTGGTGGGCCTTGGCGATGCTCATGAGCGAGAGTTCCGCGTACTCGCTGTACGGCGCATTGGCGATGACCTGCCCGAACAAGCCGATCGAAGCCTCCCGATTCTTGAATCCGGGCAGGAAGGCCCGGCTGCGGTTGCGCGCGCCATCCAGCAGGGCGCTGGCAATGCGGTATTGTTCGCCCACGACCTGGTTGAACCGCGAGGTGGTCGGGTAGCGCGTCACGATTTCCTGAAAGGCCGCAAACGCCTTCAGATATTGATGGCGCGCGAGCAGGATGTAACCCGTGTGGTAAAACGCCTCGGGGGCGTAAATGGAATTGGGGTACCGCCGGGTGACCTTTTTGTAAGCCCGGAGCGCCGTCCCGTAACTGCCCCGGTCCTCGGCGGCGCGCGCCTTGTTCATCAGCTCGAGCGCGTGCTGGTTTTCCTTCGGGGCGAGTCCGGAAACGACTCCGCCTTCGGTCTTCCAGCCTCCTTCCGGCGTCCAGACTAGGTCGGCGGCCAGCCGCGCGGGCAGAAAGAGCAGGGTCAGGGCAGCCAGCAGCGGGACGTAACGAGGGAACAACGGCATGAGGGAGGAGTTTTACCAGCGAATCAGGGCGGACCCATAGGTCAAGCCCCCCCCGAACGCGACCAGCAGGGAGATTTCTCCCGGATGGATGCGGCCGGCGCGCCGGGCCTCGTCCAGCGCGATCGGGATCGAGGCGGAGGAGGTGTTGCCGTAGCGGTCGAGGTTGATGATAAAGCGGTCCAACGGAAGGGCGAGGTCTTTGGCCAGGGTTTCGATGATGCGCAGGTTTGCCTGATGGGGAATGACCCAGGTGATTTGGTCAGCCGTCAAGCCGTGTTGTTCCAGAATCTCCCGCGCCGCCCCGGCCATCACGCGGACCGCCATCTTGAAGATCTCGCGGCCCTTCATTTTGACGTAGTGCTGGCGGTGTTCGACGGAGTGAGCCGAGGCCGGATGCAGGCAGCCGCCGCCGGGGATGCAAAGCAGCGAGGGATCGACGCCCTCCGCGCCCAGATAGCAGCCGAGGATCCCGCGCCCGGGTTCGGAGGCCTGCCCGAGCACGACGGCCCCGGCGCCATCGCCGAAAAGTACGCAGGTGGAACGATCCTGCCAGTCGAGGAAACTGGATAATTTTTCCGCGCCGATGACCAGCGCATGGCGATGGTGGCCGGCGGCCATCAACGAACGGGCGACGTCGAGGGCGTAGAGGAAGCCGGTGCAGGCGGCGTTGAGGTCGAAGCACATCGCCCGCTCGGAAATGCCGAGCTTGCGCTGCACGGCGCAGGCGGTGGATGGCATCGGCATGTCCGGTGTGACCGTGGCCAGGACGACCAGGTCGATGTCGGCGGCGGTCAGCCGCGCGTCGGCGATGGCGGCGCTGGCGGCCCGGGCGGCCAGCTCGGAGGTGGGCTCGTGCTGGCCGGCGATATGGCGCTCCCGAATGCCGGTGCGGGTGACGATCCACTCGTCGGAGGTGTCCACCACCTTGGCGAGATCATGATTCGAAACGATTTTGGTGGGAGCGCAGGAACCGGTGCCGAGGATGACGATGGAAGAAGGCATGAGTGCGGGATAAGGCGAGGACCGGGTGTCAGGCGACGGGCTGGCGGATGATCTCATTGGCCAGCGCGACATCCATCTCGATGCGATGGTTCAGATCAGACTGGATGGTCTCGTCGGCGACGCGAATGGCGTTTTTCCACGCCTGCCGGTTGCTCGAGCCATGGGCCTTGATGATGTTGCCCTTCAGTCCCAGCAGCGGCGCCCCGCCGTAGCGCTCGGGGTTGATCCGGCGGCGCAGGGCATTGAACGCGCCCTGGGCCAGAAACGCGCCCGTCGCCCGCAGGGGATTGGATCGCAGCTGACCCCGGAGCTCGCCGGAGAAGAATTTCGAGAGCGACTCCCAGCTCTTGACGCAGATGTTGCCCACGAATCCGTCGCACACCACGACGTCGACATGATCGAAGAACAGCTGGAAACCCTCGACCGGGCCGACATAGTTCACGAGCGAGCCGATCCGCTTCAAGGCCTCGTGCGTTTCCGTGATCAGCGCGTTGCCCTTGCCTTCCTCCGTGCCGATGGTCAGCAGGCCGACGCGGGGCTCGGCGCAGCCCAGCTCGATGCGGGCGTAATGCGAGCCGATGATCGCGTTATGGACGAGGTGCTCCGGGCGCGCCTCCGGATTGGCGCCGGCATCGATCAGGACGAAATGCCCGTCGCTGCGCGGCACAATCGGCGCCAGGGCCGCCCGGTCGAGGCCGTCGAGCGTGCGCAACTTGAGGATGCCGGCGGCGACCAGGCTGCCGGTGTTGCCGCAGCTGACCGCCGCAATGGCCTCGCCGTTTTTCACCAGCTCGATCGCCCGCATCATGGAGGAGTCCTTCTTGCGCCGGATGGCCTGCAGCGGCTTGTCATCCATCGTGATGACCTCCGACGCATGGCAGAGCGTGAGGCTCGGATGGCTGGTCAGGCCCGTCCGGGCCAGCAGCGGCCGCAGCACAGCCTCGTCGCCCACGAGGATGAGGGGACTGAGGCCGGGATATTCGGCCAGGGCCAGCCGGGCGGCCTCGACGACCTCGGCGGGGCCAAGGTCGCCTCCCATGGCATCCACGGCAATACGTCCGGCAGGCGTCTCGGCCATCGCGGGAAACGGCGGGGTTAAAAGCGAAAACCGGAACGGGCTCCGGACTCAGACTTCCACCGTCAATACCTGACGGCCACGGTACATGCCGCTCTTGGGGTTGACCCGATGCGGCCGGACGGCACCGTCGTCAGCGGGGTCCCGGGCGATTTGCGGAGCCTTGAAGCTGTTGGCCGCCCGGCGGTTGGCGCTACGGCGCTTGGATTGTTTGCGTTTCGGATTAGCCATGATGAAAAGCGGTGCAGGCGCGGTGAGGATGGCGTGGAAACGCCTCCGACCGGTTGAAGGTGCCCGAGTAAAGGTCGGCCTTCGGGAGGGTCAAGACATCATATCACCGCCGGGGAATGCCCCGCCGCGCCCCGTCACAGCAGGTGGAGCGCACCGAGCACCGCGGCCAAGAGCAGCCGATACCAGGCAAAAATGGCCAGACCGTGCCGGGTGAGATAGTTCACGAGGAACTTCACCGCCGCGGCGGCGGAAAGCGCCGCCACCACGATGCCCAGCAGCACATGGGGCCAGCCGAAGACGGCGATCATGGCCGGGCCGGACTGGCAGCCCTTGTAGGCGGTTGCCGCGGTCAGGGTCACCAGTCCCAGCAGGAAGCTGAACTCGGCGGCGCGGACGGGCTCGAGACCGGCAAAATAGCCGCCGACAATGGTGGTCATGGAGCGGCTGGTGCCCGGCCAGAGTGCGAGGCACTGCATGAGGCCGATGCCGAGGGCCCGCCGGGCGGGCAGGTCGGCGGGATTGAGCACGGCGTTGGCGGAGGTGGCGTAGTGGCGCCGCCAGCGCTCGGCGGCGATCATCAGCACCGCGCCGCTGATCTGCGCCACGACCACGGCCTGCACGGAAAACAGATACTGGTCGATCCAGCGGTTGAGCAGCAGGCCGGCGACCGCCGCCGGCACGAAGGCCACGATGAGGTTGCGCAGCAGCCGCAGCCCCACCGGGTCGCGGCCCAGCAGCCCGAAGTAGATTTCGAGCAGTTTCGGCCAGTACAGCAGGGCGACCGCCAGGATCGCCCCGAACTGGATGACCACCGAGTAGGCGTCGGCCGCGCGCTTGAGGGTCAGCGGCTCGCCGGCCGGATTCCGGATGGAGGGTCTCTTGTACCAGAGCGGACGGCCGGCGTCGTCGGCGAGGGGTGCCTCGGAGTCGAGGCGCAGCGCATGGTTGGCGATGATGAGGTGTCCGGTCGAGGAGACGGGCAGATATTCCGTGATGCCTTCGACGAGTCCCAGCACCACGGCCGCACCCACGCTCAGCTCCGCGGCGGGTCGGTCCGGCGCCGCGGCCGCCACGCCCAGCGGCGTGCGAAACGCGGTGCCGGCGAGGAGAACGCTGGCGGCAAGCAGCAGGAACGGCAGACGGCGCACGGCTTGTAGCTGGGAAAATTCGTTGCGGGTGTCGAGTTTTATGACGCCGGCTTTTTCGCTTTTCTCCGGTCGAGGGCTTCCCCCAGAGTGCTCGCTGCCATGTCTGCTCTCACCAGCTTTGCCGTCAAACTGGCCGCCGGTCGGGAACTCGACGCCGCCGAGGTGCGCGCGGCGGCGCAGGCCCTGGCGGCGCCCGAAGTGCCCGACGCCGACAAGGCCGCGTTCCTGACGGCCTTTGCCGACAAGGGCGAGACGGCGGCGGAGGTGGCGGCGTTCGCGGCGGCATTCCGCACCCTGTCGGTCGATCCGGGCCTGGAGGCGTGGGCCCCGCAGGCGATCGACATCGTCGGCACGGGCGGTGATCACATGGGCGGCTTCAACGTCTCCACGCTCGTCACGCTGGTGCTGGCCTGTGTCGGCGTGCCGGTGATGAAGCACGGCAACCGCGGCATCACGTCGAAATGCGGCAGCGCCGACCTGATGGCCGCGCTCGGCGTGGATCTGGCGGCGCCGCCGGAGAAACTGCGCCGCGCCATGCGGGAACTGGGCTTCGTGTTCTTGTTTGCACCCAATTTTCATCCGGCGTTCAAGCACGTGGCCGCCGTGCGCAAGGCGCTCGCCGTGCCGGGGCGCCGCACCGTGTTCAACTTTCTCGGCCCGCTCATCAATCCGGGCCGTCCCGCGCACGTGCTGCTCGGCACCTTCTCGGAGGCGTGGGCGGTCAAGCTCGCCGCCACCCTCGAAAACCTCGGCGCACAGGCCGGTCTCGCCGTCGTGGGCGTGATCGACGACGGCCGCGGTATCGACGAGCTGACCACCGCCACCGTCAACCGCGTGCGCGGCTTCGGCCGGCTCGCCGCGCTCAACGGGCACTGGCGGGCGGGAGACTTCGGCCTGAATCAGGCGCCCTTTGCCGACATCCGCGGCGGCGATGTGACGGCCAACGTGGCCATCGTCGACGCCATTCTCGCCGGGCGCGGCCCCGCGGGCCTCGTCGATACGGTCGTGCTCAACACGGCGGTCGCACTCTGGATCGTCGGCCGCACCTGTCGGGTGCAGGACGGGATCGCCTTGGCGCGGGAACTGTTGCTTGGCGGGGCGGTGAAGGCCAGGATCGCCGCCGCCAGGGAATTCTACCGCTCATGACGCGCCAGTACTTCGGCACCGACGGCGTGCGCGGCCCCTACGGCGGGCCGGTCATGAATCCCGACTTCGCGCGCCGGCTGGGCGCCGCGGCCGGACGTTGGCTGAAAGCCAACGGCAAGCACCAGGTGGGAACAGGAAAATCGGTGGTTCTGCTCGGCCGCGACACCCGTTTTTCGGGACCGGCACTCGAACAGGCCGTGGCCGCGGGCCTGGCGGATGAAGGGCTGGGCGCGGCCAGCCTGGGCGTGGTGCCGACGCCCGTGGTGGCGCGTGCCGTTCGCACCCAGGGTGCGGCCCTGGGTGTTGTCATCACGGCTTCGCACAATCCGGCCACGGACAACGGCATCAAGTTTTTCAACGGCGCGGGCACCAAGCTGACGGACGAGGAGGAGAGTCAGATCGAACAACAGCTCGCAGCGGTTGACCGGCCTCCGACCGTTGCCCCGGGCCAGGCGGCGCTCCCGGTTCAGGAAGGCGCTATGCAGGAGTACATCCAGGCCGCTGCTGGTCTCCTGCGGGCTGCAGCCTTGGAAAACTGGAACATCGTCCTGGACACCGCCAACGGCGCCACCTGCGTCACCAGTCCCGAGGTCCTGCGCCGGCTGGGAGCCAAGATCACCGGTCTCGGCGACGCGCCCGACGGCCGGAACATCAATACCGGCGTGGGCAGCGAACATCCGGCCAAGCTCTGCGCGGCCGTCCGCGAGACCGGCGCGCGCCTCGGCATCGCGCATGACGGCGACGGCGATCGCTGCATCCTTTGCGACGAAAGCGGCGAAGTGCTCGATGGCGACGAGATCCTGACCATCCTGGCGGTGCACGGGCTGCGCAGCGGAACGCTGGCGAAAAATACGCTGGTCGTGACCGAGCAGAGCAATCTCGGTGTCGACGCCGCCGTCAAGGCGGCCGGCGGCCACGTGTTGCGCACGCCGGTCGGCGACCGCTATGTCAGCGAGCGCATGCTGGCCCGCGGGGCCATGCTGGGCGGCGAGTCGTCCGGCCACATCATCTGCGCGGAGGTGTCGCCGACCGGCGACGGCCTCATTGCGACGCTCAAGGTCATCGAAGTCATGCTGACCACGGGCCGGCCGCTTTCGGAACTGCGGCAAGTGCTGCGGAAGTACGCGCAGCAGTCGGCAGCGCTGCCGGTGAAGGAAAAGCGGCCGCTGGAGACGCTGTCCGCGTTGCAGGCGGCGCGGCGCGCGATTGAGGGCGAACTCGGCGAACACGGGCGCGTCCTCGTGCGCTATTCCGGCACCGAGCCCAAGATCCGGCTGCTGGTCGAGGGCGAGAATGCCGCCCAGGTGCAGGCGTGCCTCGACCGCCTGCAGACCGCCGTGCGGGCCGATTTTGAATCACTGATGGACACTAATAAACACTGATTGGATTAGTGAAAATCAGTGTGAATCAGCGGTTCCAAGTAAACTTGTTGGTCACTATGGCCGGATATCGACCCGTTTCCTCCCGGAATTGACCATTGTGGAATTTTTGGCTTTGTCGGCACGGCCAGAGAGTAGCCCCCACGACTACGGCCTAATCTGTTCGGCAAAAAAGATGATTCCCGACGGCATCAAAGCTGGTTGCGAGGGATTCACGCTCTATTGGCTGCTTTACGACGTCGGCTCGTGCATCGACATGAATCGCATGAGCGACAGCTCACGAAGAGATTTTCCTGAGAGGGTTCGAGGCAGCCATATGGCAACGAAAGAAGAGACCTGCTTTGCAGAGTGCAGCATCAGCCGTTACTCACCTCCTGACCGAACCTACCTGCTATGCTTTTGTGCACGGTTGAAGTTTGCAGATTACCGTGAGGTTCCTTCGGCGCAGTTCAGCGGTCAAATGTATGCCCCCAGCCACGATTACTCGCAGTTCGTATTTGTTCAGAATAGCGGCGAATATGCCGCGCTCGGATTGAATGCGATTCGGCGGTATAGCGCCCCAGTCTATGAGCTCAGCAAGACATTGGAGGAGGTCTTGGCTCTTCTTCCTGATGCTCGAAGCGAGCTGTCGTTATTATGGATCGAGCCGATTGGCTTCTCCTCTCCTCCAGTGTTATTCATTCCATATGGTTTGACTACTCCCATCAGCAGTGAGTGCTATCCAAGATACGCCGAACCAGCCGGCTGACCGAATGTCGGGCAACGTGTCCTGAAAAGCGATGGCCACTGAGCCCGGTATCGGTCACCTGCGACATTCGGCGCAAGAGCCACGACTCTTGTTAAACAAGCCCTGAACTGACGGAGCGCGGAGTCCCTGCTGCCGGCATGCTTGACAACTGCGGGGCGCGAGGGGCATCCGTGAGGCGCACATGGTCAACCACGACGGCACGTCCTCCCTGGTCCGGATTTACTGGACGGCGTTCATCGGGTTGCTGTTCGACTACTACGATCTCTACCTTTTCGTCTACCTGGAGAAGACCCTGGCAGCGCATTTTGCGCTGACGCCGACCGCGAGCGATGCGCTGCAATTCGTGGGCTTGGCCGGCGTGGGCGCGGGCGCACTGGGTTTCGGCTGGCTGGCGGACCGGCTGGGCCGTGGACGGATGATGCTCGCCGTCTTCGGCGTCTATGTGCTCGGCATTGCCGGCCTGAGCACGGCGTGGAATTATCCGAGCCTGCTGGCGTTCCGGCTGGTGGCTTCGCTGGCCCTGGGCGCGGAATGGGGGATCAGCCACACCTACCTGGCGGAGCGCGTTGACCGCGCGACCCGCTATCGCTTTGCGGCTCTGCTCCAGTTTGCCATCCTCGGAGGACTGCTGGCGGCGCTGGCGAGAAATTACCTCCTGCTGGTGTGGGGCTGGCGCTGGCTGTTCGCAGCGTCGATCGTGCCGGTGGTGCTGCTGTCGCTCATGCGATGGAAAATGCTGGCGCGCGAGGATTCATTTGTAGGAGCGAGCTTGCTCGCGACAAAAAAGACAGATCGCCTGCCAACCCCGCCGCTGCGGCGCGGGCAAGCAGGCTCCTCCAATGGAAAAACGGCGCTTTTGACTTTCGACCTTCGACTTTCGATCGCGTTGCGCAGCAACGCTGCGGCCTTCGCGGTCTGCTTCGGTCTCGCCAGCCTGACCATCGCCAGCGGCACGATCAATGTGTTCTTCGCGAAGGATCTGCCCCAGTCGACAATCTACACCGTTTTCTTCTGGGGCAATGTCGTGCCGGGCATGCTGGCAGGAGCCTGGGTGGTGCGGAAGCTGGGCGTGGGTCAGGCCCTGGCGATCTATGCGGCGGCGCTCGTGGCGCTCTCGGTCTGGGCATGGGGCAGCGCCTGGCCGCCGCGCATGCTCGCCTTCGCCCTCGTGCTGCCGCTGCTCAACGGCATTCCCTTCGGCCTGATGGGGGCGTTTTTCAACGAGGTTTTTGGCGGATACCGCACGATGCTCTCCGGCGCGGCCTACAACCTCGGACGCATCCTCGCCGGTTTTTCTCCGGCGCTGATCACCGCGCTGGGCCTGCACTGCGGCGGCAACTATTTTCTCTTCACCGCCGTCCTGGGTGCCGGCGTGCTGGCGCTGAGTGCAGCGGCGGCGCGGCTCCCCGCCCGGCTGTAGCGGACGCTTCAGTCCACACCCAACAGCGGGCTGAGAACCTGCAGACTGATCAGCAGGAGAAAAAACCCGACGAGATCGAAGAGGATGCCGGCGCGCAGCATCTTGGTGATGGGCACCTGCCCGGATCCGTAGACGATCGCGTTGGGCGGGGTGGACACGGGCAGCATGAAAGCATAGCTGGCGCCGAGGGTGGCGCCCAAGGCGGGCTGGAGCGGATTCACGCCTGCCGCTTGCGCGACGGCAATCATGACGGGAATGACCATGTTGGCCGCCGCCGTGTTCGATGTGGTTTCGGTGATAAGAATCGAGAGCGCGATGCTGACGGCCGTGATGCCCCAGAGCGAGGTCACGCCCGTGGCGTGGATGAGACCCTGGCCGAGCGCCGTCGCCAGACCGGTGGAGAACATCTGGCCTCCGAGACTCAGGCCGCCGCCGAAGAGCAACAGGGTGCCCCAATCAATCCTCGCCGCCTCGCGCCAGCCGAGCGTGAACTCGCGGCGCCGCCAGTCCACCGGGAGGACAAAAAGCAGGCCGGCGGCCAGCAGCGCGACGATGCCTTCAGAAAAGCGCAGGTTGAAGGCTTTGCCCGCCGCGGACTCGGTGCCGGCGACGATGGCGATGAAGCCGGGGGCGATCCAGAGAGCGACAGCCACGAGGAAGGCGATCAGCGCGTTGATCTCGCCGCGGCTCCACCTTCCCAATTTGGCCCGTTCGTCGCGGATAAACGCGGCAATCCCCACCAGCCGGTCCACTTTGGCCGGATGCAGCCAGCGCAGGAGGAAACAAAGGCTGCCGAACATCAGGAGCAGGATCGGAAGCGCAAAGAGCATCCAGCGGAAAAACGGAATGTGCACCCCTGCCAGTCGTTCGAGCATTGCGATGCCAATCAGATTGGGCGGTGTTCCCACCGGCGTGCCAATTCCGCCAATGGATGACGCGTAGGCTGCCATGAGCATGAGACCAGTGCCATAACCGCCGAGCGAACCGCGGCCTTCCTCCCCGGTGGTTGACAGCTTCACCTCCATGACCCGGAGAATGCCCAGAGCGATTGGGAAAAGCATGGCCGTGGTGGCCGTGTTGCTGAGCCACATGGAAAGAAATGCGGTCACGGCCCCAAACATCGTCAAGATGCGGACCGGGCTGTCGCCGACCCACGGTATCGCCAGAATGCGCAATGCGAACCGCCGATCCAATCCATGCGCCGTCATCGCCTTGGCCAGAATGAAGCTGCCCATGAACAGAAACACGATCGGATCGGCAAAAGGCGCCAGGGCATCTTTGGCGGAAGCCACACCAAGCATCGGCATCAGTGCGGCACCGAGCAGTGCCGTCACGGGAATGGGGATTGCTTCGGTGATCCAGAAGACCAGCACCAGGCTGAGGATGGCGGCGAGGCGATGGGCCGGAAGCGCGAGGACAGGCAGCGGCAGCGCCAGAATCAAAGCGGCGGTCGCCGGTCCGAGGAAGAGGCCAATGGTCTTCCGCCCGCGGTCAAATTGTTGCTCTCCGGCGGAGATAACTCCGTCGCTCTCGTCGTCTCCGGAGGGCAGATCGTCGGCCTGGCGGGCGGCTGGATTCATGGGCCCGGTTTTTTTGGAGACGGGGTGGTTTTGCACAGGAGGGATTCCGGCAAGGGGCGGCCGCAGCGATCAAACCCGGAAGATCGCACCGAGCTTCTTGCCGAGCAGCAGACTCAGGCCCGCGATGCTCACGCCGAGGAAGACCATCGCCCACACACCGAGGGCCGAAGCGAGGAAACGACCGTCGCCCAGCAGTTGGAACAGCTCGAAGATCGCCTTGGTGATCGGATAATACGCCATCTTTTGCGCGAGGACGAGGGAGTCGGACACTTCGAGCATGGCAAAGGCGAAGGCCAGCAGGCCGCCGGCGATGAGGTTGGCCAGGATGAGCGGCAGTGTGATCCGGATGGTCGATCGGAGGGGCGGACAGCCGAGGCTTTGCGCGGCTTCCTCAAGCGTCACGCTCGTCTGCTGAAAACCTGCCGCGGCCGAGCGCACCACGTAGGGCAGGCGACGCACGGAGTAGGCGATGATCAGTAGCGGGGCCGGATTCTCGACCGGATTGAGAAACGCCAGCAGCCGGCCCTCCTGGCTCATGGCGAGATAGCCGAACGCCAGCACGAGGCCGGGCACGGCCAACGGCAGCATGGCCAGGAAATCGAGGACCTGCCGGCCGGCGAGGCGCGTGCGCACGATCACGTAGGCGATGGCGATGCCGAGAACGAGATCGACCACCGTGGACAGGCTGGAATACTTGAGACTGTTGGCGATGGACGGAACGGTGAGGTCGTGTCCGAGCGCCAGCCGGAAATTGTCGAGCGTGAGGCAGTGGGGCAGCACCGTGGCGTGCCAGCTGCTGGAAAAGGCGACGAGAATCACGCCGAGGTGGGGCAGCACGGCGATGAACGTCACGCCGGCAAAGATGGCCGAGCAGAACCAGGCCCGCAGCGGCGGCAGGGACTTGGCCCCGCCGGTGCTGGTAGCCCGGGCCATCATTGCCTGGCTGTCGCGGCCAAACAGTCCCCGGCCCAGGGCGTAGAGCAAGACGGTGCTGACGAGCATGATGAGGACCAGCGCGTACGGGAAGGGGCTGTCGCCGATATCCTTCAAGCCGTTGTAAATCTGCACCGGCGTGACCCGGGCATAATCGAAAATCAGGGGCACGCCGAGCTCGGTAAACGTCCAGATGAAGACAATGGTCGCCCCGGCGAACAGCCCCGGTTGGATGAGGGGCAGGGTGATGCGCCGGAAGCGCCGCAGGCCGGTGCAGCCGAGATTGGCGGCGGCCTCCTCCATCGCGGGATCAACGTTGGCCAGCGCCGCGACGGCGTTGAGGTAGATGACGGGATAGAGACTGAGCGCCTCGACCAGCGTGATGCCCCAGAAGCGGCTGGCGGCAAACCAGTCGAACGTCCAGCCGGACGGCCGCACGCCCAGCGCGATGATCAGCGCGTTGAACGCGCCGTATTGCCCAAAAATCTGCTTGATGCCGATCGCCCCGACAAACGGCGGCAGGATCATCGGAATCAGGATCAACGCGCCGAGCAGGCCTTTGGCAGGATAGCGGTAGCGGTCCGCAATGAAGGCGAGGGGCAGCGCCAGGAGCAGGGCCAGCGTCGTGGTGGCAACCGCGAGCAGGAAGGAGTTCTGCAGGCCGCCCAGGTAGACCGGATTGGTGAGGACCTGGGCCAGGAAGACGAAAGTCAGGTGTCCATCGGCATCGAGCAAGCCGCCCTTGAGGATCTGCAGGACCGGCCAGACGAAGAAGACCGCGAAGAATGCAGCCGTGGCCAGAAAAACAAAGCGCGCAAACGGCTTCGACATCGCGGGCAGTATGGGAATGGATCACGAACAGAGACAAGGGTGAATCCTGTCCGGCGCCTGAACGGCGGCTCTGGCGAAGCAACAAACCGGCCGGCAGGACAAGGTTTCCTAGTAACCTTCCGAAAACCGAAGCAGATATGAGGCCTCGGGCATTGGTAGGGGCGCGATCTTGCCTGCCATGCCGTAGCCTTGCGTGAAGGCCGGTCGCGCCCTCCGAAAGGGACGCAGCAAGTCTGCGCCCCTACGATTCGCTTGGCGGTTCTCGCAGTTTTACGGAATACTTTTCCCATTGAAGGCGTCGCTGAACGTCGCTTCGCTGCCGTCATGGCACCATGGCGCGCCGGAAGCTGGAAATTCAGCCGGCTGACACTGATTGCAACGCTGATCTTTGCCGCGCTGTCGAGGGCCGGCGCCCAGTTCACCGAGTCGCCGTTCACGGTTCCGCCGGGAAGGCTGATCGGGCAAGTGGAATTGATGTCGTTAACCCTGAACCGGCATGATCCCGGGCAGGCCGACAAGCCGTTCAGCGCGCAGGCGGTGGCCGCGACGCGGCTGACCACTGGCCTCACGCAGGCTCTCGACCTGCAAGTCGGCATCGAGTGGTTTCTCCGGGAAGAATTTGATTTGCGCGGCCGGCACGACCCGAGTTCGGGCATGGGGACGCTGAGCCTGCGCTCGAAATACACCTTCTGGAACGACCCGACGCTGGGGGCGGCGGCGGCGGTGGAACCCTACATCCGGATACCAACGCGAAAGGACGGGGTGGGGAGCGGCGCGGTGGAGGGCGGCGTGGCCGTTCCCTGGGCCATCGGCAAGCCGGGCGGGACCACTTTCGGGGCGATGGCCGAGTGGGATCTCGTCCGCAACGACAGCGATACGGGATACGATTCGATCTGGTACGTCGCCGGTCTGCTCAGCCAGCCTGTCATTGGCAGCCTTTCGCTCTACGCCGAATCGTCGCTCGCCGTGTCATCGGCCAAGGTCTCGGATTGGGCGCTCACGGCCGGAGGGGGCGCCACTTGGCTGCTCGCCCTGGGCATGCGTCTGGACTGCTCGCTGCATCGCACGTTCACGCGCGGCGCGAACGACTGGAATCCGGTGCTGCGTCTGCGTTGGGAATTCTGAAGCGAAACTGTGCCGGCCGCTGGAGTCCCGGGGACGTTTGCGCCCGTTACTTGCCCGGCGTCACCAGGATGCAGCCGGAAGCGGCGAGACTGAGCGCGACGGTTTGGCCGTCCGGCCGTTTCAGCGTCACGAGGCCGGCGGCCAGATTGCGGTCAATCACGCGCACCGGGGTTCCCGGCGCCAGGCCGTTTTGCTCGGCAAAACGGAGAAACTCGCCCGACTGGTCGGTCACGCGCACCACCCGCAGCGGGGCGGCCGTGGCGCACGTGGCGAGCGTGGCATACACCTGCGTGTTGAGCCGGCCCCGGGCGCTCGGAATGGGATCGCCGTGCGGATCGGTGGCGGGATGGCCGAGCAGCGCGTCGAGCCGGTCGAGTACGGCGTCGGAGATGGCGTGCTCGAGCCGCTCGGCCTCGGTGTGCACGGACGCCCAGTCCATTTTGAGCACGTTGACGAGAAACGTTTCGACGAGGCGGTGCTTGCGCAGGACGTTGAGCGCCACCCGCCGGCCCTCGGCGGTGAGGCGCACCCCCTGCCGGGGCTGATGCTCGACCAGCCCTTCGTCGGCCAGGGTTTTGACCATGGTCGTGACCGTGCCGGGCACCACCGCCAGCGCCCCGGCCAGATCGCCCATCGAGACCAGCTCCAGGGTGCTTTCGGAAAGCAGGAGGATGTGCTTGAGGTAGTCTTCGACCGTGCTGCTGGCCATGACCCGGGGATGCAACAGGGGACAAATTTTTGAGGCAACTAGAAAAATAGTTTGACTAGTCAAAATAACCGTTTCGAATTGTCGGCCAATCGTGATCTCCCCCGCCTTCCGTCCCCGGTTCCTGGCTTGCAGCGTCTGCGCGGCGTTCGCGTGCAATCCGCCCGCGTCCGCAGCCGCGCCGGCGGCGGGCAAAGGCCACTACTCGTGGAGCCACCCGACGCCGGACACCCTGCGGCGCGAATTGAGCACGGACCGGCCCGACGTGACGGAAAGCCCGTTTACGGTGGATGCGGGACGGGTGCAACTGGAGATGGATCTGGCAAATTACACCCGCGACCGGCTCGACGGGGTGCGCACCACGGAGTGGGGCGTGGCGCCGTTCAACCTGAGGTTCGGCGTGCGCAACACGGTTGAAGCCGGCATCTTTTTCGCGCCGTGGATCCGGCAGGTGGAGGAGCCGCTCGGCGGGTCCAAGACGGCCGTCTCCGGGTGCGGCGACATGGTTGTGCGGGGCAAATGGAATTTCCGCGGCAACGACGACGGGGGGACGGCTTACGGCCTCATCGCCGACGTCAAGCTGCCCACCGCGGCCAGGGGTCTGGGCAACGGCCGGGTGGAGGGCGCGGTCGCGCTGCCGGTGGCCGGCGAACTTGCGGCCGGCTGGAAATGGGGCGCGATGACCCAAATCCGGTGGGCGCACGACGACGCGGCGGGCGGCTGCCAGCCGGTCTGGTTCAATTCCATCACGTGCGGCCGCGCGCTCGTCGGTGCGGTGGCCGGCTATGTTGAATTGACCTCGCTGGCCGGCGAAGGGTCCCATGTGGGCACGTTCGACGTTGGGCTCACATGGCAGACCAGCCGCGACACGCAGCTTGATGCCGGCGTGAATCTGGGGATCTCGCGCCCGGCGCCCGATGCGTTGATCTTTAGCGGTCTCGCCCGGCGTTTCTGAGGATTTGGCGTCATGGAACCCACTCCTGACCTGCCCGATGCGCCCGAGAGCGGCTGGCGGCGGGTGAATGTCGCCACGAGTCTGCCCGAGGTGCACCGCACCATCGACGTGCCGCGGCAGAGCGGTTTCTGGCGGAAGCTGCTGGCCTTCTCCGGTCCGGGTTACCTTGTGGCGGTCGGCTACATGGATCCGGGCAACTGGGCGACGGACCTCGCGGGCGGGTCGGCGTTCGGCTACACGCTGCTGAGCGTCATTCTGCTCTCCAATCTGATGGCGATCCTGCTGCAGGCCCTGGCGGTCAAGCTTGGCATCGTCACCGGGCGCGATCTCGCCCAGGCCTGCCGGGACCATTACTCCCGGCCGGTGACGATCGGGCTTTGGGTCCTGTGCGAACTGGCGATCGGCGCCTGCGATCTGGCCGAGGTGATCGGCTCGGCCATCGCCCTCAATCTGCTCTTTCACATTCCCCTCGTGATCGGCGTCTGCCTGACGGCCCTCGATGTGCTGATGATCCTGTATTTCCAGCATCGGGGCTTCCGCTACATCGAGGCCCTGGTGGTGGTCCTCATCCTGACCATCGGCGGCTGTTTTCTGGCGGAAATCCTGTTTTCCAGGCCCGATCTGGCGGGCGTGTTGCGCGGGTTCGTGCCCAGTCCCGAGATCATCCGCAACCCCGAGATGCTCTACATCGCCATCGGCATCCTCGGCGCCACGGTGATGCCGCACAATCTCTATCTGCACTCGTCGATCGTCCAGACCCGCAAATATGAGAACCACGCCTCCGGCAAGGAGGAGGCCATCAAGTTCGCCACCATCGATTCCACGGTCGCGCTTATGTTCGCGCTTTTCATCAACGCGGCGATCCTGGTGGTCGCCGTGGCGACGTTTTATCGCGCGGGGCGGCACGATGTCGCCGAGATCCAGGATGCCTATCACCTGTTGAGCCCCATGCTGGGCGTCGGCGCCGCCAGCGCGCTGTTTGCCGTGGCGCTGCTGGCCTCGGGACAGAATTCGACCCTGACCGGCACGCTGGCGGGTCAGATCGTGATGGAGGGGTTTCTCAACCTGCGCCTGCGGCCGTGGCTGCGGCGCCTCATCACGCGGCTCCTGGCCATCATTCCCGCCGTCATCTGCACGGCCCTCTACGGGGCGAGCGGCACCGCCCGCCTGCTCGTGTTGAGCCAGGTCATCCTGAGTCTCCAGCTGTCGTTTGCGGTCGTGCCGCTGGTCCTCTTCACCGGCGACCGCCGCAAGATGGGCCGGTTCGCCAACCCGGCCTGGCTGCAGACGCTGGCCTGGGTGGTGGCGGCCGTGATCGCCTTGCTCAACGCCAAGCTGCTGGCCGATTTTCTTGGCCTTACGCCGTGGATCGTGTCATTCTTCCACTAGAGGAGGCCCATGTACCAAAGGATTTTGGTCGCCCTCGACCACACCCCTGCCGATGAAAGCCTGCTGCCGCACGTGCAGGCGCTCGCCCGGCGTTTCGAAGCGGAGCTCATCCTGCTGCATGTCGCGGACGGCTGGGTGGCCCGCCATTTTGCCAGTTCGCTGCAGCCCGCCGAATCCGAGGAAATGAAATCCGACCGCGATTACCTGGAAACCACCGCGGCCGGGCTCGCGGCGGCCGGACTGAAGGTCCGCGCCCATCTGGCGCTGGGCAATCCTCCGGCGGAGATTCTGCGCGCCGCGGAGCGCGAGCAGTGCGATCTCATCGCCATGACGACCCACGGCCACCGGCTGCTGGGCGATCTGTTCTACGGCAGCACGATCGAGACGGTGCGCCATCGCTCGCATATTCCCATCTTCGTGGTGCGCGCCGAACGGCGGTAGGACGGTTTGGACTTTGGTGCAGACCCGAAAACTGGCGGAGAGAGAGGGATTCGAACCCTCGTTAGGATTTAACTCCTAAAGCGGTTTAGCAAACCGCTGCCTTAAGCCACTCGGCCATCTCTCCGGGAAGCGGGTTGGTAGGCAAACGGCGCCGCAAAGCGAGTGCAAGGCTCTTTTCGGAAACAGTCCGCCCGCCGCAGTCCGATCCGGGAGGCTGCAGCGGGATCAACCTTCCTCGTCAACCCGCCGTTCCAGTTCTTCCCGGCATTCGTTGATGACCCGCAGCCAGATTTCGCGCAGGTCGAACAGGCGGGGGAGCGCGTCCTCCTTCCAGCCGGTCAGGAAGCGGTTCGCGACGGCGGCAGGATCGTCGGACAGGGCCAGGGTATGGTTCAATTCCTGCAGTGCCCGTTTGAAGAGGCTTACGGCCAGCGCAAAGTCACCCAGATCGAGCGCCTGCACCCCGAGGACGGCATGCTCCTCGCCCCGGTGCAGGCTGGTGTGCAGCGCCAGCGGCTGCGGGATTTTGTCGCCCTCGCCGGCCAGGCGCTCCCAGGCGCGCTTCAAACTGAGATAGATGGCCTTGGTGGCGATGAAGACGGGGTTTTGGTGCAGCGTGTAAGGCTCGATGCAATTGTCGCCGATGGGTTGGGCGTCACCCGACCCGCTCTCCGCATCCCGGTTGTCCCCGGCGCCGTCCGTCTCCCCGCCCCGCGCTCCGTCATCCCAGCCCATCAGCCGGGCAGCCTCGTCAATGCGCTCGGGATGGCCCTTCAGCCTTTCATAGTGGGCGAGATAGCGATGCAGGGTGTCGTCCTGTTCCCGGAGGTAGCGCTCCCAGTCAAATTCGTTCCAAGCCAAGTCGCCGCATTCGTCCCATTCGTTCTCAAAAAAACCTTCGGATTCAAAGTCGCTCATCTCGGGAGGGGCTTTTCAGCCTGGTCGCGCAGTGTGGGTGGAGGAAAGCAGGGAAGGCAACGAAAAACCCTGTCACGCTGAGGGCGGATATTCCTCGCAATTTTGCGGATTGATGAAAAACGCCGATCCGGCAAGCCTGTCGTCATGCCTGCCGGCGACGAAGTTCATTACGAGGTGGTCCATTGTTCCGGGCGCGTGCAGGGGGTGGGCTTTCGCTACACCGCCCTGCAGGTCGCCCGGGAATTCGAGGTCGCCGGATATGTGCAGAACCTGCCGGATGGACGGGTTCGCATCGAGGTGGAGGGGGCCAAGGCCGAAGTCGACGGCTTCATTGCGGCCATTGAGGAGCGCATGCACGGCTATGTGTGCAAGGTCGAGCGTGCGAGTTCACTCCGCGCCCGCCGGTTCAACGGGTTTTCCATCCGGTAAGGCGAGTCGTGAATGCCATCGAAGTTGAAGGCCTGGCCAAGGATTTTCGTCCGGCGTGGCACGGGCCCCGGGTGCGCGCTTTGGACGGTGTTACGCTGCAAGTCCGGGAGGGCGAGATCATGGGCTTGCTGGGACCGAACGGCTCGGGCAAGAGTACGCTGCTCAAGATCATCCTGGGTCTGCTCGCACCGACCGCCGGGGTCTGCCGGGTGTTCGGCGTGCCAAGCGACCTTGTGGCTGCGCGGCTCGGGGTGGGCTATCTGCCGGAAGCGCCGGATTTTTGCCCGCAGCTGACCGGATTCGAGCTGGTGTGCTACCATGCACGGCTCGGCGGGGCGGCTCGCCGCGGACTGCAGGAACGCGCCGGGGCGGTGATTGCCCAGGCGGGGCTGCGGAACGCCATGCACCGGCGCGTGGGCACGTATTCACAAGGCATGCGACAGCGCCTGGGACTGGCACTGGTGCTGATCCTGGAACCGCGGCTGGTTATTCTCGACGAGCCCGCTTCCGGGATGGACCCGGGTGGCGTCGAGGAGGTCGGCAAACTGATCAAACGCCTCAAGGCGCAGGGGCGGACCGTGCTGTTCAGTTCGCATCTCCTCGGACAAGTGGAGGAACTTTGTGACCGCGTGGTCCTGCTCCACCGCGGCCGGATCGTACGGCAGGGCTCCGTGGATGCGCTCACGCAGCGGAAGAGGCAGGTGGCCCTGCTGGTCGATCCGCTCCCGGACCCAGGGATCGAGGAACTCGACTCCTGGCTGCGCGCGCATGGGAGCAGCTTGCGGGGCGTGGAAACGCCGCGGATCGGATTGGATCGGGTGTTCCGGGAGACGGTCGGCGACCGAAATGGCGGGGGGAATACGCCATCATGAAGCGCGTGACGTTTTCCCCGATCCGCGTGGCCTTGATTGCGGAATACACCTTGCGCGAAGCCGTGAGGCAACGGCTGCCTCTGCTGTTGATCTTGGTGGCTGCGGCCACGGTCGGAGTGGCGCTCGTTCTGCGGGACTTCAACTTCGGCACGTCCGAGTTGAAGTTCCTGCTGGACGCCGGCTTCGGGGCGCTGGCGGTTTTTGGCGCGATTTTTGGCATCGTGGGCATGGCCCAGCTGTTCTTCAGCGAGATCGAGCGCCGCACCGTGCTCACCGTGCTCGCCAAACCCGTCTGGCGGATGGAATTCGTCCTGGGCAAACTCGGTGGCGTGCTGCTGTTATTGCTGGGGTACTGCGGCTTGGGGACCGCGTTGCTGGCAGGGCTGCTCTGGTGGCGGGAGACGGCGCTGATGGGCACCGCTCCTGAGGCCTTCCCGGATGGGCGCCGGGTGGCCTATGCCGGCGTTGCCTTGTGCGGGCTGGTGCAATGGTTGAAACTGGGCGTGCTCGCCGCGCTCACCCTGCTGGTCGCCAGCTACGCACGGAGCAGCCTGTTCGCCGTGGGCGTCGGTTTTCTGGCGCTGGTCGCGGGTCATTTGCTCCATCTCGTGCGCGACTTTCCCGGAAACACGGACTCACTCTGGCTGCGCGGCGGCAGCCGGCTGCTCGGCCTGGCTTTGCCCGACTTCCAGCTGTTCGCTGTCGCCGACAAGGTGGCCGCCGGAGAGTCGCTGCCGCTCAACCTCGTCGGAGGAATTGCGATCTACGCGGTGGGCTACATGGCTGTTTTCAGCGGGCTGGCGGTTTATTGTTTCCGGCACCGTGAGCTCTAGGGGCAAAGTCGCCGTGATCTTCTTTTCAACCTTGCTGGCTGCAGGGACGGTGCTGCAGCCGGTGAAGTCATGGGTGATTCGTGCGGAGGGGATGCCGCGGGCGGCTGTCCGGGCCGACAATTTCAGTGCGATCGCAGGGCAGGGGATCAGTGTGGCGCTGCTGGGAGGGTTTCGCGCCCTGGCGGCTGATTTGCTCTGGCTGCAGACGTATCGGGTGTGGACGGAGGAAAATCTGCCCGCCACGCAGGCGCTGGTCCGGCTGGTCACGCTGGCCGACGAACGTCCGCTTTGCTTCTGGCTGCACGGCGCACGCATGATCGCCTACGACATGGCGCAATGGCGTCTGGCCGACGACGGCCGCGGTGCGCCCGCGGAAGCGAGGAGACGGATCAGCGAAGAACAAGCTGCGGCCGCCCTGCAACGCTTGGAAGAGGCGCGGCATCATCATCCGCACCGCGCCGCGATCTGCGTGGAGATGGCCAACATCCATCTCTACGCCCGGAAGGATCTTGCTGCCGCCGCGCGGTGGTACCGGGAGGCGGCGGAAGCCCCGGACGCGCCTTATTATGCCGGACGAATTTATGCGGAACTGCTGAAGCGACAAGGACGATACCCGGAAGCCTATGTCTGGCTGCGCAATCTGCACCCGGGTTTGCCAGCCGATGATGAACAAGCGATGTCCGGGGTGGTGCTCGCACGGATTCGCGAGTTGGAACGTTACTTGGAGGTTGCTGAAAAGGAACGATATGCAGCGCCGATGATTGACGCTAAGGCACCAAGACCTTAAAAGATTTATTGACGCGAGGCTCCGCTCTCCGGCTATAACTTATCTTTTTAGGTAATGAACCAAACAAATGGCTGATCTGCCGGAAAACATCCATCCAGTTTTCGACCGAATCCTGTCGCGGGGAGAAAAAGAGGCGCGGCTGCGCCAGCAGGGCCGGGTGGTGTGGCTTTACGGACTTTCAGGCTCGGGCAAAAGCACGCTGGCCGCGGCACTGGAGCGCCGCCTGCATGCGGAGGGTTTGGTCACCCATCTGCTCGACGGGGACAATGTACGCACGGGCTTGAATCGGGACCTTGGGTTCAGCGAGGCAGATCGCGCGGAGAACATCCGGCGTGTGGCCGAGGTGGCGAAGCTCTTCGTCCAGGCGGGGATTGTCGTCATCTGCGCTTTCATCACGCCGACGCGCGCCCTGCGGGAGCTGGCCCGCCGCATCATCGGCGCCGATGATTTCGTGGAAGTATACGTGGAGGCGTCCGCCGATACCTGCGCCCGGCGCGATCCGAAGGGACTTTATGCCAAGGCCGGCCAGGGCCAGATCCGGCAGTTCACCGGGCATGATGCCCCGTTTGAGCCGCCCGTTCAGGCGGATCTCGTGATCACGACCGACCGGGAGACGATCGCTCAGTCGTTGGAACGCCTTGATTCGCTGGTGCACTCCCGGCTCAAGCTGCCGTCCCGCTGACATCCGTTCCGCCTCCGACTCCGTCAAACCAATCCTTTCCGCATGAGTTCCTACAACCTGACACATCTCGACCAACTCGAGCATGAGGCCGTCTTCGTGATGCGGGAAGTCGCGGCCCAGTTCGAGCGGCCGGCGCTGATGTTCTCCGGCGGCAAGGACTCCATCGTCATGGTCCGGCTGGCCCAAAAGGCCTTCTGGCCGGGCAAATTGCCCTTCCCGTTGCTGCACATCGACACCGGGCACAACTTTCCCGAGACCATCGAGTTTCGCGACCGCCTCGTCGAGACCACGGGCGCACGCCTGATCGTACGGGCGGTGGAGGACTCGATCAAGCGCGGCCGGGCGGTGGAGGAGAAGGGGCCCAACCCCAGTCGCAACGCCCTGCAGACCATCACGCTGCTCGACGCGATCGAGGAATTCAAATTTGACGCCGCGCTGGGCGGAGCGCGCCGCGACGAGGAAAAGGCCCGGGCCAAGGAGCGGTTCTTCTCGCACCGCGACGAATTCGGCCAGTGGGACCCGAAGAATCAGCGACCGGAACTCTGGAATCTGTTCAACGGCCGCAAGCACCAGGGCGAGCACTTCCGCGTGTTTCCGCTCAGCAACTGGACGGAGATGGATGTGTGGCAGTATCTGACCCGGGAAAAACTCGGTATCCCCCCGATCTATTTCTCGCACCAGCGCGAAATCGTGAATCGCGGCGGCATGCTGCTGGCGAAGTCGCCTTACATCACCCTGCTCAACGGTGAGCGCTATGAGACCAGGCGCGTCCGCTTCCGCACCGTGGGCGACATGACCTGCACCGGCGCAGTCGAATCGACCGCCGCCACCCTGGACGACATCATCCAGGAGGTGGCGGCCGCGCGCGTGACCGAGCGCGGCGCCCGCGCCGACGACCGGCGCTCCGAAACCGCGATGGAGGATCGCAAGAAGGCGGGATACTTCTGAGATCTCGTCCCGCCACCCATTCTTCCGCATGTCCACCGACAAAAGCCACCTTTCCATGGGCCTCCTGCGATTCACCACCGCGGGCAGCGTCGATGACGGCAAGAGCACGCTGATCGGCCGGCTGCTCTACGATTCCAAGGCCATCTTTGAAGACCAGCTCGAGGCGATCGAACGGGCCACCGCGCAACGGGGCGAGGAGAACCTCAACCTGGCGCTCCTCACCGACGGACTGCGCGCCGAGCGCGAGCAGGGCATCACCATTGATGTCGCTTATCGCTATTTCGCCACCCCCCGGCGCAAGTTCATCATCGCCGACACGCCCGGCCACATCCAATACACCCGCAACATGGTGACCGGCGCCTCCACGGCCAGCCTCGCCATCGTGCTGGTCGACGCGCGCAAGGGCATCGTCGAGCAGACCTGCCGGCATGCCTTCCTCGCCTCCCTCCTGCGCATCCCGCATCTCGTGGTGTGCCTGAACAAGATGGACCTCGTCGGGTACCGGGAGGAGGTGTTCGAGGAGATCGTTGCGCAGTTCTCCGCGTTTGCCTCGCGCCTCGAGATTGCGGACATCACGTTCATCCCGATCAGCGCGCTGCATGGCGACAACGTCGTCGAGCGTTCCGAGCGGATGCCCTGGTACCGGGGCAGTCCGCTGCTGTACACCCTGGAGACGGCCTACGTGGGCAGCGATGCCAATCACGTCGATCCGCGCTTCCCCGTGCAGTGGGTCATCCGCCCAAACTCCGACGTGCATCACGACTTTCGCGGTCTCGCCGGCCGCATGGCCGGCGGCGTGTTCAAGCCCGGCGATGAAATCGTGGCGTTGCCGTCGGGCCTGAGGACGCGCATCCGGCAGATCCACGGCCTGACCGGGCCGGTCGCCGAGGCTTTTTCCCCGATGAATGCCGTGCTGACGCTCGAGGACGAGATCGATGTCAGCCGCGGTGACATGCTGGCCAAACCCCACAACCTGCCGCAGGTCGGGCAGGACCTTGAGGTGATGGTCTGCTGGTTCGCCGAGAAAAAACTGCAACCCGGCGGCCGTTATGTCCTCCGCCATACGACCCGCGAGGCCCGGTGCGTCATCAAGGATGTCCGGTACAAGATGAACATCAACACGCTCCACAAACAGGAGGAAGACGTGGCGATCGGCATGAACGACATCGGGCGCATCCATCTGCGGAGCGCGGTGCCGCTGTTTTACGACAGCTACAAGCGCAACCGCAACACCGGCAGCCTGATCCTCATCGACGAGTTCACCAACGCCACCGTGGCCGCCGGCATGATCCTGGAGGCGGGGCCCGCGGTCCGGCCGGAGGAAACCTATGTGGACCGGGCCGGACTGTAGCCTCACTCGGTGCGATTTCCCGGGTGGCGCGCGGCAGAAGTGCAACCCCGTGTCCTCTGCAGCCGGCCTCGCTGCGGCCGGTCAGCCGGGCCGATATCGACAACAAGCGCCGGTCCAAACCATCGTCACGTAGGTGTTACGGACCCCTTATTCCTTATTCTGACTGCACGGCGGAGGACCGCCGGCCCACGTTGTCATACGTATAGTCGAACCGCGCCACCGCGGCCGAACTCCAGGTCGTGTTTCTCCGCCCCACACGGCTTATTGTCAAGAGTCAAGACCTGACGTCTTCCGTCTTCGTCTTCCACGGCCGACGTGGTCGTGACCGGCGCGCGGCTGGGGAAGCTGGTCGATCTCATCAACGAGCACGGCCTCGCCTCCGTCTCCGCCCAGGACGCGCGCTATGCCGGCACCGTCGGCCGCGGCCCCTGGGTCGCCAAGATCACCATCGCCCGGCTCGACAAGGTTGTCGGCCTACCGTAGGCGCTGGCACCGGCTTCAACGACAACCGAAGCCTTTCAGATCGGCCATGCTGGGATCAGTCAGGACCCCGGGACACGAGGTTCCTATAGCGAAGCACGTACATGTACCAACGTCCGTCTAGGCTCACGTGCTGAGGAACTCCGACTTGGCCGGCCTCATCGAGCGAGTGGACAATCTGGTCTTCGGGCACGTTCCCGTACGCAAAACCCAACTGGATCCCTCCCTCGTCCGCATTCACTGAACAAACCGTCCCGTAGTAGGGCGGGCCTTTGACATTGCCGAAGCTCTCTAGGTGGAGCTTCGCAAGCAGCTCGCGATAATACGCGAGACGCTCTGCGGAAACTCCACTCTTGCTCTTCCCTATCGCCTTTTCGCCAGAAACATAATCGACGTGGTCTTCGGCCATGGATCGCACAAGACGGTCGAGATCGGCGCGGTTTTCTTGAAAGATGCGCCTGAGGTCGGCTGCTCGGGCACTGCAGCAGAGTGGGACCATCAGCATGCATGCACTGAACATGAGTATTCTATTTATTTGCATATACTAGAACCGGCTATTCAGGCCCTGGAGATAGCTATACGACCCCACATAAGCCATGGTTTCGCTGAAAGACGCATCCCTCCCGTTGACCCCCGTGACCGGCTGCCAAAAATAGTGGACGGGCTCGTGAAAATATTGGGCAAAGCTATACAGATAATTCGAGATGTCTGCGGCTGGGTTGCTGGCAATTGGCGTATAGTTAAGGTAGTTGACTGCTCCCGTTCGAAGGTTGGTACCAGCTCCACCTGAATCCCGATAATATCTGCCATCGAGGCCGTGGACGTAGGCTCTCATGTCGCCAACTGTCGCCCCTGCCGGCAGGTTATCATAGGCACTGGCGTGAAGTTCCGCCGCAATCAGATGCATCTCGGTGTACCGAGAGAGAACGTCTTTGACAGTGTTGTACCCATAGAGGGCAACCATGGGATCCAAAATGCTGGTCCCCTGATCCAGAATCTGCACCTCTTTCATGAGCATCGAGACAAACGGGAATGCCTGATATCCGGGACCCTTCCCAGTCAGGTAAGGAGATACACCTCTCTGCCCAGGCGTGCCGCCCATCCCCAGTACTTCACTGTTTGGGCCGAATGCCGACACATGCGCTCCGCCGACGAGCTTCCTGCCGGTGGAGTTGAATTTAGGATTGCCTGCTCGAGTAGCGATATAGACACCGGTGGTCGTACGATAGGTGATACTGCCATCTGAATTTTTTGTACTCGAGAGGATGAAAACCCCGCCCCCACTCGACCACCCAGTGGGGTAGCCAGGAGTCCTAGGCAAAGAGCTGTAATCGCCGCTAGGATTGACCCAAACGGTAGTGGTCCATGGATCGTCAT